>JAJPZM010000156.1:0-5564 GCA_021204335.1 Parabacteroides sp. | reverse complement strand
ATTTGCCTATGAAAAAAAAGCATTTCTAATAATACTATTATTTAAATTTATTTGGTTTTATAATGAAGCCCTAAAAGTACATAAATCTTTTAGCTTATGAAACAAAAAGCACTCCTCATACAACTAGTTCGGAACAAGGCATCAACTAGTCTGTGGCTCAGCTATTTTTAGTATTTTTCTCCCTTATTTCTTTTCTTTTGAGCTAGCTCAAAATCAATTTCTGGCATGCTCAAAATTAAATTTGTGCATGCACAAAAGAATTAAGATAAGGAAGAAAAGGATTAGTTAGTAGGCAGGAAAAGATTAGTTGTCAGGCTCTTTTGTATTAGTTCTTGCCTATCTTTGCCCCACGAACAATAAACAACCGGATAGAGTTATAAGAAGAAAAAAGAATATGAGACGTATATTATTGTTGACATCTTTAGTATTTCTCTTTGTTGCAGGCATTTATGCCCAATACGTTCCCGACGTGCTCGGTGACGGATACCTGCGCCGTACGTTCCAGATGCCCGACGATTACGAAGGGAAAGTGGTCTGCACGCTGGTGAAAAAGCCTCAGTTGCCCGATGTGAAACAAGCCGTCCTGTATATTCATGGCTACAACGATTATTTCTTCCAGAAGCAACTGGGCGACAGCGTGAATGCGCATGGTTACAACTTCTACGCCATGGATTTGAGGAAATACGGGCGTTCGATCCTGCCGAACCAGAATCCCTTCTTCTGCAAAAGCCTGACGGAATATTTTGCTGACATCGATACGGCACTGGCAACCATCCGTTCCGAAGGGAATGATAAAATATTGCTTATGGCACATTCCACCGGGGGACTGATTACGCCTTTATATCTGGATAGCAGGAAGGATAGCCTGCCGGTAGACGGCCTGATACTGAACAGCCCTTTCCTGGACTGGAACTTCGGCTGGTTTATGGAGAAGATTGCGATTCCGGCCGTCGCATTCATCGGCCGGCTGTTCCCGAACCTGACCGTACAAGGCTATGGAGATGCCTCCTACGCACACAGTCTGCTGAAACAATTCAAAGGGGAATGGGAATACGACACGAACTGGAAGATGATAAACGGGCACCCGAAAAAAGCCGGCTGGATAAAAGCAATCCAGGAAGGACAAAAGCAAGTGAGGAAAGGGTTGCAACTGGATTATCCGGTTTTAGTCATGTCATCCAACCGGTCTTATCCGGAGAGCAAGGAGTGGCACGACGAATATCTGTCGTCCGACATCGTTCTGAATGTACACGATATTCAGGAGTATGCGCCCAAACTGGGCAATTATGTCACCCGCGATACGATACCCGACGGGATGCACGACTTGATCCTTTCCGGGAAAAAATCCAGGGATTATACCTACGGGGTCGTGTTCGACTGGATGGGAAAAGACTAAAGACAGGTTATTTCTTGCGGGGAGCAGTCACATGCTGCTTCGTCAGATTGTTCATATCTTCCAGTATATAGCGGTTGACGTAGCTGAAGCTAAAGCGGAAAAAGTAATCGCGCAACGTCCCGATATTCGCAGGGTTTATGATGCTATGCAGATGGTTCAGAGCGATAAAAAGATATCCCTCGCGAGGAATACGGTTATAAAATTCGATCTTGGTACGGTCTAAAGCGACAATATCCCCGTCACTTTCGGCAAAGCCATTCATGGCTTCTTCCCAGGTAATCAGCGTGCGGTCTTCGTAGACAGCCCAGCGGTAGACATCTTTCCCGTTAACCTTTTCGGGCAAGGTATTGGAATGGTGCACCAGGATATAATCGTTGCGCATATCGTTGTCGCTGTGTATCCAGATGTCGAGTATCCTTAACTGTGCCGAATTGTCGAACTTGATGTAACCATTCTTGCAAATCTGCGGGGCAAAAACATTCCGTTCCACATCCGTAAAGTAAACCAGGTTGCCGCCAAAGAAGTCTTTCCTGTCGACAAACTCAGAGAACAGCTTACTGATCTTCTTCTGATCCGAACAATGGACAAACTCAGGCAATTCTTTCGGGAAGTTCTTACGGCATATCAAACTGAACTCTTTCAACAGATCATTCGGGTCGCGTACTTTCTGTATTTCCATTAAAGCCAGAATCTCATCCACCGAGCGGAAGCGCAGGCTTTCATCTTGCGTCAGGCAACAGGCTATGATCTGGTCATAGTTCTTCAAGACAGGAAAAACCTTGCTGATGGCTGTATTATTACTGTTATTCCCGAAAGCATACCATTGCAACACAGTGCCTATGGCGGCAATATCCGAGTAGCCGGGTTCGTTGGCATCGATAATCCCGACGTCGGTCAATACGAAGTCGTTATGATCGTCCACCAGGATGTTGCGGGGCTTGATCGCTCCATGCGTAAGTCCCATACTATGAAGAAACTGCACCGTACTGGTCAGGAAATGAAAGAGCTTGAGAAAAACGTCCACAGAAAGCACACTCCTGTATTCTTCCAACGAACATTTATACAAGTTCATCACCAAGACAGGGATTTCAACCCCGTGTACCGTAAGAATATCGAAATCGGCATACTGCACGATGTTGCTTCTCGTCTCCAGAAGGGATACGGTCAGATAGTTTGCTTTAAGTTTATTTAACCACATACCCTTCCCAGAGCCGTCACCTTCATACAAGAAAAACTTCAAGGCGATGTCTTTCCCATTCATCCGCGCCTTGAAGACTACGCTCGTCCGGCTCATGCCCAAAGGGTTGGCATCCAACAGGCATTCCCCCAAAGATAATGAAAGTCTATGCTTTTCGTTTTTAAGAAACTCCAAAAATATCTGCTTTTCCCCCATAATCAAACGTTGTAAATCAAGCTACGACAGCAAAGGTACAATTATATTTGTATTTTTATATTGCTTAAGCTTCTTTTTTAAACGTCGCAACAAAGAGGTTACATATAATCATTACCTTTGTTGCGGACAAGAACTTAATTGGATGAAAGTTTCACATACTATAGTAACGGGAATGTTTTTGCTGGGTATTGCAAATTACGGTCATTCCCAAACAGAAGAAATAACAGAAGATGCAACCGTCTATAAAACAGAATTGTTCGGTTCCGCCGCGACAGGATCGAACACGCCGTTTTGGATGGTGAGCAATCGCTACGGGGTCGTACCTTTGGATGCGGGCAATGGGATGTTGAATGCAAGCGTGTTTCATAACCAGCATTTCGGAAATAAATTCCGTTGGGGAGCAGGATTGAATGTGGTTGCCGCAGTGCCCCGTCATCATAACGTCTTTATCCAACAGGCATACGCAGAACTCGGATATCGTAGTTTATTGCTGAGTATCGGAAGCCGGGAACAATATACTTCTTTGTGGGACAGAAAACTGAGTTCGGGAGATATGGTTCATTCAACGAATGCACGCCCCATTCCCGAGATCAATCTGAGCATGCCGCAATTTACGATTGTCCCTCTGACCAAAGGCTGGCTGCAGATTAAAGGTGACTTTGCCGTCGGCAAATCGTTCGATACGGATTATCTGGAAGATTTTTCCAATCCGAAACAAACTTATATAAAGAACATATTGTGGCACCATAAATCATTCTTCTTCCGGATAAAGGATTCCGAGAACCATTTCCCCTTGTCGTTCACTGCCGGCGCCCAACATTACGCCCAATGGGGAGGCACGTCGACCAACCCGAAGATAGGCAAGCAGCCGCAGTCGTTTAAAGATTTCATCCGGGTAGTATTCGGGCGAAAGGGAGGAGACGACGCCGCTGTATCCGATCAGATAAACGTATTGGGAAGCCATTACGGTTCATTTGATTTCAAACTCAGCTATACAGAAAAAGACTGGGCCGGGCATTTCTATTACCAGCATTATTTCAACGATATGTCGGGCATCGAATTTGCCAACAAGACCGATGGGCTGTGGGGATTGCAGGTTGACCTGCCTACCCTTCCCTGGCTGAATAAAATCGTTGCCGAATATCTGGTAACGATGAATCAAAGCGGGCCAATGCACTTTATCATCTTCGACCGTGATAAATGGAAAGGCGGACGAGGAGGCGGTAATGACGATTATTACAACAACGGTGAATATCTTACCGGCTTCTCTTATTTCAACCGCGGCATCGGCTCACCTCTGATCCCGGCGCCGGAATATAACGCAGACGGGAAGTTGGGATTCGAAAACAATCGTGTAAAAACCTGGCATTTCGGTGCGGAAGGTGATATTAACGCACAGCTGTCTTATCGTTTCCTGTTTACCGCCATGAATGGTTGGGGAACGTCATACGCTCCTTTCCTAAATAAAAAATACGGAACGTCTTCCATGATAGACATCAACTATACGCATCCAGATTTAAACGGCTGGAAGTTTACCGGTTCCGTTGCTGCCGATACGGGCACGATGCTGGGTAAGAGTGTCGGTTTCAGCCTGGGCGTGACCAAAACAGGTATATTGAAAGCCTGGAAATAAGACAAAACAGATCGCTTATTTATATTTATCCCACAAGGCGGATGCAATAATTTCCTGCGTATGGTCTGCGAATTGTTGCATTCCTTTATGGGACGAATCCACTTCTTTGGTTGAAATAGCCGGATGAATCACCATCTCCATCCGATGCCGGTGTATATTCAGCGAACCGATCGGCAAAATATCGAAAGGCCCGTTTAATGTAATAGGAATGATCGGCAGGTGCTGGTCGAGAGCCATTTGGTAAGCCCCTTTCTTGAAACGAATCATCTTGCCGGTATAAGTACGCGAACCTTCCGGGAATACAACGACAGAAGCGCCGTTTTTCAGGCATTGTTCAGCTTCCCGTACACTGCGGGCAGCTGCTTTTGCAGTCGAGTTATCAACGAATATAAATCCGGCAGCCCGGCAGGCTGTCCCGACAAAAGGAATCTTCCCTATCCCCGCTTTCATAACCCATTCAATAGGGACACCCAGAAAGCCATAGATCAAAAAGATATCAAACGCCCCCTGATGATTTGCAACAAATACATACGATTGTTTACGGTCAATATGCTCACGCCCTTTTACTTTTACCGGGCAAAGAGCCAGATAACAAGTCAGTCTCGACCAGATCATCCCCGGATAGTAAGCAAAAATCTTTTCTCCACCCAGCAGACATCCGATAATAACAGTTAAAGCCGTAAGTATGGTCAGCACCAGAAAGACAGGCACAAAAAACAACCATAAATAAACCAAGTAAAGTATTCGCATCATATAGAACTATATTGATTCTACAAATATAGAAGCTAAATTTGATGGATTCATTATTTTTATTCGAAAATATTTTTGCAATCGGGTTATTATTACTTTATTTGCGGTAGAAAAGAAAATAATTATAAAAACATCTATAACCATGAACGAGTTAATGAAAAATCTTGGGGCTATCGTGCTCTTGATCGGTGTTATTATCCTTGCAGTACCGGCTATCACAGGAGGTATAACCAATACTATCCTTATTACCGGTTTGGCTGTTATTCTTTTGGGTTACATCGGTCACATTGTTATCAACAAAAGAATGGAGTAAGACACACAAGCTTCAAAAAAAAACAAAAAGAAGGTGTCCTAAAAGGATGCCTTCTTTTTTTTGTTATGCGGCCAATTCA
>JAJPZM010000288.1 GCA_021204335.1 Parabacteroides sp. | reverse complement strand
GATATATTTGTATTATTGCAGAACCCGAAATAATTATTTGAATATTTATATGATATGCGAATCTTACACACCATTTTTTTTGTTAAACCTTATTTGCCTGTACTCTTACTCACAGCAAGTATTTTTTGTCGATGGTTATCATGGAGACATCTACGGGCATTATCCGGTAGAGTGGAAAACCCGTTTTCTGGTTGATGAGTTTCAAAAAAATCCCGAATGGAGAATCTGCCTGGAGATAGAACCCGAAACATGGGATACGGTACAGGTGGGGACTCCACAGGATTATCTGGATTTTAAGAAAATAACGACAGATAAACGGGTTGAATTTACTAATCCGACTTATGCGCAACCCTACGCATATAATATTTCGGGCGAGAGCCTTATCCGGCAATTCGAATACGGGATAAAAAGATAAGACTGCATTTTCCCGATGTGGAATTTACAACCTACTCGGTAGAAGAACCCTGTTTTACCAGTGCTTTGCCACAAATACTCCAACAATTCGGCTTCAAGTATGCTGTCTTGAAAAATCCGAATACCTGTTGGGGAGGATATACCCGGCCTTACGGAGGCGAACTGGTCAATTGGGTAAGCCCCGACGGAACATCCATACTCACCGTACCTCGGTATGCCTGTGAAGGGCTGGAAGAAAACTCAACCTGGCAAACCACAGCCTGGGGTAATTCTGAATCTTACCTGCAAGCCTGTCTTAAATCCGGAATCGAGCATCCGGTGGGAATGTGCTTTCAGGATGCTGGGCGGAAAAACGATCCCTGGCTTGGTTCGGGGAATGCCGTTAAAAGCAATTCCACTTACGTGACATGGAAAGAATATATCGAAAATTTCTCAATAGGCAAGACCAATGATGACTGGCACTTCACACAGGAAGACATACTTGTCAACCTGATGTGGGGTAGCCAGATCTTACAAAGAATTGCACAGCAAGTGCGTACATCCGAGAACAAGATCGTCATGGTGGAAAAATTAGCTACCCTGGCTCATCTGGAAAATAATTATAACTGTGCCCAACCCAAACTCGACGATGCATGCCGCACATTAATGCTGGCGCAGCATCACGACTCATGGATCGTGCCGTATAACCGGCTGCATAAAGACCGGAGCTGGGCGGACGAAATAAAATTGTGGACTGATCATACAAATACCCTGTCGGACGGAATTATCACTGAAGCCCCGCAGAGCTTTGACCACAAACTCTCTCCGTCATCCGAAACCGGTTTTATACGCATTTACAATACACAAGGAACAAACAGAAAAGAAATTGCCAGTGTCTTATTACCGGCAGAACGATATGCCGGTAAAGGATTTGTTCTCGTTAATACCTCAAAAGAGGAAATACCTTATTATATAGAAAAAACAGGGGGGCAATCAAGGTCTCTTTCCAGGCGAAAGTCCCTTCTTTCGGGTATGCCACCTATGCTATCCGGGATAAACAAGAGAATAAAAGGAACGTTTCCGGCGTCAGGTTTACTACCGGTAATGAATGCATTCTGGAAAACGATATGTATAAAATTACTTTAGATGCCTCTAAAGGGGGAACTATAAAAAGCCTGATAGCCAAAAAAAGAAGGGAATAGGGAATTTGTCGACTCGGCAAACCAATTCCACTTTGGCGAGTTAAGAGGTTATTTCTATGAAAACGAAGCATTCCGCTCGTCTTCGGAAAAACCGGCGGTAATTCGTGTTGTGGAAGACAACGCCCTGCAAACGAGTGTACAGATAGAGGGTGAAATAGCCTCACACCCATTTATTCAGACCATTACCATTGCCCGCGGACAAAAACGCATCGATTGCGGATTGACTATAAACTGGAAAAAGAATGTAGGCATAGGTGAATATAAACAAGGCGATGACTGGAAAGACAGACGCAGGGCTTTTTGTGATGACCGGTTTAAACTGAATATCCTGTTCCCTGCCAGATTGGAGTCTCCCGAATTGTATAAGAATGCGCCGTTCGATGTATGTAAAAGCCAATTGGAGAATACATTCTTTAATAGCTGGGATAGCATCAAACACAATATCATCCTTCATTGGGCCGATTTGGTTGAACCGAATGAAAAATATGGAATGGCTTTGTTATCGGACCATACCACTTCGTATTCTTACGGAGAAGATTTCCCGCTCGGATTAACCGCACAATATTCGGGTATCGGACTTTGGGGACCCGATTACAAGATAACGGAACCTTTGTAAATGAAATATGCCCTGATCCCTCATGGCGGTACATGGGACAAAGCGAATATTGCCACAGAAAGCAATTGCTGGAATGAACCGCTGGTCGGCACATACTATCCTTCTCTGGATATAACCGATAAATCATTGGTCGGGATGAGCAAGCCCGGATATGAAATCAGTGCAGCCAAATGCTCGGAAAACAAAATACTGATACGCCTCTTTAATGCTGAAAGTGATGGCACACCTCGGAGTATAACGTTCGGATTTCCCGTCTCCTCGGTAGAGGAAGTCGATCTGAACGGGCAACTCGTGTAGGTGGTAAGTAAAGATGCCGGCAGAAATGGAATAACCGTAGCCATGCCACGCTTCGGACTGAAAACATTCATGCTCACCACCGATCTGACAGCAACTGAACCGGCACAGGAATTTATGCTAGTCGAATATGTGAATCCGTTTATTGGAGCAAGTACCAACGTGGGAGATGCCGGAGTTTATCATGGTTTGGGAAAGACCTTTCCGGGGGCAACTACTCCCTACGGAATGGTACAGGTCAGCCCGAATATAATAACCGGCGGTGATAACGGTTCGGGCTATAGCTATGAACATCAAACGATCGAAGGTTTCGCTTTTACCCAAATGAGCGGGGTAGGCTGGTTTGGCGAGTTAGGTAATTTTCTGGTAATGCCGACAACCGGCCCCTTGCAGAAGATTGCGGGAAAAGAAGACGGAAGCATCAAAGGCTACCGTTCCCTGTATGACAAAGACTCTGAAAAAGCATCGGCCGGCTATTACTCGGTAAAACTGAGCGACTATGACATCAAAGTGGAAAGTTCGGCTACTCCCCATTGTGGTATATTACGGTTTACTTATCCCGAAAACAAGCAGTCGCGCATTCAAATAGACCTTGCCCGTCGGGTGGGTGGAACGTCTACCCGGCAATATATCAAAGTGCTTGACGGTCATACTCTCAAAGGCTGGATGGAATGTACTCCCGAAGGGGGAGGCTGGGGAAACGGGGAAGGAAATGCCAACTACACCGTCTATTTTTATGCGGAACTGAGCAAGCCCCTTCAGGATTACGGATTCTGGAGTGCCGATATACCGGAGAACCATGTACGGAAAAGAGATGAGGTAACCGGTATCGATTATCTGAAACGGGTGTCCGAAGCCCCTGTCATTCGTAACACACAGGAACTGAACGGCAAACATCTGGGATTCTTCGCCGACTTCCCTACCCGTAAAGGGGAAGAAATAACATTAAAAGTCGGTATTTCTTTTGTAGACATGGAGGGCGCGGAGAAAAACTATAAGGCAGAAATTGCCGGAAAAAGCTTTGACCAGGTGAAACAGGAAGCCCGCGACCAATGGAACAAAGAGTTAAGCCGCATCAGAATATCCGGAGGAAGCGACGACGAGAAAACCATATTCTATACGGCACTTTATCATACCATGATAGATCCGCGCATATTTGCAGACACCGACGGTCGTTATACAGGGGGTAACGGAGAAATATACCACTCTGACGGCACATTTACCAAACGTACAATTTTCAGCGGGTGGGATGTATTCAGAAGCCAGTTTCCGTTGCAAACCATTATTAATCCGACATTGGTAAACGATGAATTAAACTCATTGATCACTTTGGCCGATCAGACCGGGAGGAAATATTATGAACGCTGGGAAATCATGAACGCCTATTCAGGATGCATGATCGGTAATCTGGCACTTTCAGTCCTGGCGGATGCCTATATAAAAGGGATACGTAAATATGATATCGATAAAGCCTACCGATATGCTTTGAATACGTCCCGCAAATTTGGAAACGACGAATTGGACTATACGGCTGTAGGTTTTTCCATTTCGCACACATTGGAATATGCCTATACTGACTGGTGTATTTCCCAGCTGGCGAAAGAGTTGGGGAAAGAGAAAGATGCCGCCGCCTTTTATCAGAAAGGCCAGGCATACCGGAATATTTTCGATAAAGAAAAAGGCTGGTTCCGTCCCCGCAAAGCGGATGGCACGTGGGAACCCTGGCCGGAGAATGCCCGAACGAAAGAGTGGTACGGATGCGTAGAGTCCAACCCTTACCAGCAAGGTTGGTTTGTACCGCATGATGTTGCCGGCATGGTCGAGCTGATGGGAGGGAAGAAAGCGGTGATTGACGACCTCAATACATTTTTTGAGAAAACACCTTCTAACATGTTATGGAATGAATATTACAACCATGCCAACGAGCCCGTACATTTCGTGCCATTCCTGTTCAATCAGCTGGATGTACCTTGGTACACACAAAAATGGACGCGATACATCTGCGACAACGCCTATGCCAGCAAGGTGGAAGGTATTGTCGGAAACGAAGACGTAGGACAAATGTCGGCCTGGTATGTGCTTACCGCTTCTGGTATCCATCCGTCCTGCCCGGGAAACACACGCATCGAAATTACCAGTCCGGTTTTCGACCGTATCGAATTTAAACTCGATCCTGCCTGGTTTACAGGAGGAACGTTTACGATCGTTGCCCACAATAATAATCCCGAAATATATATATTCAAAAGGCTCTATTAAACGGAGCCGAATACAATAAATGTTATCTGGACTACTCTGATATCGTTTCAGGCGGAGTGCTTGAACTGTATATGGGAGCAGAACCGAATATGAATAGTATAACCAACTAACAAACGATAATATGAAAGCAAATCGACTAGGGATGATTTTGCTGGTAAGTAGCCTTGCCTTTACATCCTGCACAGAAAAGAACAGTTCCGGATCTCCGGATTGGGCATGGACCGATTTCCAGCGTCCCGAAGGCATTAATCCGATCATTTCTCCCGATCCTTCGACCCGTTTTTATTGTCCGTTAACCGAAGATTCCGTTGCCTGGGAGTCGAACGATACATTCAATCCGGCAGCTACTATATACGACGGAAAAGTCGTTGTCCTGTATCGTGCCGAAGATAAGTTCGGAGAAGGCATCGGGCAACGTACTTCCAGGCTGGGATATGCTTCTTCGGAAGACGGTTTGCATTTCAAACGTAAAACGACTCCGGTATTCTATCCTGACAACGACAGTCAAAAGGAATTGGAATGGCCGGGCGGTTGCGAAGATCCCCGAGTGGCCATGACGGAGGATGGAATGTACGTCATGTTCTATACGCAATGGAACCGGAAACTGGCCCGACCGTCGGTGGCCACTTCCTACGATCTGCTCCACTGGAATAAATACGGACCCGCCTTTGCCAAAGCCTACGACGGACGGTTCTTCAATGATTTCTGCAAATCAGCTTCTATCGTGACAAAACTTGTGGATGGAAAGCAGGTTATAGCTAAGATAAATGGTAAATACTGGATGTATTGGGGAGAGCAATTCGTGAATGTGGCCACTTCGGACGATCTGGTCAACTGGACTCCGATGCTCGACAGTAATGGTGAATTGCTGAAAGTGATGACCACCCGTCCCGGTAAGTTCGACAGTGCTTTAACCGAATGCGGTCCGCCGGCTATAATGACCGACAAGGGTATTTTACTGTTCTACAATGGCAAAAACGAATCCGGGGCGTCGGGAGATACTTCTTATACTGCCAATTCGTATTGTGCCGGCCAGGCCTTGTTCGATCTGAATGATCCGACCCAATTGATCGGACGGTTAGACAAGCCTTTTTATGTGCCCGAAGCCGATTTTGAGAAAAGCGGCCAGTATCCGGCCGGAACTGTGTTTATAGAAGGCCTGGTATATCATAACCAGAAATGGTTCCTTTATTATGGTTGTGCCGATTCGCGCGTGGCTGTCGCGGTATATGATCCGTCAAGCAACCATTTCCAGATCGGAACGACAACAATCTCTGTTCCATCTTCCACAATTACCTCTTCTTCATCTTGAGTGATAATGAGTAATTTATCTACGTCCATGACCTTAGCTATTTTTAATAGATCAGTCACTTCCCGCTTGCGTGTGGCCTCCTCTTTCAGACTGTATGATACTTGTACGGCCAGCTTCTTTGCCGGTATATAGAAGTCTACTTCGATATTCTGATGATAAAAGTAAAGTTCTTCTTCGTATTTCTTTTTTAAGTTGATGGCTACCAGATTTTCCAGCAGGGAAGTGACCGGATCTATCAGGAACAGGTTCAGCAGACCGTTATCGATAAAGTAATATTTCTGATTGGATACTTTCTCGACTAATTTGCTGGCATAATTCTCGATGGGAAAAATCAACCATGTTGCTTGCAGAAATTCCAGATAATCGATAATGGTATCTGTGGAAACCTTAACACCTGTAGACGATACGATATTTGACAGCCGGTTGAAAGAAGAAGGTTGTTTAACGCTTTCTGCCAACTTACGGATCAAGACCTTCATTGCCAAGTCGTTTCGAATTGAATAACGTGTAATTAAATCACCAAAGAAGATTTTATTGAATAAATTGCTTAACCATTGGCGTTTTTCTATCCCGTCTATCAGTTCCAGTTCCGGCAGTCCGCCAAAATAGAAATATTCGGAGAACGAACGGACTACTTCTGTCCGGTTTTTGAAATACCATACCGGATCGATTGTTATATTGTTGGCTTTTAGATATTCCCGGAATGAGAAAGGATACACATTCTGAATGATAAAACGGCCTCCAAGGGTTGTTGCAATCTCACTACTTAACATTTTGGCATTGCTTCCGGTAATATATACCCGGTATTTCAGATCTGCCAGTCGACGGGCAAACTTCTCCCAATGTTCCACAATCTGTATTTCATCCAGGAAGAAGACCGGACGGTGTGCGTAAAGTTCCTCGTAACAGACCTTTATGAGGTCAAAATCTTCGACTGTCAGATTTACCAGGCGATCATCCTCAAAATTGAAGTAAAGTATTTCTTCTATCCGGTGTCCTTCTTTCAGCAAATGTTGTATCTGTTGATACATCAGATAGGATTTTCCGGCACGGCGAAGACCCACAAATACATAGTTCAGTTGATCAGACAAATGAATATCCCGCTCAATCAGCGTGATTCTCTCTACGAATTGCTGATATTCAATGATTAGTGATTTGATTACATCCTTTTCCATGCTATTGTATCTTCTATACAAGACAAATATAATGTGATTTTATCGATTATACAAGATGAAATCGTGTCTAATTTATCGATTATAGAAGATAAATCTAGTATGGCGACCCTATTTACAAGAGGTATGGTCACGTTATATTAAATAAAAAGGGATGATCTCCAACAGACCGTCCCTTTCTTTATATAGAAAGATAGTAAAGTTTATTATCCTATATTCTTAACCTTGATCAGGTATTCGGCTATCTGAACAGCGTTCAGGGCAGCGCCTTTCTTGATCTGGTCGCTTACAGTCCAGAATATCAAACCGTTCGGGTTGCTGATATCCTTGCGGATACGGCCTACGTAAACAGGATCGTGGTCTGCTACGAACAACGGCATCGGATAGTCTTTCTTTGCCGGTTCGTCCTGCAGGATGATACCTTCGCTTTTGGCAAACGCCTTGCGGGCTTCTTCCACGCTGACAGGACGTTCTGTCTCGATCCACGTAGCTTCGCTATGAGCACGCATAACTGGAACACGAACACAAGTGGCACTCACTTCGATGTCGGAATGCATGATCTTGCGTGTTTCGTTATACATCTTCATTTCTTCTTTTGTATAACCGTTGTCAGTGAACACATCTACGTGAGGAATCACGTTGTATGCCAGCTGATAAGCAAATTTTTCTACAGTAGGTTCTTCGCCCTTCAACAGTTGCTCGTATTGCTTGATCAGTTCTGCCATAGCCGTTGCACCTGCACCGCTGGCTGCCTGATAAGTAGATACGTGTACGCGCTTGATGTGCGATACCTTTTCGATTGCCTTCAAAGCAACGACCATCTGGATGGTGGTACAGTTCGGGTTGGCAATGATACCGCGCGGACGATTCAGTGCATCTTCCGGGTTCACTTCAGGAACTACCAAAGGTACATCGTTATCCATGCGGAATGCGCTTGAATTATCGATCATCACAGTACCATGTTTTGTAATGGTTTCTGCAAATTCGACAGAAGTACCGCCACCGGCCGAAACAAAAGCAACATCGATTCCCTTAAAGTCGCCGTTATGCTTAAGCTCCTTAACGGTGTACTGTTTACCACGGAAGGTATAAACACGTCCGGCACTACGAGATGAACCAAAAAGCACAAGCTCATCCATCGGGAAGTTTCTTTCGTCGAGTACGAGCAGGAATTCTTGTCCTACCGCTCCACTCACTCCAACAATTGCTACTTTCATTTTGAGCACTAATTAAATTGTATAATAAAAAA
>JAJPZM010000471.1 GCA_021204335.1 Parabacteroides sp. | reverse complement strand
CTTTTCATGGACATATCCACTTTTCCGAATAGCTCTTTAGAGCTCCATTTCATCAAAAACCATCGTTTTGAGTTCAGTGCTTTCTTTTATTTTAAGACTCATAATTGTTCTATAATACTAAGTTATTACATGATCTCCCAATCTTCATATCCTTGGGCTTTTAACTCTTTAATACGTTCTTGATGCTTGATGGCATCCCCGAAATCTTGGAAGAAAGGGGTGCCCCGATACGTGTCATATAGCCTTTGCTTCTGTTCACGGGACAGTTCCGGTTCGTCCGGATGCTTCTCTTTCCAATAATATTCATAAAAGTAAATCGGGTTGAACCGCAAGCGGCGAAACTCTTTTTCTAACTCGGATATCTCGTTCAAATCAACTGTTCTCATATAGATTATTACTGTTTAAAGCTTTTTGAAATTTTATTTCCGTATCTGTATTGCCCCATTGCTATACTCTTTGATTACGCAACCAAGAACGAGGTCAATATGCAGGATCGCATCTTTGGGAACAGGAAACGGGGCGTGGATTTGGTGGCCATCCGGATAGATATCACGGTTGGTGCTGTAGGCCATGAAGTGGTCGCCTTCGTCTTGTAGCTGCTTTGTGACGCGGTATTCTGATGTTTCGATTACATAGTTACGACCATTCATAATTAATCGCTGATCTTGCACTCGTTTCAAGGCAAGAATGGAGCCACTGGGGTATTCCACCATACTGTCACCATAATGCCGTATGGCGGCAGTCGCTTCGGGAAACCAATCACCGGCATCAATCCACTCGGATGGAAATGCGGAGTCTGTATTGGCTACACGATCGCTCAACCCACCAATGGTGGAGACATCATCGTAAAAAGGAATCCGGTTTCTTTTGGCTGGCAATTCCGATATATTTTCGCTGTCTACTATTGCTTCCCGCTCGCCCATCAGCGGCAAAGACTCGCTTTTTAGCATGGAGCCATGACCGGTGAGGAGCCAATCTATACTTAGATTCGGATAATTTTCCACAACAACAGATAGCCATTTACTTTGTATATCCGTATTATTCTTGATGGCACGTCTAATCATACCATCACTCGCGCCAATGGATATCTCGAAAGACCTTACGCTAAGTCCTTGATATTTTATAAATTGCTCTAATCTGCCTGTCATAATAATAATTTTATTGTGATAATTATCCGTAATATTGCATCGTGTTTCTGAAAAGAAACTCGGCGATAAAGATATGAAAAGGAATTGTTAAACACAAAAAATTAAAGAATATGGCAGATGTATTGGTAAAAAGTGGAGTAAGCAAAAAGTTACAGGAACGTTTTGGGGTCAGTGCTCCGACGGTTCGTAAGGCATTGAGAGGTATTACCAGGTCTGAACTGGCAAACCGGATCAGACAGGTCGCTATTAAGGAATTTGGCGGAAGAGCGGATAAAACGGAGCGGGTTATTATTTATAAATAAGAAGGAGAAATTAGTATGAATACAAATAATCCAAAGATTAATAAAATTGATGTGAATGAGTTTGGAGAGAAATTAACTGTAGCACTAAAAGTACGAAGTTATGAAAGGCTAGAAGATGCAGCCGAGGCTTTTGTTGGCTTGTTTGAAGGAGAAAACATAGTAGCCATTGATAAATTCATTGAACATGTTAAAATCGTATGTAATGGACTCAATAGCTATTATGACAGAGAGAGAATAATTACCCTTGAATCTCTAAATGCTTCCAGAGTGCGCAGAAGATGGAGTCCTCAGAATAGTTCTGATAAGGATCACGATCAACACTTACATGAGTGATCTCATCCATAGATTCTTTCACTGTTTTATCCTTTTCCTCACTACTTAATTCTACCCAATTCGGGTGATTAAGTTTTGCATTGATAAGGATTTGACCTTGAATCAACGCTCTTAAATAACCTTTTTCCATTTTGTAAATCTTTAGATGGCCTAAAGTTAGGCGTATAAACCATAACCTCCAACTATTCCCGCCAAGAAAGTTAAAGGCTTGCAGGTGTCAGATCGGGTCTGACGGCGGGGCAACTAGATAATATTAAACTTACTGACATGAAATCATTGATAATAATACTTATGGCACCTTTCATGCTAATAGGAACCCTATATAGCATACACACTATCACATTGGATATAGATAATGGGAAACCTATCCCTTGTTTGGCATGCGGTATAATGATTATCGTATTCGTCTGGCTGGTAAAAATGGCTACTATCCCCGAGGAAGACTACAAAAAAATAGATCGGCTTTTTAAGAAGTTGACCGATGAAGATAAACAATCATAATTAGTTTAGGTAAGATTGGTTTAGGTTTAGGTTTAGGTTTCGGTACGCGGCCCGCGGAACGAGGGCATCCCGGATAGCTCAGGCAGGTAGAGCACGGCATTTGGCTATTGTCAAATGCTATGGTGGCCCAGGTTCGAATCCTGGTCCGGGAACTAATAAAAAGTATTTAAGCGATGAATATCGGACAGGATGACATAATTGTACGGACGTTCCAAAACGCACCGACGGTGTGGGTGTCGGAACGGTTTATTTGCAATACGCTGGGTCGTGGAATGAATGAATATTTGAGAACAAAAGGACGTTTAAATTACAAAGCATCTGTTTCTCCCTGCCACCGTACCAAAGATATCTTACCGGCAACCGGTAAATCCTGGCGTTATGCCCGCATAGACGGTCGCTTCTACTACGATTACGATTATATCCCCGATCGGAAAGATACCCAATATCGTTCCCGGCTGGGAGATAAAGATATATTACTCCACCTGGCAGATATGGCTAAGGCTGAAAATAGAGAAATAAGCCTGAAAGAAGCCGAAGAATATCTGATCCGGAAGGTGACAAATCGGGTAAATCGTATGGATATTGAATATTATCTATTCAAGAATGTTGATGGTGTATGCAAATTCAATCAGGATATGGCTCGCGATATGGCAGAAGCACTTCAATGGATGCGTGTAGTTCGTGAGATGACGGATAACAAAGCTTACCGGGAACTGGATATAAAACGGCAGGAAGATTTCTTCAATCTCTGCGGTTCAATTCTGGATCGTCGTAAACTGTATGGATTCACAATAACTACCGGTGGAAGTTTACGTAAGAAACTAGTATATTTCCCAATGGACGAAGACGGACAACGTGAATATCTGATCTCCGGTCGTTTAGGTAATAACAATGCCCGTAAGCTTGGCTGCGAAAGACTGGTTGATACCCGAACCGGCGAAATATATAATTTCGATATGCACCAGGCTATTATACTTGATTTGTGGATGAATCCCGGTGGTGCAGGAAAAGGCAGTAAGATCGAACTCTGGAACCAGTATCGGGATGATATCTCCTATATGGGACTTGATCCGATGAGTTACTCAACCTTCTGTCATTACACTAATTCGTATGATACCGAGTTCAATACAACCTCAGAACGTCACGGAACAAGCTTTTTCAATAAAGTTTGCCTGCCTTATATATCCAGCGATAAGCCTGTATATTCTAATTCACTTTGGTGTGCAGATGGTTCCGGTACAATCGGATACAAATATATTGATAAGGAGGGGGATTTGCGCTCCATGCGCTTGTATGTAATGTTGGTTAGCGACGTTGCAACAGGTAAGATCGTCGGTTGGTGTCCTTCCGCCCCCGGTTATCACAGCGAATCGCCCTATATGATGAAACAGGCGATGCTGATGGCTTTACAAGGATCAACAAACATGAAGTGATGGAACTGATCAGTGATAATCATGGTGCATTTACCAGTAATGAAAGTAAAGACTTCCTTGGATTGGTTTGCCGGCATTACCGGACAATTAAAGAAGGTAACTCACAGGCCAATTATGCAGAAACCCAGTTCCGTCTGTTCAAAAAGCGTTTCCGCCGAATGATGAACTGGATGGGATCGAGTTGGGATGCTAAAAGCATAGAGAGTCAAAATAATGAAGATTATACCAATATCGAAGATTTCCCAACTTATGAAGAAGCTATTGCCCAGTTGAAAGCTAAAATAAACGAATGGAACGAAGGTAAAACTCACGTTGGCCTTACCCGCTCCGAAATGTATGCTGAGAATCTTCATCCGGATTGCAAACTAATCGACGAACGTATCTGGCGTAAGCTTACCGGACGTTACAGCAGTAAAGAAATCACTCGCCAACGTGGTACAATCCAGTTGGAGCGCAAAGGCGAGATATACAAATTCGATATCCCTGATTTTGAAGTTTTGGGTGAATTGGTTCGTGAATACTTAGGCTATGCCAGCCTGGTACAAACGGATATCTACTGGGATGATGAATGCGCCGATGTCTACACAAAAGACGGACGTTATATGTTCTCCTGCTATCCTACTCCAAAAGCTGCGATATCACATGCGGAGGCTACCGACGAAAGTATGGCAGCTATTGGAAAGGGTATGATCCGTAAAGTAAAGTTCAGAATAAGGTTAAAAACTTCACAGAAGAAGCTAGAACCGTTGCCGAAGCCCTCTACAACGAATATCCAGAACGCTACGGAAACGTTCGCCGACAGACCAAGCATGCCAAAGAGCGTTCTAATGGCGAGCGGGAAAAGGCTCTGGAAGCAAAGGCTAAACAGAACTCACGGAAAGCTCGTAAAAAGCCTTCACCCGTTCCTGCCGACACTAGCGGCGATAAGGACGCATACATGAAAATGAGAGAAAAACTGTATAAAAATTAAACTTATATGATTACAGAAGAACAAAAAGAACAGATTGCCCAGGCCGCGATCGATTATGCCGTATCCAATGGCTGGGTTAACGATAAAACGACCGGAGTCAACCAAATAGCTCAGTTTACAAAGGTCAATGTGGCTTATATCTCGCATATTATGCGCATGAATTTCACCTATCGCGACTCTAAGGCGAATATAGATAAGCCCATTGCTGACCGTTGGTTTGTACAGATCGCCGAAGCTATCGGCTACAAGCTGGCAAAAGAATACTGGCCGCATGTAGATACACCGCAATTTAAAGCGATCGACCTCGAACTACGTGAATCCCTGGCTACCAGTGCTACCCGTGTCCTGATCTGCGAAAGTGGTAGCGGTAAAACGTACACTGTTGACCGTTTTCGAAAGGAATTTCCGAATCGGGTGTTCGTTGTAACCTGTCACCGTTACGATACTATCAACGACCTAATCGAAAAAAATGGCGGAAGCAATCAATTATAAATTGTATGATCGACGTATCAGCCGGAAGCTTTCAGCTATCAATGTCCAATTATATCTAATGGGAAAGACAGACGGAAAGAAACCAATATTGATTTTTGATGAAGCCGAGAATCTTACATTAAATACTTTCCAGATGCTGAAGGCCATGTATGATACCCTCAAGTGGACTTGTGCGACCGTGCTGATCGGTACGGATCAGTTGATTACAACCATGGATCGATTGAAATCCAAAAACAAACCGGGAATGCCCCAGTTCTATCGCCGTTTTAAAGCAGGCATCCGCCATATCGAACCGATGGATAAGAACTTTGATGCCTTCCTGGCCGATATGCCTTTTCCTTCTTCCTTCAAGAAAACGATCCGGTGTATCTGCGAAAACTATGGTGAGTTACATGATTTCCTTGTTCCGGCCATGCGTGAAGCGGACGAAATGAATGTTCCGCTAACGGAAAAATTCTTCCGGATGAAATACCAGTTACCAATCAATGATTAAACACTATTAAAACACTGATAAATGGAATTAAAATTAGACGAAAAGGCTATTTGCAAGGCTTGTAAAAAAGACAAGGTACAGGTGGATATCTGCCGGGCAAAAGATCAGACGATGCGCAATCAGGTAGAAGTTGAATTTGCCGTTTGCGGCGTGTGCGGGAAAGGGTATTGCAGTCTTCGCGCTGATCAGGATCGCCATCTCTGTGAATTCTGCGATGATGCCATCTACAACAATGTGCAGGAAAATGGCACCCTGGAACGCGAACTTGTCTGGAAAGACAAGAAATAATCCCGAACGGTTATCGTGGGGCGGTTCGATTCCGCCTCCGGGAACAAACAACACTAATATTAATCATTATGGCAACACAAAAGAAGACAAAGAAGCCTGTTTCGCACGCTCTTTTCTGGACGCTCATCAAGGAGACGCCAGGCTACAAGGATGCCTATAAAGACGTGATCAAAGAGGGTCTGGTAAACCAGTATAGTGGAGGAAAGACTTGCTCCCTTTCGGAGATGTACCGGAAATATCCGGCAGAATACAGTAATATGTTGGAGGCTATGAAAGGTAATGCTGAACAGCGCAGAGTCCGTTACGATGAAGATCGCGACAGAGCGGCTAAGCGCGTTATTGCTGCCATCTGCACCTGGTTGGATAAGCTGGGGTATACCTATCCTACCCGACAGGATAAAATCCGTTATGCAATGGCTGTAGCCTGCCGGGCTGCCAATTGTGGGAATTTTAATGCAATACCTGAAAGCAGGTTGAGTGCAATTTATAGTCTGTATTGCAAGAAAAACAGTATTGACATTAATGGTGATCCTGCCCTGGATTATGTGATATCAAAGAACTAGCAGTATGATTTATACCGATAGAAAATACAATAAGGTTCAGACTTTTACCAGGAAAGAACGGATTGAGCAGTTGGAAAAAGAACACGACGAACTGGCTGAATTGATGTTTGATCATCCGGTAATGTGCACGCCAGAGAACATTAATCGCCTGAATGGTTTGGCATCTCAGATCGAGATCATGAAGGGAAATAAGATAATCAATTTTTAATCATTTAAAATCATAATACAATGACTGATTTAAGCAAATTATCCAGTAAGGAGTTGGCAACATTACTAGCTCAAAAGCGTGAAGAAGAACACCGGATCGCATTGGAAAAACGTTCTGCCTACGAAGGCATCCGGGCAGAATTGGTTCAAAAAGTAGAAAACAAGGTTCGTGCCGTACGTGAAGAAGTAAAAGGGTTACACTCTTTCTGTGTGGAAGAATTAGGCGCATTCCGCAACGTCTTGGCCGAATATGGCCAACTTCGCAACTCCGGTCAGATGAACTTCAAAATTCAGGAAGGCAACTTTTGTATTGAGGTGAAATCCTGCAAAGTGAAAAAATTCGACGAACGGGCCGATGCTGCTGCCAGCCGCCTGATTGAGTTCCTTCAGGCATGGATTGAAGGGAAAGAAGATGGCCAGGACAACCCGATGTATCAGCTTGCCATGACGTTGCTGGAACGTAATAAATACGGCGATCTGGATTATAAGTCAATTAGTAAGTTGTATGAACTGGAAGAGCGTTTTAATGATCCTGAATATTCTGCAATCATGAACCTTTTCAAAGAGAGCCATCTGGTTGAAGGTACTTCTACGAACTTCTATTTCTTCGAGAAGAACGCAATGGGCGTATGGACAAAGTTGGAACCATCTTTTAATAGATTGTAGACATGGAACTACCAACAGGACGCGAATTGTATGAAAAATACAAAGGTCAGACAGCCACTTTCGATAACATGGAAGGCATTGTATGTGGCTACAGTAGCGAATCGTCTCAGGTGATATGTGCTATTACCTACCGCAGGTTCAATAATGGTTGGAAATTCCACCAGCGCAAGAGTGATGACTACATCATTACTCATCGTGATAATCCGGAAGGCTATTTCTACTGCACAGAGCGACGCATAGCAAAATAAATCCCGAACGGTTACTGTTTGAGGTGGTTCGATTCCACCTCCGGGAACAATCACTTAAAATACAAGCAAAATGAGTACACAAAAAGAGAATTATTGAAGTCACGCCACCGCGTTTACAGATGGTGTGGGAAAAGATGGTACTGAATGGTTACTGTTGTCCTGTATGTCATGGTCGGGGCGGCGGCTCAGAGCAGGTCGGTTTTAACGACTACAAAGAAACTGAGTGCGACTACTGCCAAGGCACTGGTAGGGTCAAGGCTGAGATACAGATTAATTGGAAACCGGATCATGGTGAAGGGGCCTGATAATATTCTGATCCGTGGCCTGTCTGACCAGGATCGGGAGATGTTACAAACTGTAATGCAGGAAACGGGATGCCGCCAGGCGTCGAAAGCTGTAATGAAAGCATCCTATTCCTTTATCCGGTCAGCAGCCCTGATCAAACGACAGGGTGACCGAATTAGGGAACTGGAAGCTGAGAACTACATACTACGACGGAATGCAATGCAAATCATCGAATCTACTAAAAAACTGGATTTAGTGTTATCAAAAACACGATAACCAAAAATCAAACATACTTTTTTTGATATCAATAATCAATAAAACATACAATCATGAGCAAATTAAATGCAGAAGAAGCGCGTCGAATCGCAACCGAAAATTCTACCCTGGTAAACAAGGTACTTGATGATATCTACTCACTGATCAATCAGGAGTCCAAGATCGGTAATTTCTCTTTGAACTATCAATCAGAAATCGAAGATGTCGCCCTGATCACTCCGATACAACAGGCATTAATCGGTTTGGGATACAACGTTACCAGCTTCAGTTTAAAGAATATTCATTTGGCGATTAAATGGTAGAAAAGCTAAAATTATGGAACCTAGAAATTAATAAAACTGCTCGCGTATGCAATATCCCCTAT
>JAJPZM010000100.1 GCA_021204335.1 Parabacteroides sp. | reverse complement strand
TAAAACATTCATATGATGTTCAATAAATCAACGGACATCATGCGGATAATCATTAAAGTAAACATGAAGCAAACGACCTGTCTTTTAATCTTTCTCCTGGCTTTCGTCACCTGTTTCAAAAGCTATGCACAAGAAGTCGAACTGAGCGGCAGCCGCAAGGCAGTCCGCACGTCGGGCGATGTACTGGCATTCGTTACTCTGGCCGCCAGCCTGGCAACGGTATTGATCCTGCAAGACTGGCAAGGATTGAAGCAAGGCGCACTGGCAGGAGTAAGCACAGTCGGTATGACGTACGCCTTGAAGTATCTGATCAAGAAAGAGCGCCCCGACGGCAGCGACAATCACTCCTTTCCCTCGATGCATACCTCGGTATCGTTTACGGGAGCGGCTTTTATCCAGCGCCGTTACGGTTGGAAATGGGGTATTCCTGCCTACGCCGTAGCTACATACGTAGGTTGGAGCCGCACGTATGCCAAGAAACACGACTGGTAGGACGTGGCAGCCGGAGCCGCCATGGGTATCGGCAGCGCTTATATCTTTACCCGCCCGTTTGCACAAAAGCACAACCTGTCGATCAGTCCGGTTGCCGGCGACAGGCATTTCGAAATCTATGCTTCGATGAATTTCTGATACTTCATGCAGATAAGAAGATAAAAGCAACCCCGGACGTGTACTCGCTACAAGTCCGGGGTTTCATTCAAGTTCTAATCTTTATATAAGTGTGTCTAACCACATATAAAGGCTATTCGTAATGCAACGCTTCCGCCGGTTCCAGACTGGCCGCTTCATTGGCCGGATACCAGACACCGACAATAATCATCCCGACAATCAGCAGATAGGTAAGGATGATCCCGCCGGCAAAGCGAAGAATCGTATTATCAAGAAGTCCGGTGCTTGTCAGATCCAGCAACGCGATATTAAGGCAGATAAGCAGAGCCGGCACAAAGGCGACAGTCAACAGGAAAACCCCTTCACTCAACACCGTTATCCTTAACTGGCTACGGGTAGAGCCCAATGCCATACGCAACCCCATCTCGCCCTGCCGCTGGCGGGTACGGAACCAGAAGGTACCGATAATCCCCAGAAAGATATTCAGAAGCAGGAAGAACAGGATGAATACACGTGTTTTCATGTCGCTCTTGCCTTCCCGCAAGGCATCCTCGCGGGTACTTGATAGAGGTGTAATATTTTGCAGATACAGATTACCCAGTTCCGCCTGTCCACTCTTTTCCGTCATAAACTTTTCGGCAAAGTCTTTCTCCGCTTCGGGCTTCACCCGCACCGAGACTTCCGCCAGGGCAACATCTCACCCGGAAATGCTTTCACGTCCGACTCCCCCTGATAGAGATATGCCTGCTGCCTTACCCTTTCAAATTCCGAGCCACGTCCTGTCCGGGTAACGGCGCCTATTTCCAGCGGGTCGTTGCCATTTTGCAGGTAAACCCTCTTACTGACAGCATTCTCGCCGGGGAATAACTTCGCGGCGGCATCTTCGGTAATAACGATTGCACGATCGGAAAGGCCATCCTTCAATTCGCCTTTATAGCCGGATGCCGGACAGATACGATATAACTCGAAATAGGAAGGCGATACATAATAAAGGCGGCAGGCAACCCCTTCCGACAGCGTATCGGCACGAAGCGATATATAGTTATCCATGGTATTATAAGGAATACCGAACCGGGAGAAAGAGACAGTCTCTACCTCGGGCATCCGGCGTATCCGGTCGATCGCTTCCCACAGGTCGTCGCCCACCGTAGCAGGATGCTCTTCCATCGTTACATAGCCTTTCGCCCCTTCTTCGCGGGCATTAAACAGGAAACGGTACGTATGACTCAGGTCGAAACCTACCGGCGCATTGAATGTATAAAGGACTACCAGGAAATAATCGACAATATACCACAGGCAGACAAAGACCAGCAGCAATTCTCCCAATAACCAGCTATTACTCTTCCGCTGGTTCCAGATCATCTTAAATATATGTTTTACCATCTTCGTATAGTGTTAGCGGTTAGTATTCGTTCAATGCTTCGATTACATTCTTGCGCGACATCCGGTAAGCCGGTATGCCTGCCGACAGCAGGTTCAGGAGCAGACAGAACAGGAAAGCGTAAAGGAATATCATCGGATTCAGCAGTTTGGAGACGGACAGCATAGACGTCCCCCCGAATATAAGAGATACCGAACCGAAACTCTCGCTCAGCAGCCAGGTACGCATCAGGTAAATCGCGATGTATGAGAACACCAGTCCCACTACTCCGCCTAGCAAGGTCAAGAACATATTCTCCGACAATATCTGTACAAGCACTTTACCGTTGGTCGCCCCAAACGTCTTGCGGATACCGATCTCCGACAGGCGGCTACGCATCCGCGACAAGGTCATGCCCGAGAGGTTAATAGCAGGTACAGACAAAAGGATCGCTATCACCAGCAGGTATTGTAAGATAGTTTTCGTCTTATCCGGCCCCATCGCCCCCGGCCCTTTAATAACCATCTCCAGTTGCGTATCTGGCTGGTTATACAGGGAGAGCTTATACTCATTCAACGAGCTGTTGAAGCGGGCAAGCAGATTATCCGTCTCGTTACGGATCGCATCGAAATCGGCAGGCGAATGCGCCAGGATCGCCACATGATACCAGCCGGTAATAGATTCCGCCCAGGTATCATCCGCCAACATTTGCTCACCTACCGAGGAATACGGGATCCATATTTCAGAATAGGCCATGCGGGCAATGGTCGACACGTCTTTCACCACACCGGCCACCGTATAGGGCTTATAGCCGATCATTACGGTCTTGCCGGCGGCATCGGTGGTGCCATAGAGCCGACGCGCCATCGTTGCCGTTATCACCGCCTTGCGGATGCCCGATTCTACCTCTGCCCGGTTGTAGGGATTGCCGGAAAGGAAGTCGAAGTTGAATACCTTCCAGAACTGATCGTCGGTAAAGAGCACCAGGCAGTCTTTCCGCTCCTTCCCGCCCGGCAGCGATGCCAGTTGGTTGCGGCAGGGAGAGGAGAAAGAAACGGCTTCCGGCGTCTTCAACGGGAGCAAGCATTCCTTGATCGCACGTAGTGACAGGTAGCCATTGCCATAGTTATTACCCTCATGCGTCCGCCCGCCCCAACGCAGATAAAGTGTCCGGTCGCGGATATCCTCTGGAGAATAGTTCTTCACTTTCAATTGGTAAGTGATTACCATTACCATAATCATACAGATAGCCAACGCCGTCCCCAAAATGGAGATCAGGCTCAGAAGTTTATTCTCCTTTAGCATGGCTAATGCCTGTTTAAGATAGACTTTGTACATATTTCTTTATCGTTAAAAAGTTCTCTCCATCCTGCCCACTTACTCGCAATGCAACGCTTCCGCCGGCTCCATCCGCGATGCCTGTCTCGAAGGATACCACACAGCCAGCCAGATAATGGCAGCCAGGATTCCCCAGGTCAGCAGGCTGACCACCAGCAGGCGGCCGAAGGTGATCTTCATCACTTCCGTATTAAGTATATCCAGGTAGGCCAGATTCAGACAAATAACCAAAGCCGGAATGGCCACCATCGTAAGCATCAGCAACCCTTCGCTGACCACCAGCTTGCGAAGCCCCTGACGGGATGACCCCATTGCCATCCGAAGCCCCAGCTCACTGCGCCGGCGGTTCACACGGAACCAGAAGGTTCCGATCATCGCCAGGAATATATTCACCAACAGGAACAGGTTGATCGCTATACTCAGCCGCCTTCCCATCAGACTCAGCGAGTTCTCAATAAAGCCGGTACGCACATCAGGGAAGTATTGCACATCCGCCAGCCAGAAGTTGCCCGCCGAAAGGCTCTGCTTCATCTCCTTCTTAAAGCGGGCGGCATAATCGAAAGAACCCTCGACACCGGAGCGGGTACGAAAGCATATCTGCGTCCGGCCCAGGTTCTGTTCGCTCGCATCATAGATTTCCGCGTCTTTCAAGAGAGAAAAAAGGACCGCACCCGGCTGCTCGTTGTTCAGTTTCTTAATAGGAGCAGTTACGCCCGTCACATGATACCTTGTACTGTCTTCGCGTCCGGTAGTAAGATATTTCCCGATAGCCCCGGCCGTACCGAATAACTTTTCTTCCATGGTGCGGCTTATCACATAGCCATTCTTCAATGCTTCGGCCAACTGTCCGGCGTCTTTCCCATCTGCCGGACGGATGTCGAAGACGCGGAAATAATCGGGCTGCACATCATATACATAAGCAGTCACACTAATAGAATCGTTGAAGAAGTTGTTATTGCTGTTGGCATAGGTATAAGGCAACGTATAGCTGGCAGCAAAAGTAGCCGTCTCGACGTCGGGATGCGCCTTCAACCGTTCCAGCAGGCGAAGCATGTTGGCCCCGGCGTTTCGCCCCCTCTTCATACTGAATATAGGAAGGGCTGGTCTTCGGACGTACGGCAAAGGAAACCTTATACACATGCTCCAGCGAGAATCCTTCCGGCTGCAACGCCGTTATCCCCTGCATCAACAGATTGTCTACCGAATACCAAAGCAGCACGAACACAAGCAGTAATTCCACGAATACCCACACATTATGGCGATGCTGGTTCTTTATCAATATCAATATATGTTTTAGCATAGCTTTATTCTTTTAACTGTTAAGTGCATCTGTTATATTCATCTGAACGGAACGCCACACCGGAACCATCGACGAGATGATATTAAGCAGCAGGCAAACCAGGAAGGCATAGAAGAACACCAGCAGATTCAGCAACATGCCCGGCGTCAGCGACGTATCCACCATCCCCGCCAGCATCGCCAGCATACCCGGCGCCAGCAGCAACTTCTGGAAAAAGAAGATAAGGAGATAAGAAAAGAGCAACCCCACGCATCCCCCGGGCAGCATCAGCACCATATTCTCTATCAAGACCTGCAAAAGTAAACCCGCCTTACGTGCGCCGAATGCCTGACGCACCCCCAGTTCGGCAATACGGTCTTGCATGTGCGACGCATTCAGCCCTGACAGGTTCAAAGCCGGTACCAGCAGGAACAGAAGAACCAGTAACCCCAGCACGATATAAATAAACCGCAGCCCACCGTCTTTCTCCACATTATTACCAATGCTAAGACCTACAAACTGCCGGACAATATGCGTCTGATGCGAGTCGAGCGGTGTCCTCAACGCTATTTCACCTTCCTGCAAAGAAGCATTGTAACGGCCTATCAGCCCGTCGAGCTCGTCGGCCACCTCTTTCTGCGAAAAGCCTTTGGCGGGAAGGATATAGGCGACCAGCGTCCCCACCGACCCGTCACTCTCGATCAGTTCCGTTTCCATCATTTCGGGAAGCGTGGTATAAGGCACCCACAGATTAGCAAACACCGAAGGCGTAATGGAAGACACGTCCTTCACCACCCCACTGATGATATATTCCACATCATTGAGCAGGAACGACTTCCCGGTTACGTGGCTCTCACCAAACAGCTTCTGTGCCAGCGACACCGTCATGACGGCGCGGGGCACGCCCGACTGGAACTCGGCCGCATTAAACGGCTTGCCTTCGACAAAGGAAAACGAGAAGACTTTCCAAAACCCGTCGTTGGCAGCCATCAGAATCGCCTTCTGCGGATTATCGCCCCCCGGAAGCTGCACATACGAATCGCCCGACAACAGCGAGATAATGGTCGGGTTGGTCGTCACCGCCACTGCTTCGGCCAACTTCAACGGATAGAGACATTCTTTCACCGTCCGTACCCCGAAGAAGAAATTGTAGGAGCTTTTCCCTTTCTTATAATCCAGGGCAGTCAGATAGAGCATCCGGTCGCGCTGCGTCTCCGGTGCGATGTTGGTTGTACGGATATGCCAGGCAATCGCCAATACCATCACCATTGAAATAGCCAGCCCCGTCCCGATAATGTAAACGGCCGAGTAGAAGCGGTTCTGCTTCATCAGGTTCCAGGCTTGTTTGAAGTATTGTTTGTACATAGATTATTGTCTTTTAGTTGTTAGCAATATTTTACTCATAATGCAATGCTTCCGCCGGCACCATCCGCGAAGCCCGCCGGGCAGGGATCCAGATAGCCATCAGTATGATACAGGCAAGAACCACCCAGGTAATGCAGTTGGTCAGGAAGAAACGCAACAGCGTACGGTCGGGCAGGTAAATCGGATTCACTTCATCCTGCCCCAGCGTATCGATCATCCCGGCATAGACGAACTGCATCTCTATCAGCAACGCCGGCAGCGTCACAATCGCCAGCAGGCAAAGCCCTTCCACAAAGAACTGCCAGAGGATGCTTTGCGAGGTTGCCCCCATCGCCATCCGCAGCCCGACCTCTTCATGTCTTACCCGGATACGGAACCAGAAAGTACCCATCACGCAAAGCAGGATATTCAGCAGGAAGAAAAGCAACAAAGCCGAATAGATACGTACATCCCCCGTCTGCCCGAAGCTGGCGGCCGTCTGCTCCTCTATCTGCTGATAGGATTTAATGCTTTGCAGGTAGAAGTTACCTATCCGCAGCTCGTCATACATCTTCTCTTTAAACCGGCGGACAAAGACGGCATCCGGATAAGCATCGCTGCTGCGGATAGCAATCTCCATATCTCCGATATTTCCCGCATCCGCTTTCATCGGCAGGTAAAAGGTACCCTGCGGACGCAGATAGCTGAACCGTTTGATATCGCCTACCACCCCTTTGATGATATGGCTTCCATAGTCGTTCACGACCTGCCGGCCTGTCCCCTGCCCGCTGCCGAACAGTTCGTCCGATACCAGCTTGCCCACCACCATCGCCCGGGGGTCTGCCC
Organism: Parabacteroides sp.; assembly: GCA_021204335.1. Classification (GTDB taxonomy): domain Bacteria; phylum Bacteroidota; class Bacteroidia; order Bacteroidales; family Tannerellaceae; genus Parabacteroides. The sequence goes on along the minus strand of JAJPZM010000100.1, from coordinate 23,623 downwards.
AGTCGAAGTCGCCAACCGACACAGGCTTGTTATCCGGCGAACGGTAATCGAATACCCGGAAGAAGTCATAACGCGGGTCGAAATACAGCATCTGCCCCAGGACTCTTTCAACGAATCTTGCGCATTGCGGTAGCCGTTGCCCATATAACTGCCGCTGTTGGGCGAAGAATAGGTAGACATGACGGCAACCGCTTCCACCCCTTCGCACCGGCGCAGGCGGTCGAGCACGCGGGCATAGTTATCTTCCAACGCCGTCGAGTCGCTCTCACCGGCTATATAATCGGGATGTTCGGCAGACAACTGCTTCACGTTGACCTGCCAACAGTGGTCTATGTTACGGTTCATCGGCAAGCTCTCGTTGTAGCCCAGCACGAAGAAGTAGTCTACCATATACCACACCAGGCAAAAGATCAGCAGCAACTCTACCAATATCCACAGGTTGTTGCGCTTTCTGTTCCATAACTGGATAAATATCATCTTTAACATCTGTTCTTTCTCCTTCTTTATTTAGCGTTCAACGATAAGACGATCTGCCGGTGGGCGGCACGCCAGGCGGGTATCAATGCCGAAAACAGGTTCAGCAGGAAACAAACACCCAGCGCAATAACGAACACAGGGATATTAATCAACATGGAAGGCGCCAGCGTCACATTTTCAAACTGCGTCGCATCGAACCCGGAAGCAAGCACCTGCATGATCCAGTTGCGCAACAGAAAAACGATCAGGTAAGACAGCAGCAACCCGAACAGCCCGCCCAGCAGGGTGAAGATGAAGTTCTCCGCCAACACCTGCGTCATCAGCGACTGCACCGGCGCCCCGAAAGCCCTTCTGACGCCCATCTCCGCCAACCGGCGCTCCATCCGCGAATCCGCCATGCCGGAAAGGCTGACGGCCGGGACGAACAGGAGCATAAAGAAGATTAATCCGTATTGCAACACTATCTTCGTGAAGTCGACCGGCTGGCTACTGTACCGGCGGAAGATGGACTGCCAGAACTTATCCGGCTGCCCCAACAGCGAGAAAGTAACATCCGGCAGGGTATGATCTATACGTGCCGCACTCTCTTCCGCTTCCCGTTTCACCTGGTTGATATCCGCTCCCTTTTCGACAAACATATACCCCCGGAAGCGTCCCAGCATACCTGTGCTCTCCCAACCTTTCGTCGAATAATTAGGACAGGTGTTGTAGGGCACCCACAACTATGCGTAGGAAACCGGGGTAATCTGGGAAACATCTTCCACTACCCCGCATACACGATACTACCTGAAGTTAAGGCTGATATATTTCCCTTCCGCTTTCTCATCTCCAAACAACTGCGTAGCCATCGAACGGGAGATGACTGCCGTCTTTATCCCCGACTGTTCATCGGCCTGCGTAAAAGGCTTGCCCTCGAGGAAACGGAAAGAGAAGACTGTCCAGAAATCGCGGTTAACGAAACCCACAGCAACAGGGATGTCTTCCTTCCGGTTCTCCGGCTGGATAAAATACTCAGTGCCGTAGTCCTCGTAGATAGCTGCCATCGCCTCTATTCCTTTCAGTCCACCGAAAGCCGACTCCAGCATCTGCATGGAGAGTTGCCCTGAACTGCTACCTTTATCCTTCAGTTTGACGACCGAGCCGCTTTTAGCAACCAGCATCCGGCTGCGGTTCATCTCCGGATAAAGACTTGCCACCTTCAGGTAGAAGATGATAGACAGCACCATGACCATCGTCACCGACAGCCCCGTCCCGCCGATATAGATCAGGCTGAACAGGCGCTCTTGCCGGATCAGGTTCCAGGCTTGTTTGAAGTATAGTTTATACATTTAGACTTAATTATTTAATTGTAATACTGTTTGTTCATCCTTCTGCCGGACAAATGCCGTGCCACAAATCTAACAAACTAATAATAAGTAATTAAAACCTCTTTGATAGTGTTCACTATTGAACACTTCCCACAATATCGGACACTAGTCGTACGATTTTATTACCTTTGCTTCCTAATCACTCATTAAACCTACACTAGTATGGATAAAGAACTACCTGAATCGCAGATGCCCGTCAGACCCGGTAAACTGCTCGTTAACCTGACCAAAAGCCAGTTGCCCGGGCAGGAACCGTTTTATAAAAGCACCCTCCCCTACCATCCGACACTGACAATCGACGATATCGCCAAACGGGCCGTCGAAAACCGCAGTTCCTACTCGCATGGGACGCTGATTGCCGGCTTCACCACCATGATAGAAGAAATATACGGCGCCCTCGAAGACGGTTTCAATGTCGACTTCGGCCTGGGACGTACGGAGATGACCGTCAACGGCCGTTTCAAAACTCCATACGAGAAGTTCGACCGCGAGCGGCATGCTATCCGCATCAACCTCCGCCCTTCACCCCGGCTCAACCAATTGGCGGGGTGGTTTCCGGTAGAGGTTACCCAGTTCTTCCCCAACGCCCCGCTGCCCAACGAGATAAGCATCCGCAACGAACGGTTCGAGCGTAAGGAAGGCCGCGAGTTTTGCGTCATCCCGGCTAATTATACCCTATCCCTCTTTATCCATGGCCAACGCATTAAAGTGATGGGCGACGATCCCGGTGTAGGCATCGTTATCCGCCAGGAAGATGGTGATAAACGCTATTTCATCGAGCCGCGCATGGTTTTCATCAACGAATCGACCCGCATTGCCTTTATGTTACCCGAAGCACTGGCACCGGGCAGGTGGGTGGCAGAGGTGCATAGCCAGTTCAGCCCCAACTACACCCTATATAAGACCCCTCGTGTCGGCACTGTCTCCTTTACCGTGCACGACAGTACACTACCCGGATAGTGTAAAGAACACTATCGGGATAGTGCACTACCTTGCCTTAGGCTGTCGGTCACTCTCACTACCGGGCAGTCGGCATCCTTACCAACAAGGAGCCGACATCCCCACTAACACCAAGCAATCAATGAAACCAAGCTATTACAGGTTTATTTGCCGTCAGTTTTAACTGACGGTTAAATGCAGTTTCCTTATTTTGGCTTCAGCCACATTTCTTTTAATAATCAACAACTGTAATCATATAGATATGGGACTAAAGTCCAAAAAGAGAATCCTAAACTAGTCCGTCAGTTAAAACTGACGGCAAAGGAACCTGTAACAAGGTCTGCTACTATCAAATAAGACCTGTTACTATCAAACAAGGCTTGTTACTATCGTTGATTGCCTATTGAACCTGCCGTCCGTCGAAGAAGCGCACCGTGCGGCTGGTTTGCATGGCTTGGGCTTCGTTGTGGGTGACCATGACGATGGTGCGGCCGTCTTCCTTGTTCAGGCGGTGCAGGATATCCATTACTTCGATACCCATCTTTGAATCCAGGTTACCGGTGGGCTCATCGGCGAGGATGATCTCGGGGTTGCCTACGATGGCGCGGGCGATGGCTACGCGCTGACACTGACCACCGGAGAGCTGCGTCGGGAAGTGGCGCATGCGGTGGCTGAGACCTACCTTTTCGAGGACGGCTTCGGCGGCCTTGCGGCGTTCGGAAGCGGAGACGTTGCGGTAGAGCAAAGGAAGTTCTACGTTATCCAGTACATTCAGCGAGTTGATCAGATGGAAAGACTGGAAGACGAAGCCGAGCGTCTTGTTACGGAAGGCGGCAAGCTGTTTGTCGTTCATGTTGATGGTGTTCGTGCCGGCAATTTCGACTGTGCCGCCTGTCGGGGCATCTAAAAGGCCGATGATGTTCAGCAAGGTGGACTTTCCGCAACCGGACGGGCCCATGATGCTGAGGAACTCGCCTTTCCGGATTTCCAGATTCACGTTCTCCAAGGCTACTGTTTCGATCTCCTTCGTGCGGTAGATCTTCTCGAGGTTTGTTAACTTGATCATGATGTTTGATATTAAATTGTTATTATTTCTTTCGTTATTTAGACGCAAATATATTTTGACGCGGATGACGCGGATTTCGCGGATAAGAAAAGGTTCATTTTATTCTATATCTTCTTATTCATAATGCAACGCTTCCACCGGTTCCATCTGCATCGCCTTGCGGACGGGGAGCCAGATGCCGAGACTGATCATGCCGGCCATCAGTAGGTAGGCGCCGCCGAAGGTTGCCGCGAAACGCCACCAGGTGTAAGGCAGGCGGTAGGTGTCGGGCAGGTCGAGATAGAGAATGTTGCCCAGATAGATTAGGATCAGAGGAACGGTAAGAGCCAGCAGGCAAAGACCTTCGATGCTCATCAGCCGGCGCAGTTGGCTACGGCTGGAGCCGATAGCGATGCGAAGCCCCATCTCGCCCTGACGTGCCTGCGTGCGGAGCCAGAAAGTACCGATGATGCCGAAGAAAACATTCAGCAACATGAAACCGACAAGGGCACTCTTTTTCTTCATATTGTCTTCGCGGCTTTTCAAAATATCAGCGCGCATCTCTTTCATGGAGTAACCGCCGGAGACATACACGTTGTTCACCGTCAGCCGTTCGCCCATTCCCTGCAGGAAAGCTTCGAACTCGTCGGGGGTAAGATTACTGCGCATACGTACCAGGATATCCATAGGCATCACCTGCCACTGCGCGATCAGATCGATCATCCGGGCGGGCGTTGCCACCTCGAAGAAGCGGGCGTTGGCCTTCTCGTATTCCGAACGGCGGACGGGGGTGCTGACGGCGAATACCGGGTAGCGGTCTGTATTATTCATATTAAACTTAACGTATTCTCCGATAGCCCTCTTTCCCTCGAACAGCTTTCCGGCAAGCTCGCGGCTGAGCACGTAACCGACCTCGGGACGGATCAGGGGAGTGATGGGATTGCCATCGTCGGTAGTCATGCGCAGCACGTCGAAGTACTCTGCATCTACGATATGGTGTTGAAAACTGTGTACCTCCCAGGTACTGTCGACACCGTCGGGGACGAGCGATGACCACATGTTGCTGTAAGTATAAGGGCTGCCCACGCAGGAGATGCTGGCCTCCTCCACTTCGGGAGCCTGCCGGAGGTTGTCGACAAGGCGCATGGCGTCTTCGCCCAGACTGGTGGCAAGCGTTACTTCGTCCACATAACCCATCATGCCGGGTTTGAGTACGCCCAGTTGCACCTTATACGTGTTCGTGATGTCGAAGCCCAGCGGTTGGTGGTAGGCGTAGAAGTCGACCAGCAGCGAATCCATCATCGAGAAAAGGATAGCCACGACGACCAGCAGCTCGGCAAAGATCCAGCCGTTTGCACGACGCTGGTTCCATATTATCTTTAGTACATGCTTTATCATTTCGTTTATTGTTTACTGAGTGATTATTCGTCTCCTTTCAATGCATTCGTAATAGGCTGACGCGATACCCTGAGAGCCGGTATCCCTGCCGACAGCAGGTTGAGCAGCAGGCAGAACAGCAGGGCAGCGATGAAGATGCCCGGCTGGAAAAGCATATCGCTGTTGAGTGCCGTATCCGTCTTTTGCAACAGGAAGTTCTTGCATGCCGGCAGCAGCAGGAGAGACAGGATAAGCCCGATAGCTCCACCCAACAGCGTGACAAGGAAGTTCTCGCACAGCAGCTGGCGGATCAACGTGCCCTGCGTAGCCCCGAACGCTTTCCTCAAACCCATCTCGGCACGCCGTTTCTGTACGGACGACTGGGTGACGCCGATCAGGTTAAGGGCGGGAACGAGGAGAAGGAAAAGGAGAAGGCCGCCTGTCTCGAGCAGATAGTCTTTGAGTGCAATCTTACGCTGTCCGACCGAACCGATGGCGCGGTCGAAACGGGTGATGGGATTCTCGAGGAAGCTGATCCGGCAGTCCTGCTTCGTGGCATTGTAGCGGGCGGTTTGCTGCGCCAGTTCCTTGCGGATCGTGTCGAAGTCGCTGCGGCTCTTAGTCAGGATGCAGGTGTTGAACGGGCCTGCCATGTTCTCCATTTGGGTGATACCGAGGATAAAGGCATTCGTCGTATAAGGTACCCATACGTCGGCAAAGGAGGTATCGGCGGCACGGCTCACGTCCTTCACCACCCCGCAGATCGTGTACGCGATACGGTCGATGATGATGGGCTTCCCGGTAACATTCACCGTCCCATACAACTTGCGGGCAACGCTTTCCGACACAACAGCCTGGGTGATAGCGGAAGTAAAATCGGCTTCGCTAAAGGGCTTGCCGCCCAGGAAGCTGAAGTCGTAGATCTTCCAGAAGTTCGTATCTGTGTATTTAATACTATATATCTTATACATCTGCTTGCCGGGCAGGCTCAACGGATAGGTGAAGTTAAACCAGGCGGAGACAGCCTCGGGAGTCTTCAGCGTATAGAAGCATTCCTTGACGGCCTCGACCGACATACTGCCGCTGTTGCGAGAGTTATTGCTGTCGGAAACCTCCGTGCCTTCTTCCACATAAAGCATCCGGTCGCGGTGCGTCTTCGGCAGGAAGTTGGCGGATTGTATCTGGAAGACAAGCACCACGATCATGATCATGGCGATAGAAAGCGCCGTTCCCAGGATAGAGACCATGCTGGTGAGACGGTTCTCGCGCAGCATGTTAAGGGCTTGTTTGAAGTATTGTTTGAGCATGGTTGTTTACTTTATTTTGAGTTTGTTCTTATCCTTATAGCTGCTCATGTCGGAGACGATTACTTGGTCGCCGGGTTCGAGACCGCCGATTACTTCTACGTATTCGTAATTGCTGTCACCTAGTTGCACCTTGCGTTTCAGCAGCTGGTCGCCGTTGATGACAAACAGTTCATACTCACCTTTGCCTACATAATAGGAGGAGTTAGCAATGCGCATCACGTCATCCTTTACGGCATTCATCACATATACGTCTGTTTTCAACCCGGAGCGGAGACGGCGGTGGTTATCCTCCTCCAACTGGACGGTAAAGGAGATAACCCCGTTCTTCGAGAGCGGTGTGACGTCGCTGACTGTCCCCTCCAGCTTGTCACTGCCAATCTTCACGACGGCTTTGCTGCCGGCTGCGATACGGTCGCCGTAGGTATCGGCAATCTCGCCCTCGATCTTGAAGTGCGAGAGGTCGGAGACGATGGCAACTTTCGTGCCCTGCCCTACCTGCGAGCCGATTTCGTTGTTCACATAGGTAAGGATGGCCTTACGCGGAGAGCGGATCTGGGCGTCGCCGAGGGTGCGCTTGGTTTCGGCAAGGCCTTTGCGGAAGATGTTGAGCTCGAGTTCCTTTACCTTCAGGTCGGCTTCACTCAGTGCCTGTTCGTTGATGTATTTCTGTTCGTCTTCCTTCAGTTTGAGTTGGCTGACATTGTAGTCGAGTTCTACCTGGCGCACCTTGTCAGTGGTGCCGGCGCCAAGGCTGTCGAGGTAGCGTTCGTTGCGCAACTCCACAGCCTTGCGGTCGAGTTCCATGTGGGAGACCTTTAGTTTCATCTCCATTTCGGAGAGTTTGCTACGGTTCATGACACGGAGCTTCTCGAGTTCGAGACCTTTCATTTGTTCTTCGTCGAGCAGCTTCTCATAGTCTGTCTCCGCACTCTGCAGATCGAGTTTGAGGATGGGTGTTCCTACATCCACCGAATCGCCCCCTTTCTTATAGATCTCTACGATGCGCGAATTGATCGGCGAGTTGATGATTTCCTCGAAGGCGGGGGATTACCTTGCCGGATGCGCTGACGGATACTTCGATCACTCCTTTATCAACGGTCGATATAGTCAGGTCTTTGCGGTTCAGACTGGTTTGCAGAAAAGAGATGATGACGGCTATCACAGCGATGGCTGCTCCTACACCGCCTCCTATCTTGATCAGTTGCTTGCGTTGTTCTTTTCTTTGTACCTCTTTCGATATCTCTCTGTCCATATTTAGTATTGTTTTTATATTCTGCCCCGGTAAAGGCAAACTCCGTGCCAAAAAGCTAATCGACTGAATATGTGCATGAACACGAAAACAAACAGTGTTCAATATCGGACAGTGTGTTCGGTTTTATAGATTGAGAGGACCTAGCCTGCTACTTGCTATGAGACAGTATAAAACGTGAGTCTTTTCTCTCGAAAAGGCATACTTATTAATAATATATGTTAAATAAACGAACATAGTTCTGTTAGAACTAAGGTGTTATTGACTGCAAATGTATAAAGATTAAAGCATCATGCAAACCTTGTTAAACAATGCCCACCTTTCATTTTCTAATATTCGATAAGAACAGAACGGGAAATCGTCTAAATATCCTAGTCTATCGCTTTCTGATAATCAAGCTTTTACCCTATTTTATTGACTTAGTTCTAACAGAACTATGATATATTAACAACAATAAACACCATCTTCAAATGAAAAAAAGGAAACATCGAGTATCAGTCTATCATTGTATCGTGATACTGAGTGCCCGTCTGCTGGCAGGTATATCGTCGTCGTGTAGCGACGATATGGGAAAAGACGACGGCGGGGATACAGGAAACGAGGGTACCGGCAAGCTCACCCTCCCTGTCAACCTCACTTTTACGCCGATAACGGAAACGAAAGCCGTCACCCACCCTGTCAAGCCGGGCAGCGAACTGGCAAAGGCGGGCTTCGACTACGAGTTGGAGGTAACCAGTTGTACTGCCCCCGACACCCTGTCTGCCCCCGACACGAAAGCCGCCCCGACCACCTTGAAAAACGTCGTCGCTTTGTTGTTCGGTGGAACAACAGGGGCCTACAAAGGAAAGGCCGTAGTCAGCGGAACTGCCACAGCAGGCTCCGATCTGTTGCTCGATTTTACGGTAAACACTACGACTGACACTTCCTATCGTTTGGTGGTAGTAGCGAATGATAATGCAGCAAAAAATCCGTATTCAAGTACACCGGCTTTGTCTTCCTTTATGGGGAGTTATACGGAGTTCTGGGATATAAAGATGACACAAGATGTATCTACTGATGAAGATGTCCCTTATGTGGGTAGTATTACCGGAATTAAGATGGAAGGGGCTTCGGGTACGTTGGTTGTGCCACTCTACTGGTCATTGGCAAAGATAACCTATAAGATAAATCATTTCTCGATAAAAGATGGGCCGGCATTCAACAGAATGGTCATAAAACGTTTGGGATCGAGATATTTCGGGACTCCGGGAGAGTATAACGGAAGTGGTTCTACAGCTACTCCAACATCGCGTGCAGCAGTTAATACTGCTTTTGCCGCAACTAGTAATTCTTTTTATTATGGCGAAAATATCAGGCCAAATTCTTCTGTCACCTCTGCCACCGACCGTTGTCCGGAAAATGCGGAAAATGCGGCCTGTATGTATTTGGAAACAGTATCGAAAGCGACCGTCAACACCACTCCCGCCATCGGGAAAGAGTATATTGCCTTTGGTGGTGTCACATTCTTCTATTACATCTACTTCGGCGACGGCAGCGTCTCCGACTTTAGCCTTCGCCGCAACACGAAGTACACTATTACCGTCAACATTGACGGCACCCTCGAAGGCCAACGCCAACAAGCCCAGACCGACAAACGAATCGAAGCCATTTCCAACGAAATGTATGCCGGCCTCAACATCGGCAAGTTCGGCGGAGCAACAGGGTTTTCAACAGGGCAAGGGAATATACCTACTGTTTTCGGCTATTACTCAAAGAATTTGTTGCTGCAACCCAATACAAGCGGGACGATGGATGTTGATAATGTAGAAAAGAAGTGGTCTGAAAATACATCGCAGAAGTTGCAGACGGAGACACGCAGATATTGGGATCATACTTATACATTGGCAGAAGGAAAGATTGATAAAACAGCCGGTCTGGCTTATGATTATTGTTATAACCTCACTCTCGGGAGAGTGCCTAAAGGAACCTGGTATTTACCGACTCTCGCACAGCTGGGGGCAATAAGAAGGATTATGGAAGGTCTGAAGAGAAACAATTCCTATGCGGCTTACTTTGCTACAAGCGGTTATTATTGGAGCTCTTCGGAATACGGAAATAATGATAACCGATTGGTGAACAATGTGAGCTTTACGGATTACTCCGTAAGCGCAAGGGCTAAGTCAAATGAGATATATGTGCGTTGCGTCCGTGATCTTGATTAATTGATCCATTTAGACGGTGACATATCAATAATATGTATAAAACGAAATTAAAAAAGGATAGGAGGAATATAATATGCGTTATGATAAGATAGGTAAGTTATTTTTATTGCTGGTTTTGTTTAGTTTCAATTTATCAGCACAAACAGTGACTACAATCAGTGGTTATCCTGTGATCGATTTGAGTGCCTTAAGTCCTTTAGGGGCTGTGTTGTCTTCTTCGGAAGCATCAGCAAGAAGAACACAGATGAATCAGCAAACACCTTCCAATACTAATTATTTAGGGGTGGGATATTCCGTATCCGGCCATAACGGAACCTGGAATGCAAAAATGTCTGTTAAGTTTCAGGTGATGTGTACAAATACTACACAACAACCAGATTGGGCAACGGCATACAATGAGTGTAAAAATTATGATGGCGAAGGTGGTAGTGCCGGTCAATGGCGCTTACCCACTCAAGGTGAACTAATGATAATATTGATATTACATCCGCAATTGATAGGAAAGGGAAGCTTTACTGCGCTCTCTCCCAATACATACTGGAGTTCTTCGGAGAACGATCGTTCCAGAGCAAATTGCATCGGTTTCCATAATGCCAGCTCATCCAGTTACGATAAGGTCTCGTCGTTCATGACGCGTTGTGTCCGCGATCTGTAGTCTGCATGATAAAGAATAAGTAAGGAAGTTTACAGAGAACATTCCGCCTGCTTGTCTTGTTCTATGCCTGTCCCCGTGCCTGACACGGAAACGGGATAGTTATCACTAAAACAATATAGATATGAATGCTAAAACTACTTTATTCCTCTTTCTCACCCTGCCGGCTACTCTGTTTCTGGCCGGTTGTGATAAAAACGACGATGACGATCACAAGGATGCGATCGAGCCGACCGAGAACGTTATGCAGGCTTTCGATCAGAAATATCCGGATGCATCCAATCCCGTCTTTACAATAGAAGGCAACTATTACGTAGCCGAGTTCACCAACAACGGCATCTCCACCGAAGCCTGGCTCACCGACCAGGGTAAGTGAATGATGGATAAGGCCGACACGCCTTTCAACCAACTGCCTGAGGCGGTAACGAAAGCCTTCGACAACGGTCTATATGCAGGCTGGAAGGTAGACGATACCTACACCATCCGTCGCGACAGCATGGCGGTAGTCTATAAGATTGAAGTAGAGAAGGCGGACAGCGATATGGATCTGTACTATTCGCAATACGGCAACCTTATCAAAGCCGTTGCCGACAAGGGGAATGAGGATGCCCCGATCGTCATCCCCAATGCCGTCCACAATCTGATGAACCTTACCTTTGCGACCTGTACCCTGCTGGATATACAGAGCAACAGTGAGGGATATATCTTAAACATGCTGGACGGAAACATCTATAAGATTGCCCGACTAAACAAAGAGTACAGATGGCGAAGCACTTCGTATGCCATTCCGGAACAGGATGTTCCCGACATTATAATGAACAGCTTCCAGTCTACCGGATATGCCGGCGATACGATCGAGTCGATAGATGTACTCATCGAAGCTGCCGGAACTTTCTATACTTTCACTGTCGATCATAATGGACAAAGTGCCACAATTCGCTTCGATGCATTAGGAAATGAAGTGAATGAATAATAGAAGAAAAAACAGTCTTTTTGCAGGCGTCTACCTGCAAAAAGACCGGCTAACCGGATGCCTGCTGATTGATTTTTAATAGTCATTGATTGATAATTTAAAGATTTTGACTGATAGTTGAACCACCTTACAGGTAGATATATGTTCTTTTGCCAATGAAAAAATTTATTAAAAAGACTCACGCGCTTTAAGGGATGCACTTTCCTTTTGAGTCTGACTAATAAACCGGCCTGACCAATGGCAATTAATAATATCTATATATCATGAAAAATGTATCTTTATTGTGTTTTCTATTTCTAGGATTACTATGTGGTTGTAAAGGCACCACCCAAAAGAACGTTCCGACAGAGGCGGAAGCGCAGGCAGAGACTTCTGCCATGCAGAAAAGCGAACTGTTCATGGAACTCCCCGACGATTGCCCCGCCCCCGGCGGAGTGGCGAGTGCGCCCACAGGCGATCTGGTTCTGGCGTGCCCGAACTTTGCCGATTTGTCGAAGCCGGCTTGCCTGATGCGGATTACCAAAGAAGGAACGATCAGCAAATGGCTGGACGTACCGGTACTGCCGGAAACAGGCTGGGCTGCCCCGATGGGTATTACGTTCGACGACGAAGGGAATAACTTATATATCTGCGACAACCAGGGATGGAGCGGTGCCGAAAAAGCAAAAAAATAAAGGAAGGTTATTATGTCTAAAGCTAAAAGATGGCAGGTTAGACGAAACCATTGTGGTTGCTTCAGAAATGGAGCACCCCAATGGGGTTCGTTATCGCAACGGCAAGCTGTATGTAACGCAAAGCTCCCTCTCTGCCATCGAAGACCCGTCGGGACTGCTGGTCAGCGGCGTGTACTGCTTCGACAAGAACGACAAGAATATAAAGGTAACCAATACGAAAGCGGACAAGAACCTGATCACCACCGTTATCACGAAGAACAAAGAGGTGCAGTACGGTCTGGACGGTATCGTCTTTGATAAAGAAGGCAATTTATATGTAGGCAACTTCGGCGATGGCGCCGTCCATAAAATCACGATGGATGCCAACGGCAAAGTAACAAGCAACGAAGTATGGGCACAGGATCCCACCCAACTACGCACCACCGACGGCATGTGCATGGACGACGACGGCAACATCTGGGTAGCCGACTTCTCTGAAAACGCCGTTGCCCGCATCGACCGCAACGGACGCATACAGCGCATCGCCCAAAACCCCGACTGCGACGGCAGCGACGGCGGACTCAACCAACCGGAAGAACCGATCGTATGGAACGGACAGGTAATCGTCTCCTGCTTCGACATCGTCACCGGTCCCGACAAAGTAAACACGAAACACGACAAGCCTTTTACACTAGCTAAACTTCAACTGAAATAACAGACAATAACCACTATTACCATGAAACACTACTTATCTACATTTGCCGGTTCGGCAATATGCGGAGGATTCGCTTTCGGCATCTGGCCGGAGCTTTGGAAGACCTACGGCCTCATGGGAGGCTGGCTCGCCGCAACGCTTATTATCGGAATCATGTGGTACATGAACCACTACAACGGAGCCATCCTCAACCCGGAAGGTAAAATATGGCTCGACCAGGGCTGGTGTATCGATTCAGCCGGCATCGCCTGGGGGATCGTCCGTTTTCAGGGCGACATTACGGCATTCTTCCTGGCTGCCCCTACCCTGCTTTGCTGTCTGATCGGCGGTGCGCTGGCGGGACTGACGGTCTGGGCAATGCGTTCGTGCGGTAATCACCTGGTAGACGAGGAGGGCGCACTATGAGCGAATGGTTACAGACTTACAACGAGCTGTTCAGCATGTATAACGCCGGCATCATCACCAGCATATTCGGTGCGTTTGCCGTTACTTTTACGGTCATACTCTGCTGGTCGAAACTGGTCAAAGACTTCGGACCGATAGGCGGCTTTATGGCTGCCGCATTAATCATAGGTACGTTCTGGCTGGTCAACCATAAGTTGCCGGGCTTCGGCTTCTCGACCGGACTGGCAACGGATGCCAACGGACTGCCGATGCAATTCAGCCTCATCCATCAGGGAGCGCGGGGCAGTGCTCCCTGGGTTGATATGGGCTGGGCTATCGCGATGGGCTTTGTCGTTTGCGATACGCTGTGCGCCCCGAAAGGATCGCGCCTGGGATTATTAAAAGAAGCTTTCCCCCGCTGGGTGGTAATCATCATCGGGGGAATAGTGGGCGGTATCCTGGTCGGGCTGACCGGATATACGAATGCTGCATTATAAACAAACAATATAGACCATGTCAAAATATGTTATTGCACACGACCTGGGAACGAGCGGCAATAAAGCAACCCTATTCGATGAAGAAGGTATGCTCGTCGCCTCCCACGTCGCTTCTTATCCGACTGATTACACAGCCGGCAACCAGGCGGAACAAAATCCTGCCGACTGGTGGAAAGCGATCGTCGAAACGACGAATGCCCTGCTGCAACTCGTCTCGCCCGACGATATTGCCGGCGTTGCCTTGAGCGGGCAGATGATGGGATGCCTGTGCATCGATAAAAAAGGAAATTCGCTTCACCCCCACCTGCTCTATTGCGACCAGCGTTCGCAGGAGGAGGAAGCGCTGCTGGCGGAGAAGATCGACCCGCTGCACTTCTACGAGATAACCGGCCACCGCATCAGTGCCTCTTATTCCATTGAGAAGCTGATGTGGATACGGAAGCATCTGCCGGATGTCTTTGCCAACACTTACAAGATGTTCAACGCAAAGGACTACATCAATTTCCGCCTCTGCGGGACGATTGCTACCGACCCGTCCGACGCTTCCGGCACCAATGCCTACGACCTCAACCGTTGGGCATGGAGCGAAGAGATCATAGACGCCGCCGGACTGGACCTCTCCCTCTTCCCCGAAGTCCGCTTCTCCATCGACGTGATCGGGGAAGTGACGGAAGAGGCGTCCAAAGCAACCGGATTGAGGAAAGACACTCCGGTGATCTGCGGTGGCGGCGACGGCAGTTGTGCCGGCGTTGGTGTCGGCTGCGTAGCTCCGGGCACTTCCTACAACTATCTGGGCTCCTCTTCATGGGTTGCCTTGACCGTAGAAAAGCCGGTGGTCGACGAACAACGCCGCACGATGAACTGGGCGCATGTCGTGCCGGGAATGCTTCACCCTTCGGGAACGATGCAGACGGCCGGCGCGTCCTACAACTGGATGATTCAGCAACTCTGCCGGTTCGAGCGGGAAGAAGCCCGGCTCGGCAAGGGAAATGTGTATGAACTGATCGACGAACAGATACGGAAATCACCGATCGGGGCCAACAAGCTCCTGTTCCTGCCCTACCTGATGGGCGAACGCTCTCCACGCTGGAACGTGCATGCGAAAGGCGCCTTTATCGGCCTGACTGTCGGCCATACGCATGGCGATATGCTCCGCTCCGTCATGGAGGGCATCACTCTCAACCTGGGGCTGATCGTGAATATCTTCCGCAACCACGTCCCCGTCGAAAACATGACGGTGATAGGCGGCTGCGCCAAGAACCCGATCTAGCAACAGATGATGGCGGACATCTATCAGACGGAAATAAAGATACCGAACTACCTCGAAGAAGTCACCTCTATGGGAGCCGCTATCCTGGCCGGTATCGGAGCAGGACTGTTCAAGGACTTCAGCGTGACCGACCGCTTTATCCGCATCGATAAAAAGGTCAGCCCCATCGCAGCCAATGTAGAGAAATATAAAGAATTAATAGCTGTATTCGACAAGACCTACGACCACCTGAAAGCGGTCTACACCGACTTGTCGGACTTAAACCTGTAAGCATCATGAAAGGACAAATGAAAAGCGTAATCGCAACAGCCCCCGGCGTAGTCGAGATCCGGGAAATAGATATTCCGGAAATCACGCCCTACCAGGCACTGGTTAAAACAGAGATGGTAGCCTTGTGTAATGCTACCGACAGCAAACTGATTGCCGGCCACTTCCCGGGAGCCGACCAGTTTCCGATGGCGCTGGGCCACGAGAATGTAGGCATCGTGGTAGAAGTCGGAGCCAAAGTACGTAACTTCAAGGTAGGCTACCGCGCGATCGGCGGACTGAACGCCACCTTTACAGAACCGGGACTGAACAGTGCCTGGGGGCGGCTTCAGCGAATATGTGGTAGTAAACGACTTCGAAGTATTGAAGGAAGAAGGACTCGCCACCCCCGAGCAGGGTTGCTGGGACAGCTTCGAGATACAGAACGCCGTACCCGCCGATATACAACCGGAAGAAGCGGTCATTGCCTGTACCTGGCGCGAAATAGTCGGTGCCTTCAAAGACTTCCGCCTGGAACCGGGCAAGAAGGTGATGGTATTCGGTGCCGGCCCTGTCGGACTGAGTTTCGTCAAGCTCGGCAAGCTGTTCGGACTGGGGCAGGTGGACATCGTCGACATGCTTCCCGCCAAGCTCGAGCTGGCTAAGAAAATGGGAGCCGACAACGGCTATACGCCGGCAGAGATTGCCACGCCCGAGTTTATCGCCGCAGCTAACCGTTCCTACGACACGATCATCGACGCCGTAGGCTTGCCCTCGATCGTCGCTTCCGCCCTGCCGCTTATCAAAATGGCGGGCGACATCTGCGTGTATGGCGTAATGACGAAGAACCCGACCATCGATCTGGATCAGGCGCCTTACAACTTCAACCTCTACATCCACCGCTGGCCGACCCGCTCGGAAGAGAAACGCGCCATCATCGCCCTGACCCAATGGATACGCGAAGGCCGCCTGTCAGCCTCCGAGTTTATATCCCATCGCTTTCAGATAGACCAGATAAACGAGGCGCTCGCCGCCGTCAAACGTAACGAAGTAATAAAAACAGTATTAACATTCTAAACATCATTTATCATGAACGAAATAACAACAAACTTATCCGTAGAGCAACTGGCAGGAATGATCGATCACACCTACCTGAAACCTTTCGGCACGGAAGAAAACATGGAGAAACTATGTGCCGAAGCACGCAAGTACGGATTCGCAATGGTTACCATCAACCCGGCGGAAGTAGAAACCTGCGTCCGTCTGCTTGCCGGTTCGCCTGTGCGTGTCGGTGCAGCAATCGGTTTCCCCCTGGGTCAGACGACCACCGAATGCAAGGCTTTTGAAACCCGCGACGCGATTGCCAAGGGAGCGACCGAAATAGATACGGTAATCAACATCCGCGCTTTGCAGAAAGGACAGCTTGACATCGTCAAACGTGAGATCGAAGACATGGTAGCCATCTGCCGCCCGGCAGGCGTGATCTGCAAAGTAATCCTGGAAACCTGTTACCTTTCGGATGCCGAGAAAGAAACAGTCTGCCGCATCGCCAAGGAAGCAGGCGTAGACTTCGTTAAGACCTCGACCGGTTTCGGCACAGCCGGTGCAACTGTGGAAGACGTTGCCCTGATGCGCCGTGTGGTCGGACCGGAAATAGGTGTGAAAGCAGCAGGCGGTATCCGCGACCTCGACTCCGCACTGGCAATGATCCAAGCAGGCGCCACCCGCATCGGCACGTCCAACGGCGTAGCCATTGTAGAGGCGTTCAAGGCTTCTCTTAAGTAAAGACGTAGTTTCTCTCGGGAGAAACTAAAGTTTCTTCGGCATGAAACAAAAGTTTCTCCCTAGTGAAACTAAAGTTTCATGCCTGAGAAACAAACAGAAACCAAGCAAGTGCTCCGGCTTACCTACGGAGACAACATAATCAATGAAAAAGGGAGAGATATGAATAATATGTATAAAGCGGGACTAACCCTGATGCTACTGTTTCTTCTGGCCGCCTGTCAGAAGCCGGAGAAGCAGTTGAAGGAACACCGCCCGATCGAGAAGCAGGAATTTATTTCAGAGCTACAAAACCAATACGACCATATAAAAACGACCGAAAGCGTCGTATCGAAAGACAGTACGGCCGCTCTGATCCGTAATGCACATCTGTACCTGTACCAGCACTATCCGGTGTTCTACGACTGGTGGCTCCAGGACGGAAACGAAGGAAAATGGTTTGACGGCACACTGACCGCTCAAATCGCCGGACGCCTGCAAAAGCTGCAACTGAAAGCCGAAGTGGGCGATACACCGGAAAGCATAGCGCAGGCCCTATCCGCTTATCTGGATGCCTGCGAGAAAAGAAGGGAGAGCCGTCTGGCCTCGTTTGTAAAGAACTCTCCAGAAGTTGTGTTTACCAAATTCCGCACGTTGCGCCCGTCGTTCTTCGCCTATACCGAAGGATTATCCGATGCCCGCGCAGAATGTAATTTCTTTACCGGTGGCGAACTGGCTTATTTCAAGATGAACGGGATCTGGGCAGAGGAAGAAACATTGTTGAAAGATACCGCCGGCGTCTTCCGCGACCCCGACGTGCATTTCGATGGGAAACATGTCGTCTTTGCTTGGAAGAAATCGCGCAAGGAAGACGACTTCCATCTCTACGAGCTGGAAATGCCGTCGCGCAAGCTGAAACAGCTCACCTCGGGACTGGGCTTTGCCGACATCGAGCCGATCTATCTGCCGGACGAAAACATCATGTTCAACTCAACCCGCAACGGTAGTTCGGTGGACTGCTGGACGGTGGAAGTCAGCAACCTGTACCTCTGCGACCGCGAAGGACGTTACATGCGCCAGGTGGGATTCGACCAGGTGCATACCTCTAACCCGACACTGCTCAACGACGGCCGCGTCGTCTACACCCGTTGGGAATACAACGACCGCGGACAGGTATTCATGCAGCCGCTCTGCCAGATGAACCCCGACGGCACCGGACAGGCGAAATATTACGGAGGAAACAGCTTCTTCCCGACCACCGTTACGCATACCCGCGAGATACCCGGCACCCGGAAAGTAATGGCTACCATCCTCGGCCACCACACCCCGCAACATGGCAAACTCTGCATCATCGACCCCGAAGCCGGACGCGATGAGAACGAAGGCGTCATGCTCGTTGCCCCGCTCCACAAACCGGAAGTGGTAAAAGTGGATGCCTACGGACAGTTTACCGACCAGTTCCAGCATCCGTACCCGTTGAATGAAAACGAGTTCCTGATCTCTTATACCCCGCTGGGCTACCATGTAGGCCACCCGATGCAGTTCGGCATCTACTGGATGACACCTGCCGGCGATCGTGGACTGTTGGTTTCGGATGCAAGTATCTCCTGCAACCAGCCCGTCCTGTTGGCTGAACGCGAACGTCCTTTCCAGCGCATCAATACGGTAGACTATACCAAAGAAGAAGGCATTTACTACATGCAAAATATTTACGAAGGCAACGGACTGAAAGGCGTAGAGCCAGGAACGATCAAGAAATTAAGGATAGTAGAACCTGTTTACCGCGTAGCCAGCATCGGTGCCGCCTCCGGATTCGACGAAGGTGGCGGCGGACATGCCTTCTCACCCGTAGGCGTAGGTAACGCCAGCTGGGATGTCAAACGGATATTGGGAACGGTAGAAGTAGAACCGGACGGTTCGGCTTTCTTCAAAGTACCTTGCCGCACGCCGCTCTACTTTCAGGCATTGGACGAGAACAACCGGGTGGTGCAGACCATGCGTAGCTGGTCGACCCTGCAACCGGGCGAAACGCAAAGCTGCGTAGGTTGCCACGAACACAAGAACACCGTCCCAGTAGCTTCGCATCCGGTATCGATGGCGATGAACAGCGGCATCCGGAAGATCGAGCCGGAAGGCATCGGCGACCGCAGCTTCAGCTACATCAAAGAGGTACAGCCCATCTGGGACGCCCATTGCATCTCCTGCCACGACGGCGTAAAAAGCAAGCTGAGCCTGAAAGGCGACCTGAAAGTTGTAGACCAGCAGACAAAGCGTAAGTTCTCCGACTCCTACCTGAGCCTGACGCATGCCCACCACATGACCAGAGACAACGACTCCTGGCAGGGCGATGCTCATCACCCGGAAGTAAACTGGATCAGTAACCTGTCCCAGCCGACTCTGCTTTCCCCCCCCTACTATGCCGGATCCAACACCAGCAATCTAATCAAACGATTGGAGAACGGGCATGGCGGATGCAAGCTGAGCAAGGAAGAACTGGAAACAGTCGCCCTGTGGATCGACCTCTGCGTACCTTTCATCGGCGATTACCGCGAGGCGAACAACTGGACGCAGGAAGAACAAGATTACTATACTTATTATGAGAAGAAACGGGAAACTTCACGCGCTGCCGAGAAGAAGAATATCCGTCAGTATCTTCAATCATTAAATGCAAAGAAGTAAAGATCATGAAAATAAACTGGACTTATATAGCCTGTCTGTGTTTAGTCGCTCTGACCGGATGTAACGGGCACGAAGTTTTCGCTCCGGACCAAATATGGAGCGCCGGAGAAAAGGGTGAGCTTCTGGTGGCGAACCGGGAGAATAAAGAGATACACCTTGTCGATACCCGTCTGAACAAGACCGGTGTGAAAGCAACCTTGCCAAGCCCGGCAAACGCCCTGGCAACGACACCCGACCAGCATATCTGGGTGGTTTGCGACGGCCTGGGCGGCGCCTTGTGCGAATTGGACGGGAAAGACCTGGCCGTCCGCTCGCAAACGAAGTTGGGACATACCCCGTCTGCCCTGTTGTTCAACCGGCAGACCGGTTCTTTATGGACTACCCAACGGTATAATAACGAACTGTGGGAAGTATCGCCGCAAACGAAAGAGGTGCTGAGCCGGATCGCCGTAGGTCGCGAACCGGTAGACATCGTTTCGTTTGCCAACGACAGCCTGCTGCTGGTTGCCAACAACCTGCCGGAGATGTCGTCGCTCTCCTACCCGATTGCCTGCCAACTGGATATTGTGGATGTAAACAGCAAAAAGGTAGTAAAGCGCCTGCAACTCCCCAACGGTTCGACCGATGTAAAAGCGTTGGCAACAGACAGTAAAGGCGATTATGCGTATGCCGTTCATTTGCTGGCACGCTATCAGCTCCCGACCAACCAGGTAGATCGGGGCTGGATGAGCACGAATGTCCTCTCCGTCATCAACCTGCATACAAAGGAAGTGGAGAACACCGTCCTGCTCGACACGCCGCAGAAAGGAGCTGCCAATCCCTGGAACATCTCCGTCTCGCCCGACGACAGCAAGATATGGGTAGCCATCGCCGGCACCCACGAACTGGCGTGTGTAGACAGAGCCGCCCTGCACGACCGCCTGGCGCGGGCGAAAGCCGGAGAAAAAGTAACCCCATCAACCAAAGACTATGCCCATATACCGGACGATGCCGGCTTCCTCTACGGCATCCGCGACTTTTACAAAACGCCGGGGAAAGGTACCCGCGCCTTATACGTCGCCCCCGACAAAGTATATACCGCCGATTACTATACCGGCGAACTGGTTGCTTTGAGCGGGAACGGCAAAGAGATGATATCTTCCTCTTTAGGCACTCCGCTCGCTTCCTCGGAAAAAGGGAAAGGCGACATGTACTTCCACGATGCGACAATCGGCTTCCAGCAATGGCAAAGCTGTGCCAGCTGCCACCCGAACGATGCCCGAGCAGACGGCCTCAACTGGGATTTGCTGAACGACGGCATGGGGAATCCTAAAAACACCAAGACACTGGTGTTGTCTCATCAGACTCCGCCCTGTATGATCTCCGGCATCCGTAAAGATGCGGAAACGGCTGTGCACTCCGGTATCAAGTACATCCTGTTTGCCGCCTCGGTCGACGAGATCGCTCCGGCTATCGATACGTATCTGAAATCGCTTTCGCCTGTGCCAAGCCCTCATCTGGTAAACGGCAACCTATCCGAAGCCGCCAGACGGGGACAAGAGCACTTTAAGAAAGATTGTGCCTCCTGCCACTCCGGTACTTACTATACGGACATGAAGCAATATAAGGTAAACTGGACGACCGGACCGGACGAGAATGTAACAATGGACGTCCCGGCTCTCAACGAAGTATGGCGCACCGCCCCCTACCTGTATGACGGACGCTGCTACACCATGCAGGAGATGCTGAAGGTTCATGGCCCCGCCGAGAAGTTATCGGAGAACGAGTTGAACGACCTGGCCGAATATGTATTATCGTTATAAAAGAAAAGAGTCATGAAACATTTCGCATATATACTTTTTATCTCTTTCCTCTGCTGCACGCATGCAGCCACGCAATATGGCAGTTTTGCCGGAGCCGATTACTCGCAGGGGATCGTATTCGTCATGGAAAACAACCAAATCGTCTGGCAGCACGAAGCGCCGGAGTCGAATGATATCTGGGCTTTGCCGACCGAGAACAGTAAGTTCCCGTTCGGCAAAGGCGTCCTCGAAGTGACCCGGCAAAACGATACGGTCTTTTATTATCAGTCAGAAAGTCCTATCTTTGCCTGTCAGCGACTGAAAAACGGAAATACGTTTATCGGGGAATGCAATGCAGGCCGCCTGCTCGAAGTCTCTCCCGAAGGGAAGATCGTCAGCGAGGTATGCATCCTGCCGGAAGGAGTTTCGGACGGCACATTCGCCTTTATGCGCAATGCCCGCAAACTGGATAACGGACATTACCTGGTGGCCCATTACGGAGACGAACATGTAAGAGAATATGATGCAAAAGGGAAAGTAGTCTGGCAGGTGCACGTGCCCGGCGGTCCCCATTCCGTCATCCGGTTGCCGAACGGACATACGCTGGTTACCGTTGCCGACAAGACGCAGAATCCGCGTATCGTCAAACTGGATAAGAAAGGGAAAACGGTCTGGGAACTCTCGAACAAGGACATTCCCAGCGAACCGCTGAAGTTTCTCGGCGGCATGCAGTATTTCCCCGACGGACGCCTGCTGTTTACCAACTGGGTAGAGCATGTCAATCCCGATCAGCGAAACCATTTGTTTCTGGCAGACAGGAAGAAGAACATTCTTTATACCTTAAAGAACCATGAAGGGATACAAACGATGTCGTCCGTATTTAGCCTGGAAGAAAAAGGAAAGTCATATCATTAAAAACACTTACATAAATTCTACCATTATGAAGAAGATACTATTTACGGCATTATTGGGAGTTGCCTCTTTAGCCGCTTGCCAGGCAGGCGAGCGGCAGCAGGCGGGAAAGAAAACCTACAAGAACCCGGTTATCGACTACAGCCTGCCCGACCCCAGCATCATCAAAGCGAACGACGGCTACTTCTATCTTTACGCAACGGAAGATATCCGCAACCTGCCCATCCACCGCTCCAAGAACCTGGTGGACTGGGAAGAAGTAGGCACCGCCTTCACCGATAAAACCCGCCCCACCTTCGAACCCAAAGGCGGATTATGGGCGCCCGACATCAATTACATCAACGGACAATACGTATTATATTACTCCATGTCCGTCTGGGGTGGCGAATGGACCTGCGGCATCGGAGTAGCCACCGCCGATAAACCGGAAGGCCCCTTCACCGACCGCGGCATGATGTTCAGAAGCAACACCATCGGCGTGCAGAACTCCATCGACCAGTATTATATCGAAGATAACGGAAAGAAATATCTGTTCTGGGGAAGCTTCCACGGCATCTACGGAATAGAATTAACCGACGACGGCCTTGCCATCAAGGAAGGAGCCGAAAAGAAACAGGTTGCCGGCACTGCCTACGAAGGAACTTATATTCACAAACAGGGTAAATATTATTACCTTTTTGCCTCAATCGGCAGTTGTTGCGAAGGGTTGAAAAGCACCTACACTACCGTAGTAGGCCGCTCGGAGAACCTGTTCGGCCCATACGTAGACAAGAAAGGCCAACCGATGCTGGATAACCATCACGAAATACTGATCCATAAAAATGAGGCCTTCGTCGGAACCGGCCACAACTCCGAAATCGTTTCGGATGCCAAAGGGAAAGACTGGATTTTCTACCATGCAGTCAGCAAGGCGAATCCAACCGGACGCGTATTGGTAATGGATCAGGTCAAATGGGTAAAAGGCTGGCCCGAAGTAGCAGGCTCCTCCCCATCCCTGGAAGCGGAAGCTCCTGTCTTTTAGAATAGTATTATATTTAACGGTTACAACTAATTATGCACAGCACCCCTGTAATTATACCGAAGAAGAAGGTGTCCTAAAAGGATGCCTTCTTTTTTGTTATGCGGCCAATTCATTATC
>JAJPZM010000262.1 GCA_021204335.1 Parabacteroides sp. | reverse complement strand
CACTTAAATCGGTGCTATTATTTAACTATTTTAATTACATATGAGGAACAAACACAAATCCAGACGAATTGGAACCTATTGTCTGTGCTTTTTGATTGCAGGTTGTCTGCAGGTCAATGCACAAAAGGTCTCCTTTAATGAAGGAACAGTTTCGCTAAAGGAAGCGTTCCAGAAAATCGAAGCTTCATCCAAGTACAAAATTGCTTACAACGGTACGCAATTGGATGTCAGCAAAAGAGTACAACTCAATCAAAAAAAATGTGGAAGTATTGGATGTATTAAGCCAGATCCTGGCTGATACAGGCTATACCTATTCCATTAAAGGTGATTATGTTGTTATTTCAGCACCCTCTAAAAATGCAGTCAACCAGAAAGAAAAAACCGTAAAAGGTGTGATTGTAGACGAGACAGGGTTGCCTGTTATTGGTGCAAACGTAGTCGTTGCGGGAACAACGAATGGAACGGTTACCGATTTCGACGGTAATTTTGTTCTGGAAGCTCCGGACAACGCAACATTGGAGATTTCTTATATCGGTTTTCTGACACAACAGATATCTTTAAAAGGAAAGAGCGATTTTCGCATTACTTTAAGAGAGGACAGCCAGAAATTGGACGAGGTCGTTGTTGTAGGTTACGGTACGCGTTCGCGTAAAAGTATTACCGGTCCGGTAGACCAGGTGAATAAAGAAATGTTCGAAAACCGTCCGGTAACGAATGCTACCCAGGCATTGCAAGGTGCTTCTGCCAATCTGGTTATCCAAAGCAAGAATATGAACCCGAACGATAACAGCATGAATATTAATATTCGTGGTGTCAGTACGATGGGTAACAATGATCCGCTGATCGTAATTGACGGGTTGATTTCAAGTTCTTCCACTTTGAACAATTTGAATCCGAATGATATCGAGAACGTATCTGTATTGAAAGATGCAGGTAGTGCGGCTATCTACGGTTCGCGTTCTGCAAACGGCGTCATCCTGGTTACTACCAAAAAAGGAACCAAGGGCGGCAAGCCGGTTGTTGCATTTAGCGGGCAGGTCGGTGTTCAGGATCCGCATATCCTGTTTTCTCCGGTTGAAGGCTGGCAAAATGCTACGCTGAGAAACCAGGCGAATATGAATGTGGACAGCGCTCCGCAGTTTACGCCGACACAGATTCGTGATTTGTATGATCACCGAAGTGAAGAAGATTGGTTGTATAATCAGATTATCCAGAATGGTCTGCAACAGAATTATAATGTAAATATATCCGGTGATAGCGAAAATACTACATACATGGTTTCTGCCGGTTATTTTAACCAGGAAAGTAACTTTGTAGGCAGCTTTGGCGTGGAACGTTATAACTTCCGTACGAACCTTACTACCGAATACGGCCGCTTCAAGCTGACTTCATTGATGGCTTACAACCGCCGCAAAGACCGCACGATTGCCGGTGGTACAGGTAATGCGATCATCAACTCTTCGCGTGTACCTTCCTATTATTATTACAAATTCATGCAGGATGGTAAATATCTGGTAAATGATATTGTAGGTGATGACAACCCAATGGCATTATTGAAGGATGGCGGTTATGAAAAGAAATCCGAAGATAGCTTTATCGGTAGCATGAATCTGGACTTTAAGATCATGGATGGTTTGAAAGCAACCGGTTTGGTCGGTTTGGACCTGACGCAGCATTCCAGTTTCAGACGCGACAAGAAAGTGCCTTTGTATTCTTCTGCCGACCTGGAAAATCCGGTATTGTACATGCATTCCAATACAATGACTGAAGATTATAATGAAAAACGTTATAATCTGAGTACTCAGTTCCTGTTGGATTTCAACCGTACATTTAAAGATGTACACCATGTAACTGCTTTGGTGAGTGTTTCAAATGAGTCTTATGCCAAGCAAGCCAGCCGTATGGCCTGGTTATATACAGACGAAGATCTGGGATTGCCGACAACCGACGATTCTATCCAGGACAAGGAGAATAAGAACTCGAGCAATGATACGGATCAGACCAGTATTACTTCCGTTTTCGGTCGTGTAGGATACAACTACATGGATAAATATTACGGTGACGTCTCTTTCCGTTATGACGGTTCCTCTAAATTTGCTAAAGACCAGCGCTGGGGTTTCTTCCCTTCATTCTCTGCCGGATGGCGTTTGTCGGAAGAAAGCTTTATGGATACTTATAAAAGCAATATCGGTGATTTGAAACTGAGAGCTTCTTATGGTGTGTTGGGTAACCAGAATGTGGATAACTATTCGTACCAGACTGTTTACCAAATGGAAAACAACCAATACGTATTTAATAACGTTTCCGTTGCAGGAACTAAATTTACGGATGGTAACTCATTCCTGACCTGGGAGAAATCGGCAAACTTTAATATTGGTGCCGATGCTACTTTCTTTGGCGGCAATTTATTTGTCTCATTGGACTATTTCGACAAGAAGACTTCCAACATCCTGTTAACTCCCGAAGTATCGTCTATCTACGGCGGTTCTGCTGCTAAAGAGAATGCAGGTGAGATGAAAAACAGAGGTTGGGAAGTAACGATCAATTATAAGTTGAACTCAGGCGATTTCAAGCATAATTTCAACCTTAATATATCTGACTCGAAGAATAAGGTTACAGACTTTGGCGGTAAAGAACGTATCGACCAGAATGACCAGTTGTATAAATTGATTCGTGAAGGTGAAGCGTTGGATTCTTACTATGGATATAAGACAGACGATCTTTTCCAGAGTTATGAGGAAATCGGAAAGAGTGCCTTGCCTGTCGGTGCTTCCGTACAGCCGGGTGACGTAAAATATGTAGACCAGAATAACGATGGTGTAATCGATGAAAAAGACCGCGTTGTGTTGGGTAACGCTTTCCCGCGTTATACGTTCGGTTTCGTTTATAATGTGGCTTGGAAAGGTTTCGACCTGAACGTTATGTTGCAAGGTGTAGGTAAACGTTCCATGTATTTGCGCGGTGAGTTGATCGAACCGTTCCACAGCAACTACTCTTATTGTATTTACGAGCATCAGTTAGATTTCTGGACACCGACAAATCCGAATGCACAATGGCCTCGCCTGGTAGCTCCGGGATCTTCTTCCTCAACGAATAACTGGAAGGACGGTTCTGATATTTATTTGTTGAATGCCGCTTATCTGCGTGTGAAGAACATCCAGGTAGGATATACCTTGCCGCAGGCATTGACTCGCAAATTCGGAGTTCAGAAATTGCGTCTCAGTGTGAATGCGGAAAATCCTTTGACATTCTGTAAGAATTCATTTATTGACCCTGAATTTTCTGAGTTCGGAACAAATATGGGTGGTATTGAAGGTGTCGGAGCAAATAGTGGCCGTAATTATCCGTCACTGAGCTATTACGGATTCGGTTTTGATATAGAATTTTAATACGTGAACTTATTATGAAAATGAATATTTTAAAATATTGCTCAAGTATTGCCTGCGCAATACTTGCAACAATCACTGCTTCGTGTAATGATTTGGATTTAGCCCCTACCAATAAATTCACAGATCTGAATTATTGGACATCTGATGCCAAAGCCTCTGCTGTATTGAGTAAAGCCTACAACCAGATGATGAGTTTTGAATATTTTTTCAAGGACGAAATGTTATCTGACAACTTATACGAAGGTCGTGGTAATACGGATGAGAAATTGATTACTTCAGGATAGGCAAATGCCGCCTTGAAGCGTTTCTCGGAAGACTGGAAAAAATGTTATGAAGGCATCAAAACCTGCCATACGTTCCTCGAAAACGTAGACCGCGTTCCGAATATGGACGAGAACCTGAAAGGAAGAATGAAAGCGGAAGCCCGTTTTATCCGTGCTTACCTGTTTTTCCGCCTGGCAAACCATTATGGTGATGTTCCTTTGTTCGACTATGCATTGACGGTTGAAGAAGCAAATACAATTGCCCGTTCACCAAAATCGGAAGTGATCGATTTCATTCGTAAAGAACTGAATGAAGTGGCCACCCTTTTGCCTGCCAAGCAAGAATATGCTGCCTCTGATAATGGTCGTGTTACCAAAGGTGCCGCTATGACATTGCTGGCACGCACTTATCTGTATGATAACGATTGGGGAAACGTATCTTCTATTTGCGAGAAGATTATGAACGGAGAGTATGGTGAATATGCTTTATTCTCAAGCTATAAAGGATTATTCCTGTCGGAAAATGAATATAACAGCGAAGTGATTCTGGGTTTGGGCTATTTGCTGAATCTGAGAACATGGGGGCAAATGTATGATGGTATCCCTCTGTCTGTCGGCGGACGTGTGAATGCATTTGCTCCTACCCAGGAATTGGTTGACGATTACCTGATGAAGAATGGTAAAGCAATCAACGAAGCCGGTTCCGGTTATAACGAAGATGATCCTTATGTAAACAGAGATCCGCGTTTTGAGGCTACGATCGTTTATCATGGCTATCAATGGACAAACGGCGAGGGCGTTACTTCTACTATTTATATCAAACCGGGTTCATCGGCTGATGCAGGCGCTCCTAATCTGGATGAATATGCAGGTCCGAGACAGAACTCGACGGGTACAGGCTATTATATCCGTAAATATTTTGACCCGACAGCTCCGGCTGGTATGGAGTCTGGTTTGAATCTTATGTTGATGCGTTATGCCGATGTCTTATTGATGTATGCTGAGGCTAAAACAGAATTAGGACAGATGAATGAAACGATCTGGAATAAAACGATCAAACCGTTTCGCGAACGTGCCGGATTTACCGATGCTTCTGCTGTAAATTATCCTGCTTCGGGCGATATACGTTCAATTGTTCGTCGCGAACGTCGTTGCGAATTGGCTATCGAAGGTTTGCGCCTGTATGATATCCGTCGTTGGAAAACGATTGAAACCGTATTGAACGGTCGTCCTCATGGCGCTAAGTTTGCTGCCGGCAATACTCAATATATCTCACTGGATGAACGTAAGTTCAGTAAAGACAGAGATTACGTATTTGCCATCCCTCAGTCACAGCGGGATATTAATAAGAGTCTGACTCAAAATCCGGGATATTAATCAAATTATGAATCTAATTACTAAGACAAAAGATATGAAAGCAATATCGATTAAATTTGCGGTGCTGTTTTCTTTCATCTGGGCTTTTACGGCTTGTAGCAGTGATGGCGAGGTGAGAGATCTGGGCGTAACCGCAGTAAAAAAATTATATGAACCCGATAATGGCAAAGCCGTTATCCTGCAACCGTCGGCATCGGCTTCTTTATATTTTGAATGGGAACCTTCTTTAGCAGAAGATGGCGGTACTGTTCTTTATGAAGTAGCCTTCGACAAGGCCGACGGCGATTTCTCGGATCCTATTTTTATTGCCACCGCCGACAATAATGGTGGCCTGAATCATGCGACCATTACCCATAAGCAATTAAACCAGATTGCAGCTTTGGCAGGAGTCGGATCGGCTGAAGTCGGTACATTAAAATGGACCGTATTTGCATCCAAAGGCATCAATCCGGTAAAAGCGGTTGAAGAACGTACGCTGACGCTTACCCGTTTGGCTGGTTTCGCTGAAGTACCGAGCCAGTTGTATATTACAGGCGATGCTACCGAAGTTGGTTCAGACTTGGATAAGGCAATGATTATGAAGAAGGTAACAGATGGTGAATTCGAAGTATTCATCAAATTGACCGAAGGACAGTCCTTCAAATTTGTCAGTGCCAACACCGGTACACCGACCGAATATTCGCTGAGTGGCGAAAAATTGGTGGAAGGCGGCAGTACGACTGTGGCTAAGACAGGTATTTATAAATACTACGTCGACTTCAATGCCGGTTCATTTACTTCCAAAGAAGTGACTAAGGTAAAATGGTTCCTCAACTGGTCGCAGAAAGAAATAGAACTGGAATACCAGGGACTGGGCGTTTGGGCAATAAGCAACTATACGGTAACAGGCCTGACGGGTGACGATAATTCGGACGACCGTTATAAATTCAGAATGGAAAGTTCGGACGGAGAAACCGAATGGCGGGCAGCTATCAGCAACGACAGCAAGCCGACCGGTAATGAAGAGTATTACTATATGACAGAAAAGACGAATGTAGACCAGTGGACAAACAACGAAGTCTGGAAAACCCCGGCTATCGACGGTTGGAGCGATAAGGCTTACGATGTTACATTCTCTTTGAGTACGGCTGGTGAATATACTCATAGTTTAGTAATCAAATAAAAGGGAAGACTTATGAAAGATATATTTAAAAAACTGATATTTGTCACTTCGGCTGTCCTGGCGTTTACCGGATGTAGTGATAATATGGGGGACACCGACAGCCGCCTGGCAAAAGTAAATACTTTGCTTGAACCGGCTGATGGAAATTCGGTTGTATTGGAACCTTCGGCATCTGCCAGTGTCTATTTCGAATGGGATGCTGTTAACGCAGCAGAAGCCGGTACCGCTCTTTACCAAATCGCTTTTGATAAAGCCGACGGCGATTTCTCGAATCCTGTTTATATGATGTATGCCAATAATAACGGTTATAATAACTATGTTACTGTTACTCATAAACAGTTGAACCAGATTGCAGGTAAAGTCGGCATTAAACCGGCTGATACAGGCACATTCAAACGGACTGTATTCTCTTCCAAAGGCATGCAGAGCATGAAGTCAGGAGTTGAAAACACGATTACGGTGACCCGCCTGGCAGGTTTCGAAGATCTGCCTATCGATGTATATGTTACCGGTGAGGCTTCCGAAGGTGGCACAGACCTGGCTAAGGGACATAAGATGAAGGCTGTTGCAGTCGGCGAGTTTGAAGTATATACGAAACTCACAGCCGGCAAGCCATTCTCTTTTGCCGACAGTAAGTCAGGTACTCCAAGAACGTTCTATACTGCCGATGGTGTAATCAAGGAAAATGGAACGACAACGGTTGCTAAAGACGGTGTTTACCGGATTACGTTAGACTTTAATACCGGTGCTTGTTCTTATACGCTGGTTAACAGGATCTCCTTCTATTTCTGCCCGGAAGACAAAACGTTGTTCGACTTGCCTTATATTGGCTATGGTATATTCCAGGCACGCGAAACGGTGACATTCCACCCGGAAAGCTGGGGTAGAGACGAACGTTATAAGTTCAGAATGTTTATCCAGGAAAACGGTGGCGCCGATGCTGAAAAAGAAGTGGAATGGGCAACGTTGAACCAGACGGATGCGCGTCCGACTCCTAGCAGTCCGGAATCCTATTATTATTTGTTGTTGTTGGAAGATGTAACCCAGTGGGATAATAAGTGGAAGCTGATAGGAGACTTTGATGGTGTTCCGGCTACTTATACCATTTATCTGACTGCCGACCAACCTTATACACATTCAATAGTTAAATAGTTCCGAATAAGATTAGATAAGAAGAACCTGGAATCTGCGTATCCCTGAAAGGGTTGCCTTATTCCAGGTTCTTCTCTTTATTCGCTAAAGATAATGTCATGAAAAATATTCTTCTTTTATTGTTTCTCCCTTTTTTTGTTTTGGGCGTGTGGCGACGATGATAACACGCCGGTTAATCCGGATGACAACACCGGAGGCATTAACTGGTATGCCGCTGCCGATAGTAGTTCTACTGCTTTGATAGGTTCGTTCTGGAATGCAGGAGAGAAGTATTTCAATTATGATAATAACGGAAATACAGCCTTTCATTACTGGCCTCAGGCACATGCGCTGGATGTATTGGTAGATGCTTATCTGCGTACCGGCGATGCGAAATACAAGACCTGTTTCGACCAATGGTTTGAAGGTGTAAAGATTAAAAACGGCAACACTTTCAAGAACGATTATTATGATGATATGGAGTGGAATGCGTTAGCTATCCTGCGCGCTTACCAGGTTACCAAAGACCAGAAGTATAAAGAGGCTGCCTTACAGATATGGGATTATATCAAAGTGGGCTGGAACAACAATGCCGGAGGTGGCATAAGCTGGGCAAAAGGATGGGAGTATAGCAAAAACGCCTGTTCGAACGGTCCCGCGTGTATCCTGGCTGCCCGCTTATATCGGGAATTCGGCAATGAAGCCGATAAGGAATGGGCGCGCAAGATATATAACTGGGAAAAGAGCACCTTATTCAACAGCAACAACGGAATGGTGTATGATAATATCAACAGCAATACGGGAGAAATACAGAAAGACTGGATATTTACTTACAATGAAGGTACGTTTATCGGCTCGGCTGTCGAGTTATATAAAATATTGGGAGAGAAAAGTTATTTGAACGATGCTGCTTTGGCTGCCGATTATACGATTAGTACACTGGTTAACAATTCCATTCTGAAAGAAGAAGGAAACGGAGACGGAGGTTTGTTTAAAGGAATTTTTATTCGTTATTTTGTAGAACTGATCCAACAAGACCGTCTGGATGCTGCTGCAAAACGCCGCTATGCTCAGTTCTTAAAGGTAAATGCAGAAACCCTGTGGACGCAGGGGACCAATAAGTCGAATGTCTTATTTGGTACCTATTGGCGGACCGCCCCGGGAGCATCTACCGGACTGACCGAACAGTTAAGTGGCTGTATGCTGATCGAAGCAGCTGCCTTGTTGGAAGATTTGGATATATTATAAGTGTTTTTAGTTTC
>JAJPZM010000491.1 GCA_021204335.1 Parabacteroides sp. | reverse complement strand
AGGGCTTTACAACATACACTCCAAATATTTCTGCAATTATTTTGCAATTATTTTTTCTCGGAAGATGTTGTATTATAATGTACGCATGAAAGTAATAAAAAAACTGCTATGAATCTATTGAACTTCCAAATACATATCATCAAAATTAAGAATCACCCGATCGAACAATTGAATAAAATCCATCCCGAAAGAGCCATCGTCTCCGCTTTGAGAAAGCTCCGTACCGGGCGCACTATATTCAACCTGAATATCTTTTATCTCAAAAGTTTTATCTCCCAAACGCATTGGTATTGATTTTAATCGCAAAACTTCCACTTTTCGCACTCCACCAAATCCACCACCGGAAATAACATCTTTAACTCCGTCTTTATCAATCCATTCTTTATGTTTTGCATAATAAGGGTAAAACATATCTGCCCGTACATTTCCGGTATCAAAAATAAAACGTAACCGTTCATTACCAGAAAAAACTTTCAACCGTAAGGCTCCATCATACAACCACATATTCTTTCCGGTGTCAGGAAGCGAAGCCTTTTTTACAGGAAAAAGTATTTTCTTTTCCTGTGGATAAATATCGATCTGTCCGACCAAACGCATAAAATCCGTACCCAAAACAGCATCCACCTGATAAACAGTATCAACAGCCGGATTGGGATTCGCGATGGAAACCAGGGCATTCCGGAAAGTTATATCACCAATAGTCATACTATCCAACACGCCCCCTTTCCCTGTTTCTGAAGCAAAAGCGCCGACAATGTGCAGGGAATCGTTAACAATCCGAACCCCCATTTCGTCTGCAAACCGCTGAGATAAAAACGTACTGCCGGCACCTGTATCAAAAATAAATTTATATGTTTTTCCATGTACTTGCACAGGGACAAACATCAAGACACCACGCCCGGCTTCTTCAATCGTCATCGGAATTTCCGTATCTTTATCAGGTCTGCTAATGGATGGGGCTGCTACATCTCTCAAAACATTATAATAATCTGCCAATTTTTGATGCGCCGGGAAGTCTTCCTTTTTGGCAAATGCTTCTATTTGTTTCAAGAAATCATACAACAAATCGGCACTTTCAGCATATCGTCCCATCTCCCCTGTTAATTTTAAACGAAGCGCAATCAGGTTACAAACATTTGCAAAACCTAAATCTGCCTGGTGATATTCTGTTAACGAATCGATTAATGCCACAGTCGCCTCCGGTTTATTGAAATAAGTTCCAATCATCACCTCCGACAAAGCTTTTATGGCTACAGACTGAACCCGATCGGCAACTTTTGGATATTCTTCTTCGAGCCGGAACCAATCGCTTTGATTAATCAAGTCACCAATTTGCTGATCTGCGACCTGGGCATTTGCTATTTGAAATGACTGCACCAGAAGCATCCACATAAATACAAGGAAAATCTGTTTGTTATTCATATCTATTTCTTTTTAAGGATTTCATATTTTTGAGACGAGGCAAATATAAAAAGAAAGCCCCGCCAGGATCGTTATCACTTTACTATCTACTGTTATTTAGTGTTACCACCGGGTAAGCAAAGCCCAAATCGGGCTATATTTGTAATATGAAATTACAAATGCGACTCATATTGATTTTTATATCTTTATCCGTGCTGGGAATATTCTTTTTCCAAGGCTACTGGCTATGGAACAGCTACAATGTAGAACAACAGCAATTCAGGAAGATCATAAACGAAACACTCCAGCAGGCAATAAATGAAGATCTGACATACCGCATGGATGCCCTAAAAAATGACACTGCGGCAAATGCTCCCCACGGGGAAATAGAGTTTAATTTTTATCTGGACAGCACCTCGCATAAAGCCTCCGGAATGACGCCGAGAAAATATTATTCCCGTACAAAACTTCAGACAAACGAAGAAGCAGACAGTGCCGTATTCCAAGCATATAAACCGGAAAACATCCCTATGATGAGAACGGCTTTCAAAGGAATCTGGCAAGCGATAAACCGTCTTTCTCCTATTGATATAGAACAAGTCGATAGCGTATGGTCTGTTCTTCTCAAAGCGGAAGGAATAAACAACCGCCATTTCATCGACTTTACATCAGGTAAAGACACGCTCCTGGCTTCCTCTTTGCCGGACAATCAAAATCCGACAGATTTACTTCCTACCCAAAAAATCGGAATAAATATTGACGATAGCATTGGCTTGCAAGGATTCATCATTGCTCCTTCCGAAGCCGTCCTTCAACAGATGGGACCTTTATTCATAGCATCACTCCTATTGATTATCATTACGACAGCTTACTATATTTTCCTGATTCGCACTATTTTACGACAGAAAACAATAGCACAGATCAAAAATGATTTCGTCAACAATATGACGCACGAACTAAAGACGCCGATTACAATTACCTATTCAGCTATCGACGCACTGCAAACTTTTAATTTTGTAGAACAGAAAGAGACTCGTGAGGAATATTTTACACTATGCCGGCAACAACTAAAACATTTGTCAGGGCTGGTAGAAAAAATACTGAGTATGGCCGTCGATGAACGTAAAAATTTCCGGCTTCAAAAAGAGAGCTTCCGCCTTCTGCCTGTAGTAGAAAGCCTTACTCAACAGTTTACCATCAAAACAACCAAACAGATTTCTTTCCGGATAGAGGCAAATCCTGAAGACGTCCAGATTGTTGCCGATAAATTACACTTAACGAATGTAATCAGCAACCTAATAGATAATGCAATTAAATATTCCGGACGGCAAGTGGCTATCAATATTCGAATACAAAAGACGGACGATCTGGTGGAAATAAGCATTACCGACAATGGCATCGGTATCCCCCCAGCACAACAAACCCGCATATTCGAACGGTTTTACCGAATCTCCAAAGGGAATGTTCATGACATAAAAGGATTTGGCCTAGGCCTCAGCTACGTAAAAGATATTGTTGAACGACATGATGGAAGTATTACGGTCAGAAGCAAAGAAAAAGAAGGAAGTACATTCACCATTTTAATACCAGGTAAAAAATGATACATATGTTATTGGCTGAGGACGAAATCGCATTGGCAAAGATCATCAAAGACAGCCTTGAAAGCCGTCATGAATTTCAGATCACTATCGCTTCTCAAGGAAATGAAGCGCTGGAGATTTATCATAAACAGAAACCGGATATTCTGGTACTCGATGTAATGATGCCACAAATGGACGGTTTTACCCTGGCGAAAATGATCCGCCAAATAGATGTTCGAACCCCGATCATTTTCCTAACCGCCCGATCCTCCACCGACGATCTGGTTACCGGTTTCCGCCTGGGTGGAAATGATTATTTGAAGAAGTCCTTTGACATGGAAGAGCTGATAGTGAGGATTCTAGCATTGCTGAACCGTCCGGTTGCTGTCGAAGATACGCCTCAAGCTGTAGTATTTACCATCGGGCAATACACATTCCACTATCCTCACCAGACTTTACAGATAAGCGACCAGACAGAAGCATTATCTCACCGGGAAGCAGAAATTCTGCGATTATTATGCCTTCATGCAAACGACGTATTACATCGCAAGCCTGTGCTGCTGGAACTATGGGGAGACGATAGTTTTTTCAATGCACGAAGCGTGGATGTATTCATTACCAAACTGCGTAAAAAACTAAAAGCCGATCCCTCGGTTCAGATTGTAAATATCCGGGGGATCGGCTATAAGCTGATTATTTAGAATGATTAAACAAACAATTTCGGTTTGCGGCGTGCACTGAAGTTTTTATGAAGCATAGCCGTATAAGGCGTATCAAACGTACGAGCTCCTTCCGGACACTCCTTGACGCAAGCACAACATTTGATGCAAAGCAGGGGGTCGCTGAACATCCGGTCATCTACAATCGAAATGGCAGCTACCGGACATACATCTATACAATACTCGCATTGGGTGCACAAATCTTCATCCGTCACCGGCGCCTGTGGTGTAGAAGGACCTTTCGCTTTATACGGGAAATTGCCTTTCACTTTCAATTCCGGCAATTCCGACAGCGAGGACACACCTTCCAGCTTCATCAATGTTTCATGGCCAAACTTCGAAGCATCCAAAAGATCTTCCTTATCGGGCCGACCGGCAGCAATAGGCATATCTTTCCGGCTATAAGAATGTTCGCCGATAAAAGCTCCGGCACTGACAGGCACAAATCCCTGCGTAGCCAATGTATCGCTCAACTCTTTCAGAGCGTCTTCGTAATCACGATTACCATAAACAACTACCGGAATAACCGGAGTGCTCTTCCCCTGAAACATACGAATACGCTCCATAGCCGTCTCGGCCACCCCCCGGCCGCCATAAACAGGAACCGCAACAATCACCAGTTCATTACTATTGAGATGAAGCGTTTCTTTCAGAGCGTCATGAGTGATATCCGACTCTGATAAAGCCTCAGCCTCCAACCCTTCGGCAATCGCATACGCAATCTTTGCCGAAGTATGTGTCGGAGAAAAATAGATTAAATGTATTTCTCTATATTGCATACTATTTATTTTATAGCTGCTTCTATCTTTTGCATCAATTCGGCAAATTCTTCTTCCGTATATCCTTTACCGGCATAGAGTACTTTCCCGTCTTTCCCTATTAGGTAAGAGCGGGGAATCAGGTTCTTTGCGAATGCACCGAAAATAGCGCGGTTCTTATCCGGATACAGCGGGAAAGTAAAACCTTTCTTCTCATTGTATTTCGCCAGTTCCGCATCCGTATGTTCACAACCTATCACCAATAGCTGAAAGTTCTTATTGTCTTTATACTTCGGCCAAAGCTTCTGCTGCACATCAGCCAATTCTTTCTGACAAGGCGGACACCAGGTCGCAAAGAAGTTTATCAGAATGACTTTGCCTTTCAATGCTGTCGATGACATTTTCGCACCATTATCCGATACGATTGTAAATGCCGGCATCTGCTCGCCCACTTTTATTATATCGCCGTCGCCTTGTGCACGGGCAATAAAAGCGGCCATTACCAGAATAACGGTCAAGAGGTACTTCTTCATAGGCTTTATTTTAAACGCTGAGCAACATCGTGACCGGCTTTCAAAGCTTTGAGGTTCATTTCAACCACTTCTTCTCCTTTCCGGCCGAAGATACGACGAATGCCGTCCTCTATTTTATTATATTCAATTCCGATGAAAGGAGCGGCAGCCCCCAACATTACGATATTAGCGGCACGTGCGGTAGCTACTTCTTTAGCAATAGCTTCCACGTCCAGGATCACTTTATGAGGCAACTTATCAAGTTCTTCATTTACCTTTTCTATAGCCGGATAATTGGGAATATTTACAAACGGTTGCGAGTTTGTAACCAGCCAGCCATCCTTTTTCAGATAAGGAAGATAACGAAGGCTTTCCATCGGTTCAAGCGAAATAATCAGGTCGGCATGACCTTTCGGGATCAAGTCGGAAGCGATTGGCTGGTCAGACAAACGCAGGTTCGACTGCACATCGCCACCACGCTGGCTCATTCCATGTACTTCCGCCTGCTTCATATATAAACCTTCTTTCAAAGCGGCTTCTCCGATAACTGCGACAATAGAGAGGATACCTTGTCCTCCTACACCTGACAATATAATATCTGCTCTCATTTCTTATTTGCTTTTTTCTTTCTTGTTAATGTCTGAATACATTCACGACGCGGGATGAGAACGGATACTCCCTTGTATTCAATCTCTTCGCGGATAATCGTTTTCATTTCCTCATAATTCTTCTTCAACGGAATCATCACACAGATATGGGCAGGGTCGACACCAATACCTGCACAGATTGCTTCCAGGCGTCCTGTTCCGGCAGAATCCTGACCACCTGTCATGGCAGTCGTTTCGTTATCGGAAATAACAATCGTTATATTCGTTCCTTCGTTTACGCAATCCAACAATCCGGTCATTCCCGAATGTGTGAATGTAGAGTCACCGATTACCGATACGGCAGGGAATACACCGGCATCGGCGGCACCTTTCGCCATCGTAATGGAAGCTCCCATATCAATACAGGAATCGATAGCCCGGAGCGGTGGCAAAGCACCCAGCGTATAGCAACCGATATCGCCAAACACTTTCGGGTCTTTATATTCAGCCAATACTTCATTCAACGCTTCATATACATCGCGGTGACCACATCCCTGGCATAATGCAGGCGGACGCTGTTCCACCACTTCCGGAATGGCATAATAGCTTGTTATTTCTTTACCCAAAGCCTTTCCTACGGCATCCGGTGTTAATTCGCCGTCACGCTGCAAAGTTCCGTCCAGACGGCCATGTACTTTGATGCCTTTGCTCAGGAAACCTTTCAGTTGTTCTTCAACAACCGGGTAACCTTCTTCCAGTACCAGTATCTCCTTACATTCGTTCACCATCTTTTCGATCTGCTTGCGAGGTAATGGATATTGGTTGATTCTCAATACAGGATGTTCAAATCCGTCCGGATAGTTTTCTGATAAATAGTTGAAAGCAATACCGGTAGCAATAATACCCAACTCCTTATTCGGAGCATCGAAGTATTGATTGTATTTTGAGGTTTCAGATGCTTCAGTGAACTTATCCTGCATTCCAAGCAACACTTTAAAGCGTTTACGTGCCAAAGCAGGGAGCAGGATAAAACGCTGACATCCGTCGGCGGGACAGCTCATTGTGTTTTCCTCCTTCATCGGACGAGTCAGCACACCGGCACGGGAATGGGCCATACGGGTAGTAATACGCATCAGAATCGGATAACCCAGTTTCTCTGAAAGCTCAAAACCTTCATAAACCATATCGTAAGCTTCCTGCTGGCTGGAAGGTTCCAGCATAGGAATCATGGCGAAATTACCATATACACGGTTATCCTGTTCATTTTGTGAGGAGTGCATAGAAGGATCGTCGGCAGAAATAATAATCATACCTCCGTTTATACCGCTCATGCCTGCGTTCATAAAACAGTCGGCAGCAACATTCAGCCCGACATGCTTCATACAACAAAGAGCACGTTTTCCGGCATAACTCATACCCAACGCCGCTTCCATTGCTGTTTTTTCGTTAGCACTCCAACGACTGTGTATTCCCCGTTCTTTTGCGACTGCCGAGTTTTGGATATACTCGGTAATTTCTGTTGAAGGGGTACCCGGATAGGCATAAACACCAGACAGGCCAGCATCGATCGCAGCTTGTGCGATAGCCTCATCCCCCAAGAATAGTTGTTTTTCCATGTATATTTTGTTTTCTTAAATTGATTTTTATGTAATACCAATTGCCAAAGATACAGCTTTTGCCACAAACTAAAGGCAAAAAACTTACCGAATCTTTCTACGGTTCAGCTCAGCCCTGTACCGATTGGCATTGCGGTTATGTTCAGCCAGCGTAGCCGCGAAGTTATGGCGCCCCGAAAAGTCTTCTTTCGCACACATATAAAGATAATTATGCTTCATATAATTCAGGACACTATCCATACCTTTAATTGTAGGTATACGCAAAGGCCCCGGCGGTAATCCGGCATACTTATAAGTATTATAGGGTGAGTCAACTTCGAGATGTTCGAATAGAATCCGCTGCAAAGTAAAATCGCCGACAGCATATTTCACCGTCGGGTCTGCCTGCAAGGGTATTCCTTTGTGAAGCCGGTTCAGATAGAGACCGGCAACAATCGGATATTCATCGGAAGCGGCAGTTTCTTCTTCTACGATTGAAGCAAGAATGCCGACTTCTATTGGTGTCAAGCCTATTGATTTTGCTTTTTCTAAACGGGCCTCTGTCCAAAATGCGTTGTATTCGCGTTTCATACGCTGCATCAATTTATCCGCCGGAATATTCCAATACACTTCATAAGTATTAGGGATAAATAATAATGGTATGGTTTCGACAGTAAACCCTAATGAATCGCAGTAAGCAGAATCGGTAAGTAGCGAAAGTATGTCTTCTTTGCCCAACATCAACTGTTCATCCAACCTCTCTGCCAAATCATCTTTCAAACGGATATTATTAAAAGTAAGACGGGTTGCCACCTGGTGCCCACGCCGTAAGTCATTCAGCAGCTCGAGATTGCTCATCCCCGGCCGAACGGCATAACGCCCGGTTTTCATATTTGACTGGTATTTTAATAACCCGGCCAACTGTTTGAAACTACCAATCCGGCTACAATTTGCAGAATCGACTAATTGCCGGCAGAGTCCATCAAAGCTTTTGTCCTTCCCTATATATAAGTAAACTGTTTCCTTTGGCAAAAAATTAGAAGCCCATGCCAGGCGATACCCCCCAAAACCTGCCCTCGCCAGTAAAAAGACAAAAAACAGAGCTATTCCTATTATTATATTACGTTTCGACCGTTTTTTCTTATTCATTTCCTATCTAATAAAATCCTGAGTATCAGAACAGGCAACAAAAGTAGTATCTTTTTTCGGAAAAATAGATGCAAAAAGCTTTGTTTATTTAAAAACATACCTCTACCTTTGCAGCGCAATTCTAAGGAAGAAGCACAGAACACATGGAAGTGTGGGTGAGTGGCTGAAACCACCAGTTTGCTAAACTGACATACTCGCAAGGGTACCGGGGGTTCGAATCCCCCCGCTTCCGCATCAAGGGGCTGTCCAAAAAGTGGATAGTCCCTTTAGCTATTGTTTATTTCGGTAAAA
>JAJPZM010000225.1 GCA_021204335.1 Parabacteroides sp. | reverse complement strand
TTTTGAAATTATCAGAAAGAGAAACGTCATTAAATAAGAACCTCAATTTTTTATATGCATAAAGGCGTACATCCGGATTGTTCCGCGTGTACGCCGTTTTTTAAGAGCTTTTCGATCGATTTTAACGTTTAATACGACGCTGACACGAACACCCCCAATGTATGACAGGAATACACATGCGACATAACGTCACAAACAACGTACATTTGTAACCACAATACAATTTGTGAAATTTTACCCTATACTCTGTTTGTATGGATCCCTAGTCCAAACAAGCAAACCTTAATTAACATAACCGCGAGGTTACATAATTAATAAGCCCGCATTTTCTATTTGCTAACAGGCAATTTGAAAATGTGGGTTTCCTTTTATAACAAAATCTGCAGATTACAACAAAACCCGTAGAAAACACAAAAGCCCTGAAATCTTACGATTCCAGGGCTTAAAATGTAGCGAGACCCGGGATTGAACCGGGGACCTCATGATTATGAATCATGCGCTCTAACCAGCTGAGCTATCTCGCCATCAGAGGTGTCATTCTCTTGATTGACGCTGCAAAAGTAGAGGTTATTTTTATATTATGCAACACTTAGGCGAAAAAATCGTTTATTTTTCGGGGCTTTCAGCTAAGCCTTTAAAAATTAGCGACTTTTTTATGATCAGAATATTGTGAAATAGCAATCTTTTGACTAACTTGCTGCGCAAATAATAGCATGAAAGATGAAAAAAGAGAAGTTTCATATCGAATACGTTTTCGATAAAGTTTCGCGAAGAAGTTTATGGAATCACCTCACGACACCTCCGGGGCTCTCTGCTTGGTTTGCTGACGATGTCACAATCAACAACAATACGTATGTATTTAAATGGAACAGAGACGAACAGGAGGCCGAAGTTTTGGCTGTAAAACCGGAAATGAGCATCCGTTATCGCTGGGCAGACGAAGATGAGGACAACGTTTACTTTGAATTTTTGATTCACACTGTTGAACTAACGGGAGCCACGACACTTGAAATTACCGACTTTGCCGAACCCGACGAAAAGAAAGATTCTATCAATTTATGGGACTCACAGGTTGAAGAATTGAAACGCACGCTCGGCATTTAGGTTGTTTTACATAATAATGTAATGTTCTTATCGTTTTTTACACTACTTTTGCCCCGTCAATCCGGATAGGCAATGTTGAAGATAAAACGATTATATACATTTATACTGCAGACTTTCCTGCCGTTGTTCATAATGACCTTCGGAATTTGTCTGTTTATTGTACTTATGCAGTTTCTCTGGAGGTACATAGACGACATGGTTGGAAAGGGACTGGGAATTTCTGTGCTCGGCGAAATGCTCTTTTATGCAGCTTTAGGCCTTGTTCCTACGGCTTTACCACTCGCCATCCTGCTTGCTTTCCTTATGACATTCGGAAATTTGGGCGAGCACCTGGAACTTCTGGCCATGAAATCGGCGGGGGTGTCTCTCATACATATCATGCGCCCGCTGATTATAACACTCTGCCTGATCTGCATAGGCGCTTTTTTCTTCCAAAACAATGTAACGCCTGTTGCACAGGTAAAATTATATACCCTGCTCTACTCCATGCGGCAGAAATCGCCGGAACTAGATATTCCCGAAGGGGTTTTCTACGGAGAAATCGAAGGGTATAACGTCTATGTAAAAGAAAAAGACAAAGAAACGGGATTACTGAAAGACGTAATGATTTACGACCATTCGGACGGGTTTAATAATGTACGCGTGATCGTTGCCGATTCCGGAAGACTGAAAACATCGGCTGACAAGTTGTTCCTGGTCCTGTCGCTTTTCAACGGCGAATCGTTCGAAAATCTGAAAAGCCAGTCTGCCGGCCCGAAAGGCAAAGCCGCCGTCCCCTACCGGCGGGAAACATTCAGCACAAAAGATATCCTGATCGAGTTTGATGCAAACTTCAACCGAACCGATGAATCGTACATGCAAAACCAGTACATAGGGAAAAAGCTGAATGATTTGCAGACATTTATCGACTCGACAAGCGTAAAGCTCGACAGTATAAAAGCCATCAACGCAAAGAATGTGTACGAGGCATCCTACAAAAGAACATTCTCTAATGCTAAAAAGGGAAACAGCAGACAGGATCTGAAAGACAGCGCCGCCCCGGCAGATACCGTCGCTACCGACACAGCGGGAGAACCGATTGTCATCGACTTCGACAGTATCTATCAGGCACAAACGCCCAGCGGCCAGGCAGCCTTGCTGGTTCGTGCAAAGTCGAATATAGAAGCTGTAAAAGCGGATTACTATTTCAAAGCGGCAACGCTGGGCGATGAAGCCTACAAAGTACGCCGCCACTTGACCGAATGGCATAAAAAATTCACGCTGTCGTT
This sequence comes from Parabacteroides sp., assembly GCA_021204335.1. Classification (GTDB taxonomy): domain Bacteria; phylum Bacteroidota; class Bacteroidia; order Bacteroidales; family Tannerellaceae; genus Parabacteroides. The sequence continues at coordinate 6,253 of JAJPZM010000225.1, read as the reverse complement.
TGCCTGTATGGTGTTTTTCTTTATAGGCGCCCCGCTAGGTGCCATTATCCGCAAAGGCGGCTTGGGTATGCCCGTCGTTATATCGGTAATCCTCTTTATCTTCTATTATATAATAGACAATATCGGGTTTAAAATGGCACGCGACGGTGTATGGCAAGCATGGGAAGGTATGTGGCTAAGCTCTGCCGTATTGGCCCCGTTGGGTATTTTCCTTACTTATAAGGCTGTCAACGACAGTGTTACCCTGAATGCAGATACCTATCTGAACGCTATTAAAAACTTTATCGGCAAACGTTCAGGCCGTAAAGTGGAGAAGAAAGAGGTCATTATCTATACTCCGGATTATGTCGCCCTGCTCCCACAACTCGAGAAACTAGCCGACGGCTGTGCCACCTATTTGGCTGGACATAAACGCTGGCTTAACTATATCACTTTCTGGAAACAAGGCGGAAAAGACCATACAGCCGAAAAGCTGGCTGACGAAATGGAAAAAATCATCGAGAAACTGGCCAATTCGGACCAGAACCTGATATTGAACAAGTTAATGGATTATCCGGTTATCAGCGGATACAACCAGCAGAATGCCAATCTGAAAGATAATGTGGGGCTGGCACTGGGAATATTTTTCCCTATCGGGCTTCCGATCTATCTGCTTGCCACTTATCAGCGTAAACTGTTGCGCCACGATATCCAGGTCGTACAAAAAACAAGCCACGAACTAGAAGACATGATTAAAAATTTAGAAACTAAAAATTAAAAACGATATGAGCGAATTCAAGTTAAATACTATCGAAGAAGCTATTGAAGATTTTCGTGAAGGAAAATTCCTGATCGTTGTAGACGATGAAGATCGCGAAAACGAAGGAGACTTCATTGTAGCTGCAGAAAAGATAACGCCTGAAAAGGTGAATTTCATGATGACATACGGTCGTGGCGTATTGTGCGCCCCGATTACGGAAGAACGTTGCCAGGAGCTGGATCTGGAAATGCAGGTTGCCAAAAACACTTCCATGCTTGAAACGCCGTTTACCGTTACGGTCGATAAACTGGGCGGTGGTTGTACAACCGGCGTTTCCATGTTCGACCGCTCCGAAACGATCCGCGCACTGGCTAATCCGGAAACGAAACCATCCGACCTGGGACGACCGGGACATGTGAACCCGTTGCGCGCCCGTTCGCGCGGCGTACTCCGACGTGCTGGCCATACGGAAGCGGCAGTCGACCTCGCCCGCCTGGCAGGCCTCTATCCCGCCGGTGCACTGATCGAGATCATCAACGAAGACGGAACAATGGCGCGTTTGCCGCAACTGATAGAAGTGGCGAAGAAATTCGGCATTAAAATCATCTGTATCAAAGACTTGATTGCTTACCGCCTGCAAACCGAATCGATCGTCGACAAAGGCGTTGAAGTAGACATGCCTACACAATACGGCCATTTCCACCTAATCCCGTTCCGCCAGAAAAGCAACGGGCTGGAACATATCGCTTTGATTAAAGGCGACCTGTCCGACGACGAACCGGTATTGGTACGCGTACATTCATCGTGCACCACCGGCGATATCTTCGGTTCCATGCGTTGCGAATGTGGCGAACAGTTGCACAAAGCCATGCAGATGATCGAGGAGGAAGGACGCGGCGCCATCGTTTACCTGAACCAGGAGGGACGCGGTATCGGACTGATGGACAAAATGAAAGCCTACAAACTTCAGGAAGAGGGCCTGGATACGGTAGACGCCAACCTGCATCTGGGACACCAGGCCGACGAACGCGATTACGGCGTTGGAGCGCAGATACTGAAACATATCGGTATCACCAAAATGCGCCTGATGACGAATAATCCGGTAAAACGTGTCGGCCTTGAAGCATACGGCCTGACCATCGCCGAAAACGTGCCGATCGAGGTTACTCCGAATAAATACAACGAATTTTATATGAAAACGAAGAAGGAACGTATGGGACATGTCCTTCACAACATCAAATAATTAGCAATTTGTTGCAGAGATCCCGATTATTAATTAATTTTGTCGCAACTATTAAAAATAACCTATACAAACATCAGTGTTATGTTACAAGTTTCAGATCGTTTAGCAAGTTTATCGCCATCCGCTACATTGGCGATGTCGCAGAAGAGCAACGAGCTCAAAGCGCAAGGTATCGACGTTATTAACCTGAGTGTGGGAGAACCCGATTTCAACACGCCCGATCACATCAAAGAAGCAGCCAAGAAAGCAGTAGATGACAATTTCTCGCGTTATTCTCCTGTTCCCGGTTATCCTGCATTACGTAATGCGATCGTTGCTAAGTTGAAGAATGAAAACGGATTGGAATATACTGCCAATCAGATATCCTGCGCGAACGGAGCTAAACAATCCGTTTGTAATACGATCCTGGTGTTGGTGAATCCGGGCGATGAAGTGATCATCCCTGCTCCTTTTTGGGTAAGCTACCCTAAAATGGTGAAGCTGGCTGAAGGTAAACCGGTCATCGTTCCGGCAGGCATCGATCAGGACTTCAAAATCACTCCGGCTCAGCTGGAAGCAGCCATCACACCGAAAACAAAGGCGTTGATCCTTTGCTCGCCATCTAACCCGACAGGTTCCGTTTACAGCGAAAAAGAACTGGCTGGCTTGGCAGAAGTATTGAAAAAACATCCGGAAATCATCGTTATTGCCGATGAGATCTACGAGCATATCAGCTATATCGGCAAACATCACAGCATTGCTTCTATTGAAGGAATGAAAGATAACACAGTGATCGTCAACGGTGTTTCCAAAGCGTATGCCATGACTGGCTGGCGTATCGGCTTCATTGCCGGACCGGAATGGATCGTGAAAGCAGTCAATAAATTACAGGGACAATATACTTCAGGTCCTTGCTCTGTATCCCAAAAGGCTGCAGAAGCCGCTTATACAGGCTCTCAGGCTCCGGTTGAAGAAATGCGCAAGGCTTTCGAACGTCGTCGCGACCTGATCGTCAACCTGGCAAAAGAAGTTCCGGGATTCGAAGTAAACAAACCGGAAGGTGCTTTCTACCTGTTCCCGAAATGTGACTACTATTATGGTAAAACAGACGGCAAGACCACCATCAAAGATGCTGACGATCTGGCTATGTATCTGTTGGAAGTGGCTCACGTGGCTTGTGTAGGCGGTACTTCTTTCGGTGCTCCCGAATGTATCCGTATGAGCTATGCTACCAGCGATGAAAACATCGTAGAAGCGATCAAACGTATCAAAAATGCGTTGGCTGCTTTAAAATAAGAGAGAATAAGTTTCTTATACTAAAAAAGGGACTCCGAAATGAATCGGAGTCCCTTTTTTAGTATATTCTTTTGCTAACGCAAATTATTCAGCACGCAAAGTGAAGCGTTTGAATGACAGGATCTGCAATTCAGGATCCGCTTCTTTCATTGTTTCTCTTACAGTCTTCTTGCCATCCATGATATCTTCCTGGTTCAACAAGCAAACTTCTTTCAAGAACTTGCTCAGACGACCCTTAGCGATGTTCTGGATCATCTGCTCCGGCAGATTAGCCGACTTTTCAGCAGAAACAGAAGCGATAATTTCTTTTGCTTTTGCTACATCTTCAGCAGTAATCCAACCTTTAGCCATGTTGCTTTCCATGTGGTCTTCGCTATCCACGTGAGTAGGATTGATACCAGCCTTCTTCAAAGCAGCTTCTACTGCTTTCTGCACCTGTTCAACTTTTGTCTTTTCGATAGCTGCCTGGATTTCCTGTTCTTTTACAGCTTCAGAAACACCATCTTCATCGATAGCGATAGGATTCATGGCAGCGATCTGCATAACGATGTTGTGAGCAGCTTCTTCCGATTCCTTATTGAAAGCAGCGATCGTACAAAGCTGGTTCTTACCCATGTGGTTGTAAACAGTGGTGTAAGGACCTTCAACTACGCTATAGCCGTCCAATTCCATCTTTTCGCCGGTAATACCGCTACGGTCGGTAACAGCATCCTGAATAGTACCTTTGCCCATCGGCAGTGACTTCACTTCGTCCAGAGTTTTGCACTTGTTAGCCACAGCAGCATCGAGGATAGCCTGAGTCAGCGCTACGAAATCTTCATTCTTAGCCACGAAGTCAGTTTCGCACTTCAGAGCAATGATAGCAGCGAATTCGCCGTCTTTCTTTGCCAGCACGCAACCTTCAGCAGCGTCGCGGTCAGAACGTTTAGCAGCGATAGCCTGTCCTTTTTTGCGGATAATTTCCATTGCCTTTTCGATGTCACCGTCAGATTCGGTCAACGCTTTTTTGCAATCCATCATACCAGCTCCGCTCATTTTACGTAGCTTGGTAATATCAGCCATAGTTACAGCCATAATTTTTATCTTTCTTTTTCTAGTTAATATTCTTTATAATTAAAAAACGGTGTGCCAACCAGCAGCTTAACCTCGAAAGTTAACCGCATAGTAGACACACCGCAATATAGGAATAAATTATTCTTCTATATCTTTAGCGAACTTGTCGACTACATTAGCGTTCAACGCTTCTTCGTCTTCTTTCTTAGTCCGTTCTTTCTTTACAGTAGCTTTTGCTTTGCGTTCTCTTTTAGGAGCGTCGCCTTCGCCTGCTGCTTCTGTATCGATCTTTTCAGCTTTGCGTTCCTGCAGACCTTCGTTCATTGCTTCGCAGATAGCGCCTAAGATAACTTCTACTGATTTAGTAGCGTCGTCGTTAGCCGGAATTACGTAGTCGATGTTGTTAGGATCCGAGTTAGTATCCACCATACCGAAAACAGGGATACCCAGACGGTTGGCTTCGCGTACTGCAATATGTTCTTTCATTACGTCGACAACGAACAATGCTGACGGCAGACGAGTCAAGTCTACGATAGAACCTAATGTCTTTTCCAGCTTCGCACGCTGACGAGTGATCTGAAGTTTTTCTCTTTTTGACAGGTTATCAAATGTACCGTCTTTTGTCATCTTATCGATAGTAGTCATCTTTTTGATGGCTTTACGGATAGTCGGGAAGTTGGTCAACATACCACCCGGCCAGCGTTCGATAACGTAAGGCATACCTACGGCAGAAGCCTTATCAGCGACAACTTGTTTTGCTTGTTTTTTAGTAGCAACGAAAAGTACTTTCTTTCCCTGTTTTGCCAGGTTTTTCATTACTTCTGCTGCTTCGTCTACTTTAGCAACTGTTTTATATAAATCAATGATATGAATACCATTGCGCTCCATGAAAATATAAGGAGCCATTGCGGGGTTCCACTTTCTTTTTAAGTGTCCGAAGTGAACTCCGGCTTCTAATAACTGATCAAAATTAACTCTTGACATTTTTTTTCTTTTTAAATCGTTTACTTTCTGTTTGTTTTCAACTATCAGGTAGTTCCCCGGCATGTCTGCATGCAAAAGAAATCCCGACAATTTAGATACTAAACGCTTTGTCCTTGTAAGAAACTCACAAATAACATTAACGTTTGCTGAACTGGAATCTCTTACGAGCTTTCGGCTGACCCGGTTTCTTACGTTCAACAGCACGAGGATCGCGAGTTACGAAACCTTCTGCTCTCAACGCAGGCTTGTCTTCGGCATTGATTTTAATCAGTGCGCGTGCGATAGCCAAACGAGCGGCTTCCGACTGGCCTTTGAAACCACCACCATCAAGATTAATCTTGATATCATATTGTTCTTCAACGCCTAGCTTTGCAAGCGGTTGCTTAACGATGAACTGAAGAATTGTAGAAGGAAAGTAATTTGCAAGATCACGTTTGTTGATAGTTATCTTTCCCGCTCCTTCACTTACGAATACGCGAGCAACTGCTGCTTTACGTCTTCCTATTGCATTTACTACTTCCATAGTTATTATTTAAGTGAGTTTATATCGATTGACTTAGGCTGTTGAGCTTCGTGTTTGTGCTCTGTTCCTTCATATACATACAAGTTACCAAGTAACTTAGCACCCAGACGGTTTTTAGGCAACATACCCTTTACTACTTTTCTGAACAAATGGCTTGCACCCTTCTTCATCAAGTCGTTAGATGTGTATTCAATCTGTCCACCGGGATATCCGGTATATCTCAAATAAACACGATCGTTCCATTTGTTTCCTGTCAGAACGATTTTCTCTGCATTGATAATGATCACATTATCACCACAATCAACATGAGGAGTGAAGTTGGGTTTATACTTGCCGCGCAAAAGCTTTGCTACTTTTGCACAAAGGCGTCCCAAAGTCTGTCCATCAGCGTCAACGATGACCCACTCTTTGTTTACAGTTGCTTTGTTTGCAGAAA
>JAJPZM010000101.1 GCA_021204335.1 Parabacteroides sp. | reverse complement strand
ACTCCGACTTCAAATCCAGAATTTATAATAGGACATTATGCGGATAATCATATATTTTATACCTTTGTGGAAAATACGAAAGATTATGGCAGCTTCACAGAGCAAGAGTCTAAAAGCTTTCATTGAAAACCTTTTGGAGACTAAAGCAAATTCTTTGAACGTAGAAGTTTCAACCAATCCGAGTCCGAGCGGCGATCCATGGTTTGATGATCCTAAGAATATGGCATCTGTCATGCGTGGCATTGAAGACGCAAAACAGGGTAGAGCTAAAGTTTATACAATCGATGATATCAAAAAACTTATTAGGTTGAAGTCGTTTCAGTAAAAAGCCACTATGGCGATAAATAAAGATATTATATAAAATAGCCACAGTCAAAAGAAACAAAACATCCAATGGAACAAATGATGTTTCGCTCCACCGGATGTTATAATCAATTACTTCTTAGCAATATACTCAGCAATCCAATCCCCTACCTCACTCGTCTTATAGGCTTTGCCGTTTTCAGCAATGTCTTCTGTAACGACGTTGGCGTCCATAGAGGCGGCAACGGCTTCGCGGATCAAGGCGCCTTCTTCTATCAGGTTGAAAGCATATTCGAACATCAAAGCGGCACTCAGGATCGTAGCCAACGGATTGGCGATGTTCTTACCGGCAGCCTGCGGATAAGAGCCGTGGATCGGTTCGAATACGGAAGTGTGCACACCGATAGAAGCAGAAGGCAGCATACCCAATGAGCCGGTAATAACGGAAGTCTCATCAGTAAGGATATCACCGAACATATTTTCAGTAACCATCACATCGAAGCTTTTCGGCCACTGAACCAGGCGCATGGCAGCATTGTCGACAAACATGTATTCGGTTTCCACATCCGGATATTCCTTTTCGATTTCCTGTGCGACCTGGCGCCACAGACGAGAAGTAGCCAATACATTCGCCTTATCCACAACAGTTACTTTCTTACGGCGTTTTTGCGCATATTGATAGGCCAGGCGAACGATACGTTCGATCTCCTCACGTGTATAAACGCAAGTATCGTAAGCCGTATTACCATCTTCGCTACGCCCCTGCGGACGGCCGAAATACATACCGCCGGTCAACTCGCGAATACACATAAAGTCGGCTCCTTCAATCAGTTCGGCACGAAGCGGCGATTTATGCAACAACGACGGGAAAGTTGTCACCGGACGAATGTTGGCAAAAAGCCCCAGCTTCTTGCGCATGCCCAGCAAACCTTGTTCGGGACGTACTTTGGCAGACGGGTTGTTATCGTATTTCGGGGAACCGATAGCACCGAAGTAAACGGCATCGCTCTGCATACAGAGTTCATGCGTTTCATCCGGATACGGATTGCCGGTTTCGTCGATGGCAACGGCTCCTACCAGTGCATGTTTGTAACTTAGTTCATGACCGTATTTCTCGCATACGGCTTTAACGGCTTTCATGCCTTGCTCTACAATCTCGGGACCGATACCGTCGCCGGGAAGGACTGCAATGTTTAATTTCATATAAATAAATTAGTCTCTTTTAAATAATACGTATTTGGGTTCGGTGGGGACATAACTGTCGTCGTCCCACAGGGTGCTTGTAATCATCAGGTCGGCGCTGTAACGGTTGCAAGCGATAGGCACGTTATGAACACGACACTGGCGGAGCAACATCTGGATGTCGGCTTCGTGCGGCTGCGGGTTCAGGTCGTCGATCAGGAAGACAGCCAGGTCTACCTCTTTGCGTACTACCATGGCTGCGATTTCGGCATCACCGCCTAACGGGCCGGAATGCATGCAGGTGATTTCGGCATTGATCCCCTTTTCTTCAAAGGCGTTGCGAATGAGTCCGCCGGTCGTGCCGGTGCATATCAAATGATGATGGGAAAGGAATTCTGCATTGTGCACAGCCCATTCTACCATGTCAGCCTTGCGATTATCGTGCGCTACCAGCGCAATGGTCAGTCTCTTGTTCATAACTAATACCTCCTATAATTATTGTTCGATTTTATTCAACATCTTCAGCGTTGCCTTGATCGCTGCTTCTGTCTGGTCGGCATCCAGACCGCGGGTTTTAAAGTCTACGCCGGCATAGTTCCAGCTGATGATCGTCTGCACGAAGGCATCGGTACGACCGCCGGGGGGAATGGAGACGGAATAGTTGGTCAGCATCGGGAAAGGACGGCCCAGGTCGGAATAGATGCGGCGAAGGGCGCGGACGAATGCATCGTACTGGCCATCGCCGGAAGCCGATTCCTCGTAAGCCTCGCCGTCGATCTCTATCTTCAGGGTGGCTACGGGCTTCAGTCCCTGCACCAAAGATAAGGAATAATTCAATATGCGGATACGTTGATCGGCCATTGTATCATGGTGAAGCACATCACTGATGATATACGGCAGGTCTTCGGTCGTCACCATCTCTTTCTTGTCGCCCAGTTCGATGATCTTTTCGGTGATCTTGCGCATAGCTTCGTCGTCGACATCGATGCCGAGCGATTCGAGGTTCATGCGGATATTCGCCTTGCCGGACGTCTTGCCGAGGGCATATTCGCGGACGCGGCCGAAACGTTCGGGCAACAGGTCGTTGCAATACAGATTGTTCTTGCTGTCGCCGTCGGCATGTACGCCGGCGCATTGCGTAAAGACGTGTTCGCCGATGATCGGACGGTTCGGGGCGATATGGATGCCCGAATAGGTTTCGACCAGGCGGCTGGCGGCGTTGATCTTTTCTTCGCGCACAGTGGTCTCGCCGTTCAGATGGTCTTTAATAACAGCAATCACACTGCTGAGCGGAGCGTTGCCGGCACGTTCGCCCAAGCCGTTGATGGTGGTGTGGACGCCTTGTATTCCGGCACGCACGGCAGAGTAAACGTTGGCTACCGCCAGGTCGTAATCGTTGTGGGCGTGGAAATCGAAATGCAGGTCGGGGTAACGTTCAAGCATTTGCCGACAGAACTCGTACGTGTTGCCGGGATTCAGGATACCCAACGTATCGGGCAGCATGAAGCGGCGGATGGGGAGTTCTTTCAGTGCATCAACCAGTTGGAAGACGTAGTCGGGAGAGTTTTTGATCCCGTTCGACCAGTCTTCCAAATAAACGTTTATCTCGATGCCTTTTTCGGTAGCCAGCGATACAACAGAACGGATATCTGCAATATGCTGTTCAAGCAATTTGCGGAGTTGTTCGGTTACGTGTTTGTACGAACCTTTACAGAGGAGGTTGACCACGCGGCAACCGGCAGCTTCGATCCAGTTGAGCGAGGTATCGCCATCTACAAAGCCGAGCACTTCGAGCTTATGCAGATTGCCGGTACGTTCAGCCCAGGCAGCCAGGCGCTTCACGGCATCGAACTCTCCGTTCGATACGCGAGCCGAGGCTATCTCCACGCGGTTCACTCCCAGATCGTTCAATAGCACTTGCGCGATATTGAGCTTCTCGTGAGCCGCAAAAGAGACACCCGATGTTTGTTCCCCATCCCGAAGGGTTGTATCCATTATTTCTACCATCTTACTTTCTATTTGCTTCGTATGCTTCTATCTTAGACTTATTTGCCAGGAGATAATCAATGTCGTCGAGCCCGTTTACCAGGCAGTCTTTTTTATAGGCGTTGATGTCGAAAGATTCGCTTTTGCCCGTTGCGTTGTTGGTGATTGTCTGGGCAGGAAGGTCGATCGTCAAGGTGGCCTGAGGATCGGCTTCTATCGAAGCGAATATTTCAGACAGGAACTCAGGAGAAACAACAACCGGAACAAGGCCGTTGTTCATCGAATTGTTCTTGAAGATGTCGGCAAAGAAGCTGCTGACAACCACACGGAAACCATATCCGGCAATCGCCCAGGCAGCATGCTCGCGGCTCGAACCACTACCGAAGTTCTTTCCGGCCACCAATATCTGCCCTTTATAAGTATCCTGGTTCAACACAAAGTTGGGATTAGGGTTGCCCGCCTTGTCATAACGCCAGTCGCGGAAAAGATTATCGCCGAAGCCCTCGCGTGTGGTGGCTTTCAGGAAGCGGGCCGGGATGATCTGGTCTGTGTCTACATTCTCCAAAGGGAGAGGCACACAGGTGGATGTTACTATCGTGAATTTTTCTTTCATTTCGTTCTCTTGATTTTTCAGTTCGTCTTCTTATTACATTAAATCTCTCGGATCGGTGATCTTACCCGTTACTGCGGCAGCGGCAGCTACCAGCGGACCTACCAGAATGGTGCGTGCACCCGGACCCTGACGACCTTCGAAGTTACGGTTGGAAGTAGAAACGACGTATTTGCCTGCCGGAACCTTATCTTCATTCATCGCCAGACAAGCCGAACAACCCGGTTGACGCAGTTCGAAACCAGCTTCGGTCAGCACCTTGTCGATACCCTCGGCACGAATCTCGCGTTCTACCTGCCAGCTTCCGGGAACGAGCCAAACGATTACATCGTCGGCTTTCTTCTTTCCTTTTACTAAAGATGCGAAGGCGCGGAAATCCTCGATACGTCCGTTCGTACAGCTTCCCAGGAAAACATAGTCGATCTTCTTGCCCAGGATCGGTTCGCCGGCGGTGAAGCCCATATAATCGAGAGATTTTTTATAGGAGATACGACCTGCTTCGTCTACACTCTCCATGGAAGGGATGCTTTCGCGGATTCCCATTCCCATACCCGGGTTGGTACCGTAAGTAACCATCGGGTCGATATCTTCGGCGTGGGAAACGATCTCCTTGTCGAACTTGGCATCCGGATCGCTATACAGTTCGCGCCATTCGGCCAGTTGCTTTTCCCAGGCTTCGCCGCGGGGAGCAAACTCGCGGTCTTTCAGATAATCGAACGTAACCTGGTCGGGAGCGATCATACCGCCGCGGGCACCCATCTCGATCGAAAGGTTGCAGATAGTAAGACGTTCTTCCATCGTAGTGTTGCGGATCGCTTCACCGGCATATTCAACAAAATAACCGGTAGCACCACCTGTTGTCATCTTACTGATGATACAGAGAGCAAAATCTTTCGCCGTCACACCCGATTTGCGCTTGCCGTCGATGGTGATGCGCATGGTCTTCGGTTTGCGTTGCATGATACATTGGGTTGCCAGCGTCATTTCTACCTCACTGGTACCGATACCGAAGGCAATAGCACCCATGGCTCCATGGGTAGAAGTATGCGAGTCGCCGCAAACGATTGTCATACCGGACTGAGTCAGACCTGTTTCCGGGCCTACCACATGGATAATACCGTTCTTCGGATGTTGCAGACCGTAGTAAGTCAGGTCGAAATCCTTGGCATTCTTCTCCAGGGTATCTACCTGATTTTTTGATACCGGATCTTCGATCGGTTTATCCTGATGCAGGGTCGGGATATTATGGTCGGGCATACAGGTAATCTGTTCCGGGCGAAATGGCTTCAAACCGCGGGCACGCAACCCGGCAAAAGCTTGCGGACTGGTTACTTCGTGGCAATACAGGCGGTCGATGTATAACTGGATCGTCCCATCGGGCAGCGTATCCACTACATGTTTCTCCCAAATCTTCTCAAATAATGTCTTGCTCATTGCTAATTATGTATTATGTTATTTCACGAATTTGTTGATAGCATCGATAAAGGCTTCCACCGAAGCAGCGATGATGTCGGTATTGGCGGCAAAACCGTAGTAGTTGTTTCCGTCGTATTCAACCTGCATGTGTACCTTACCCATGTCGTCGCTACCTTTATTAATAGCCTGGATCAGGAACTCCTGGATGGCCATCGTGCGGTGAATGATCGACTTAACAGCTTTGATGGCAGCATCGACAGGACCGTTACCCGAAGCGGCCGCTTCAAACTTCTCGCCGGCAATATCCAGACAAACGCTGGCAACCGATTGCAGGCCGACACCCGAAGTAACCTGCAGGTAATCCAGTTTAATACGGTGCATAGCAGTGCGGTCTTTTCCTGCCAGCATCAGCACATCATCGTCGTTGATATCTTTCTTGCGGTCGGCCAGTTTCAGGAACTCTTCGTACACCTTATCCAGTTTTTCCTGGCTCAGCTCGACACCCAGTACGCTCAGACGATGTTTCAGGGCGGCACGTCCGCTGCGGGCAGTCAGTACGATTGCGTTATCGTCGATACCCACATCTTTCGGGTCGATGATCTCGTAGCTTTCGCGGTTCTTCAAAACGCCATCCTGATGGATACCGGAAGAATGGGCGAATGCATTACGTCCCACGATTGCCTTGTTCGGCTGAACCGGCATATTCATCAAGCTTGAAACCGTACGGCTGATACCGTAAATCTTTGTCGTATTGATATTCGTTTCGATACCACGTTCTTTATGGCTACGGAAAACCATGGCCACCTCTTCCAGCGAAGTATTACCGGCACGTTCGCCGATACCGTTGATAGTGACTTCCACCTGGCGTGCTCCGTTCAGAACACCCTGCACGGTATTGGCAGTAGCCATACCCAAGTCGTTGTGGCAATGTGTAGAAAGGATTGCATTATGAACGCCATCCACATGTTCCATCAGATACTTGATCTTCGCACCATATTCGTCGGGCAGGCAATAACCTGTTGTATCCGGGATATTGACAACGGTTGCACCGGCTTTGATTACCGCCTCAACCACACGTGCCAGATAGGCATTGTCGGTACGACCGGCATCTTCGCAATAGAACTCAACATCTTCTACATATTTCTTGGCATATTTGGTAGCGGCAATGGCGCGTTCCAGAATTTCATCCTGATTGGAATTGAATTTATAACGGATATGATAGTCGGAAGTACCGATACCGGTATGGATACATCCGTGTTTCGCAAACCTCAATGCTTCAAAAGCGACATCTATATCTTTTTCCACGGCACGGGTCAATGCACAAATAGTGGGCCAAGTTACGGCTTTTGAGATTTCAACCACACTGTTGAAATCGCCCGGGCTCGATACGGGGAAGCCCGCTTCAATCACATCTACTCCCAGTTCTTCGAGTGCTTTTGCTACCTGAATCTTCTCAACTGTATTCAACTGGCAACCGGGCACCTGCTCACCATCCCTTAATGTGGTGTCGAAAATAAATAATCTGTCTGACATAATCTTATACTCTTAAATTTGTTTATATTCTTGTTTGTATCCATGAAAAAAGCCCCTCTCACAAGGAAGTGAGAAAGGCTCTTTAATATCTTCATGCATCAGAAAAGCACGTACAGTCTCACTTCCTATCCTGTCCCCAGAGTAGAATAATGTTTAGAAAAATAATGAGACTATTTGCTATATTCTGTTTCATTGTCTTTTCTTATTTAACGCTGCAAAGATACAGCCTTTTTCCAAACCACCAAATATAAAACGATATTTTTTACACCAATTTACTTATAAAATGTAAGTACAAACTCAAAGGGATCTACAAATCATTACGAATAAAAGAGAGTTAGAAGGTTCAGAATGCTCTATACATGAAGGCTCAATTATTCCTAATAACTAATTATAAGTTCGTTTGATCGGCATCAGTTCAACATAGGACCGGAGATATCATCGTGCGTATTGTCGAGGAAAGCAACACAATGTTGGTGCGTTTTCCGGTCGAAATAATGCAGTGCTCTGTTTCTACAAAGGATGTAGAGGGTGTCGTTGGCTCTTAATGTCCCATAAATAGTGCTTAGCTGCATGACAAGGATAGGGTTTTCATCTTCCATAAATACCAGGCTACCATTCAAAAAAAACAAATTTCCATTCATCACAGATGGGGCAAAGAAAAGCGGCAATCTCAAAAGGATTTTGTTTCGGGATGAGGTTGGCGATGCGGCGAAGTTCTACTAGTGTTTTCTTTTTCATATCCTACTGATTTTTTAAGTTAGATATGTTCCGCAACCGCATAAAAAAGGGGGCACGTAACATATACATAAACCCCGTAGACAGGTACTGGAATACCCCTAAGATGAGAATACATAGTATGCCCGTACCCCCACTTATCGTAACAAAAATTACATAAGCGTAGCACGAACATCCAATCATCGATTTTGTTAAATTTCCAGTTTTACAGTTAGATAATTAAATGTTCTATAACAAATTACCGGATTTCTCCCCGGTAATGGCAGCAAAGGTAGAATATTGGTTTGAAATAGCAAAAATTATGGCTGGTGGATTTATGAATAATTATTATGCAGATACGAATAATTATTATGTAGAAAGAATATAGCTTTTAGTGAATGGTAGTCTGTTATATGGGTTATAACGTATGTAATCTGTTAACAAGGTATATCACTTTTCTGGTATATTGTACTATTACAGGTTCACTATTTTTCAGTTTTGAGTCATATTATCTGAAAAACAGCTTCCGGAATGCTTGCCAATTGAAATAATTCTTATCTTTGCCTTACCGCCTGTTTTTTGGACGGCAACCAATAAAAATCTTAGTTATGGGAAAGTTTATCAATCCCTTTACCGATTTCAGCTTCCACCGGATATTCGGACAAGAGGTACACAAAGAGTTATTAATTGATTTTCTGAATCAGCTGTTGATCGGTGAGCGTCAGATTGTTGACATCACTTTTCAGAACCCCATCCTGCAACCGAAAACCATCGATGACCGGGGAGTCATATTCGACATTCATTGCAGAGATGATCAAGGGGGCTGGTTCGTGGTTGAAATGGAGCCCAACCCTACTTTTACGACCGGGGTATCTATTACTTATCGCGGGCTATTAGTAATCAAGGGGAAA
>JAJPZM010000477.1 GCA_021204335.1 Parabacteroides sp. | reverse complement strand
AATCATGATAATTCAATTATGGGAATAATTGATATTTCCCTCAATATTCGCTCCCTAATGATTGGGTTGATCAGAACAATTCTTTATATTTGCAGCAACTCTATTATTGGAGCCAATCAAAACAATGTGCTATGAACAAATTTGTCAATCCGTTTCCGGACTATAGCTGGAAGAAAATTTTCGGCAGTGAAGTTAATTCGGCAGTGAAGTTAATAAAGATCTTATCATTAGCTTCTTAAATGAAGTCATCCAACACGAAGTTATTGTAGACATCACTTTCCGAAATGTAGAAATGCTCGGCTTAAAGCATGACCAACGACGGGCAGTATCCGATATTTTCTGCGAGAATGACAAAGGGGAAGTCTTCATAATCGAGATGCAGAAGTCACGACAAAAGTACTTCTCCGACAGAGTGTTATACTACGCCTCTTTTGCAATCCAGCAACAATCCATGATCGTAAAAGAAAAGTTGGGCGAAGAACTGGAGAAAAAATCGGGAAAGGGATTGGATACAATCCATAAACGTTGGAACTACCATATCAGCAAAGTCTATGTGGTTTGTGTGTTGAACTATATTATGGATCCTACCTGCCCGGATAAATACCGTTGGGATATTGTGCGAATGGACAGGGAGTTGAAGATTCCTTTCAGCGAAACGCTCAATGAAATCTATCTGGAAATGCCGAAATTTGTATTACCTTTGCAAGCATGCGACACGCTATATAAGAAGTGGTTATTTGTCTTAAACAACATTGAAATCATGGAACGATTACCCGAAGAACTGAATAATCAGATATTCCGCAAACTCAAAAGTATTGTGGAAGTCGAGCGTATGACTCCCGACCAACGACTGGAATACGAGCTAAGTCTCTCGGTCGAGCGCGACCTTGCTGCGGCTCTCGATACCAGTTTTGAGGATGGCATGGAGAAAGGCAAAGCAGAAGGGAAGGCTGAAGGCAAAGCAGAAGAACGACGTTTGATCGCTACGAATTTTAAAAAGCAGGGAGTCAATGCTGAAACGATCGCCCAATGCACCGGCCTATCAATTGAAGAAATAAACGAATTGTAATTTGTTTAAACAATACCGAATCAGCAAAACCTCGGGAACTTCCGAAGGGCTTTGCTGATTTTTGTTTTATATATCTTTCTATAACCTAAACTTCACTTTTTCCTATGTTCGCACCTTTCTACAACAAATAGATTTTTCAAATATACTGTCACTCTATCACCATTTGCCTTATAGCGTTTGTTTTTCAAACTAGACGATGGGTGATAGATGCCATTTTTATCTATCACTCTACTATCACAGAACTATCATTTAACTATATCATCGTTGTTTCGCCTAATTTCTCTGCTGTCTCCCTTGCCGGAGCATATAGAATAAATTCATGCAGATGCCTACTTTTTTTCACGCAGATGCTTTCTTCTTATTGTCAGGATACCCGTCTTGCCCTGTTTTACACCCGGATATAAACGATGCTAAGACCCGGGTGTAAAGACCGTTGACACTCGGGTGTCGAACAACATTTATTACTACTCTGCTGATTTTCAGTTGTATACTTTAACAAAACAGGTAGGCATCCAATTCGTTTTAATCAAGACAATGATAGTAGAATGATAGATAGAAATGGCAACTATCACAAATTAATCGACTAAATACCAGCCTGTTATGCAAGAAAGTGATAGAGTGATAGTTGTTTGTGATTTTAAAAATTGAGATAAGGTTTGGATTTTGTCAAGAAACTGAAAATAGCCTTGTTGCAAATTTTACCGAAATCTACCTTAGAGGTAAATTTGAAGAAAGGGTTGGAATATTGTAGAAAAGCATATCCAAGAACCGTTTATTCGAGGTGATTACATTCCATAAAGTATAAATCAAAAAATAGGATAGTATAGCTTGGTAGATTAAGAAAAATAGATTACCTTTGTACTAACAAATCCCGCCCGCTTCCCGTAAGATCAGCGTACCCAGCGGGACATTTTTTGTTTATGGGAGTTAGATACACGAATCAAGCTATAACCACTGAGCAGCAAATTGACATTCTTAAAGAAAGAGGTTTGCTCATTGATGATGTTGAGCAAGCTATTGAAATTCTAGACACCATCAGTTATTTTCGTCTTGCTGGCTATTGGCGACACTTTGAAGCTGACCACTCCACGCATCAATTCAGAGAAGGCAGTTGCTTTGTTGATATTATAGACCTTTATTTTTTTGATAAACAACTTAGAGCTTTATTGTTTACAGTCATTCAAACTATTGAGGTTTCAATCCGCACCAAAATAATCAAACACTTTGCTCTTGAATTTGGAGCATTTTGGTTTATGGATGAAAGCTATGCCACCAATGAGACTCGTTTCGATGCAAACTTATCCATTATCCGCAAGGAGGTATCTCGCTCACACGATGATTTTATAATGGAACATTTTCGTAAATATAGCGAGCCAAATCTGCCTCCTGTATGGAAAACATTGGAAGTTATCTCAATGGGTACACTTTCCAAACTCTATTCCAATTTTTCGGATGCCACTGCAAAACATGCTGTGGCGAGAGAGTTCGGTTTGAATCATCACAAATTCTTACGAAGTTGGTTAGAGTGCCTTGCCGTACTTCGCAACTGTTGCACCCATCACTCAAGATTGTCAAACCGAGTATTTCCTGTAAAACCAATGATGCCGGAACGTATGCCTCACACTTGGATTGCTGACTTCTCATTTCGTGAACAGACTCTTTATCCGCAACTGTGCTATGTAGTGTATTAGCTCAACTCTATTTCTTCCAACAATACTTTCGTTGCCGACTTTAAGCAACTATTGACAAAGCATCCATCAGTAAGGACACAATTATTAGGATTTCCTTGTAATTGGGAACAAGAACCTTTGTGGAGATAAGTCTTTTTGTTCCCATTTTTTGAGCAAAGTTAGTACAACATTTATTTATTACAGCAGAACCCTGAGCTATTATACGAGATTTGAACCATATTGTTTGTGACCTACTAAATCTTTTTATCGGTGGAACGTCGGGTACAGGTTATGGAACCGATATCCGATACCCAGCATCAGATAGTTGGGCGTATGGAAGTTTTACAGGTTATAGCCGATATGGATAAAGGAGCTGCGGGTTACTTCGATTTTGAGGGCTAATACCTGGTAAAGCCCTTTCAGGTCGCCACCGCGATGTATTATGTTCCCACCCACTCCGATATTAACGGAAAAGTAAGGCATCGCATATTCTGCCCGGGCAGAAAGCCCCAACGCCATCTGATAACTGAGTAGCGGGCGGTAGAAGCGATCCGAGTCATACTTATCGGTGTAGATATTGGCACTTTCGTCGTAAACACCATCCAGCGACACGCCTGCCCGGAAGTTATAGCCGAAGTTATACATCGGGTTGAAACAGAATCCCGCCACAGCAAAAGCACCGGGCGCAGCCACCTGCGAAGTTTCATCGATATAAACGCCTTTCCGTCGCCACGAGCCAAATACGACGGCATCATAGCTGATATGCCTCGGGAACCTTGGTACGGGCGGTTGAAAGGACGGCTTGGAAAGGAAATCGCCATTCCGGTTGAAGTTATAGACCAAGCCAACCCGCAAGCCGACCGTATTCAATCCGGCATTCGGGAAACGAGTGTTGCCATTGGAGAAATGTGTCAGGTCGACTCCCGCCACCAAGTCTACCTGTCTGGAAAGGATGTAGTTGAAGTAGAAGTTGGCATTGATGTAGGCATTTATCTTCGAGTCTATCACTTTGTTGTAATAGTTGTAATCGGAGTTGTGAGGTTCCCAGCCGAAAGAGACGCCGAAGTTCCACTCGTAATTAAGCGACAGCCGCGGGTTGAACCGGGCAATGCGGGCTCCCTGAAAGAGATAGATTGCCAGCGGGTTGCCTAGCTCGTCGTGATGTTCAAAAGAATAATAACCCAGTCCAATGTCCTGATATGCTCCCCGGTAAATACGGTCGGTGTAACTGTTTGGGAAGTATTGGAACGAGTATTTCAGATGGGCGGAGATCAATTTCCGGATCGGAGTCATTGTCATATTCTCTCCTCTTAGGAAAGAATTGGTCGGGAAGATGTAAGTGGGGCGGGCATCGACACCCAGCCGGTGGATCAAACGGCGCGAATAGGCGATAGAGTCGACCCCACCGCCCGGTATGTTCTTATTTCCTTCCTCTGCAAGTATATTATAAGATAAGAAAAGCATTGTTACCAAAGTAACCAGCATTCTCAACCTCCCTGCTCCACATTTCATACGCCGCACCACTTTTATTTTATGACAGACGTTCCGGTGCTGAACCGGAACATCCGCAAATGTAATGATATATTTGGAATATGAAAAGGGTTTGCTTCCTTACTTATTTATCTCTTTAGTAATCTCTTGAATATCCTGTAAGGTGAAATTGCCCAGTAGTTGGATCACGTTGAAGCTGCTGTCGGTATCGGCAAGCATGATCATTTCGCTGATTAGATCGCCTTTTTGCTTTACGTAGAAAGTGGCGCGTGTATGACCGTCTTTTACCCGCATCAGTTCCTGGTGGTTTTTACCGATCAGGCCTTTGAAGTCGGTGCGCATCTTTTCCTTTATGCTGCTGTCCTGGGTGGTGAGGATTTGCAGGCCGTCGACCTTGCCTTTCAGATTCATGAGGTTGAGACCGTTGGTTTCGAAATTGGGTATCATCTGGAACATGGCTTTCGAGATGTAGACAGAGGTGACGTTGTCTATTTCGGAATATTTGTCGAACAGCTTGTCCTGGGCAAAGACCATGCTTACGGAGCACAGAGACATGAAAAGGATGAGTAATATATTTTTAGCTTTCATCTTGTTAATCTTTTAAATGTTTATTCAGAATACGGTTTACTTTGTTCATTTCCTGCCGGGCATCGTTCATCTGTTCGATTCCCTTGTTGAGGTTGACCGACATGAAAGCGAGTGCTTTCCGGGCGGCAATGGCTGCTTCCTGCGGGTTGTCGTAGGTGTCGGCAAGTGGCTGTTTACCTCTGCTCAGGTCGGTCAGGTTGAAGAGACCTATACAGAGCAATAGGATGGCAGCGGCAGCTCCGCTGAACCAATAGAGGGAACGACGGCGGGAAGATGAGCGTTGAGTCTCTTTCTTTTCGGCGGCGGCCCAGGCATCTATCTGCTGTTCCAACCGTTCGGAAAGTCCTTCCGGCAGGACCTGGTCGTCCCGGAGCACCTGGTTGATTAATTCATCTATCTGTTTATCGTTCATATTCGTATATTTTATCAAATTGTTCCCGGATTGTTTTGCGTGCCCGGGAAAGCAGCACGCGTATGTTGACGGCACTCAGGCCGGTGATCTGTTCTATCTCGTCAAGCGAGCAATCTTCGATACCTCTCAGGCGGAGTACTTGCCGCTGGTTGTCGGGCAGCCAGTCGATCAGTTGCCGGACTTGTTGTTCCTTATCCTTCGTTTCCAGCTCTTTTTCCGGCGAGGAGTCGGTAGCGAGGGTTACTACTTCTTCTATCTCTGTTTCCCGGCGGTTGGCGTGGGCGGAGCGGAGGTAGTCGAGGCAGAGATTCTTAACCAGCGTGACGCAGAAGGCTTCGGGGTTTTCGATGTCGGGAAGCTCGTTCCGCCTGTTCCATAATTTGAAATAGGCGTCCTGGAGGAGATCTTCGGCATCGGCTTTGTTCTCGACAAGCGCGTAGGCAATCCGGTAGAGCTTGGGATGGAAGGAGAGGAACTTTCGTTTGAAGTGCTCAGCATCCATAATCATTTATCCTCTAAGATATATTCTTTCGGATATTTCAACATTTTATCAATATCGGAAAATGCTATATTCCCTTGGATACGTATCAGGTTGCAGTTGTCGCCACTTGTCAGAAAAACTAACTCGCGTATGGTTTCGTCTTCAATACGTATCAGTACTTTCCGGCGGTTGCCTTCTTCGTTTGAGGTAACGATTGTTTCAAACTTCGGATCGTCCAACTCCTTGATGGCTTTGTTAAAACGTTCTTTTATTTTGTTGCTGCATTTGTCGAAATTCAGCAGCTCGATGTTGTTGACTCCTATTTCTTCAGTAGAAGCTTTGATTTGATTCAGGGTAATGTTTCCTATCGTAGCGTTATTGGTCTGCATTTCGATCAAGTTTGTATCTTTCACCTTCGAGAACTCGTTGAACAGTTGGTTCATCGTCTGGCTGCTTCCCGCCTGGCAGATCAGGATCATTGCCAGGATAACAAAGTATTGTTTCATCTTTCTATTGTATTAAATGATTACTAATTCTGTTTGTTCCGCCTTCTTGATGCGCACTTTGGAGAGGCTTCATAAAGGAGACGGGAACAGGGAATAAATTGTTACAAAGAAAGAGAAAAAAAATATCTTTTATCTTTACTTTCCGCTATTTCAACAAAATAGACACTCGAACAGATCATGGCGATGGCAATCATCTGGTACCAGCTGAAACGATCCTGGCCGATGGAGAGAGAGACGATGGTGGCGACAATCAGTATCAGGTAACCGTAGAGGGCGACCAGCGTTGTGCTCAGATATTTCAGTCCGATCGGAATCAGCAGGTAACTGATGGTGGTTGGAAAGATAAGAACGAACATCAGGATCAGGAAAGGCGTCCATTCAAAGTGGGTGAACAGGTGTCCGTCGATACCGGTAAAGGCCATTACGATTAACGATGAAACGGCCGCCCCCAGAAAGCTATACCGCAACATATTGAGCGAACTGACTCTGCCCAATACGATATTACTTACAATCAGGTAGCCAGCGTATGCGATGGAACTCAGCAGGCAAAACATATTTCCCGTAAAAGCATCCGACGCCAGGTCGTCGCTTTTCTGTGTCAGGATACAGAGCAGGGCGCCGCCCAACCCGATCACGATACCGATAATCTTCATTGCCGTAATTCGTTCGCGCAGGAAGATAACGGAGAGGACAAACACCCAGATCGGTTGCAGGCTGCTGAACAGCGAGCTGGAGACAGGTGTTGTTTTGCTGACCCCGATCAGGTAGAAGAATATAAAGCCATAAAGCCCGACCGCCCCCAACAGAAACAGGGTTATCTTTTGGCGCCGCGTCGTCTTCTCCTGTTTCCAGAAGAGACTGATGATCCAGAATACCACCGCCGCAAATACGCAATGGAACATAACGCCCGTCAGCGGGGCGACCCATAAAGGCAGCAGGTATTTAAGCGCATTGGCATTCAGCCCGCTAAAGGTTTTCGACACGATCATACTTAGGTTGGCTTCTGTCTTTTTATTCTTCATATTATTGGCGTTTATGTTTTATCGTTGAACAGGAATGTTCCTTGCTTGAAATAAGCCCATACCGCGGCAGCCAGGGCGATAATCATATTAAAGATGAAAGCAAACTGTTGCGTTTCGATATGGAGCATATCTTTGAATACATTTATGATAAAAGGGCATAACAGGATAGCCAGGTAATTCATTGCCATTACGAAAGCAAGGGCAAGCGTTACTTTGGACGGGATGGCGGTGAGGGTCGTCTTGTCGTAGGCAATCGGCTGGATAACGCCATAGCCCAGTCCGGCAAAGATGCATCCCAATCCGATCAGCCACTCCGTCCGCGAGACAAGTATCAGAGCCATTCCGAGGGCAATCGACAGCAGGCTGTAGAACTTGGTTTTGCTGCCGCAGAAATCTACAATCCGGTTCAGCACGAACCCCAGAGCCATAATCGCCAGAAAGAAGAGTGAAATCATAAGGCCCGAATTGCCGCTACTGAAATGATACTCTTTCATCAGGAAAGGCAGGTTGAAGCTGACAATGATTACGAGGTAGGTAGCCAGTCCGTAGAAGCCCACGATCTGCATCAGATGTTTGATTTGTATGCCAAAGCGGCCGAAGGAAGAATCTGCCGTCTCCAAATGCATTGCCGGGGCAGGCAGGGGGCTTATATTCTTTTTCAAATAGAATGAAAGCACGATCGAAACCAGCGGGAAAAGGTAGACCAGGAAAGGCAGATGCCAATTCACTTCCGCCAGATAACCGGTCAGGATCGTTGCCAATACCAGCGTCACATTAGTTATGGCGGAGCTCAGCCCGAATTGTTTCGTGCGGTATGCCCCGGTGAAGAACCTCGAGATAAGGCCTGTCGACAGCGGGACAATCAGCCCCGACCCTACTCCCAGCAAGGCGCTGACGGCAACCAGTTGCCACATCTTCGTGGAAAGCAGATACAGGATGCCGCTTACGGCGAAGATGCCCAACCCGATTTGCAACAGCCATATATTATTGATCTTCTCCGTCAGCTTGCCGGATAATATAATAAAAGGAATAATAAGCAACGATGGCAGGGAAGACAGCATCTGTATATCCAGCTTCGTCGAATGCGGAAATATGGCCGACAGCTTGCCCAGGATAGGGGAAACCGCCAATCCCGGCAACGCATTGAGCGCCGAAATCGACCATATTCCTATTAATGTAATCAAGGGAATCATCCCCTGTCCGGTTTTTATTCTCATAATTAAATAGCTGTTTTATAAGACACAAAACAAATCATATCGCTGAATGTTCATCAGGTTCTCCCATATCTCCCTCTTTAAATCCTTTTATATAACATTGTGATAATAAACTCCAAATCTTACATGATTAACTAAAATCGAAAAACAATTGAGGTCGAAGGCTGTGTTTGCACTACAAATCGCAGAACGAATGTCGTTTGCGCCAATGCTTA
>JAJPZM010000391.1 GCA_021204335.1 Parabacteroides sp. | reverse complement strand
CTTTTTGTTCGGCTTTATACCTCATTAGTAAGGTAATTAACAAATAATCATGTACCTTTGTAGCCGCAAAACAGATTTATAATTAAAATCAACTATATAAATGGCTTTACAATGTGGCATCGTAGGTCTTCCGAACGTGGGAAAATCTACTCTTTTCAATTGCTTATCAAATGCAAAAGCACAATCGGCTAATTTCCCGTTCTGTACGATCGAACCGAACGTGGGCGTAATCACCGTACCCGACGAACGTCTGAACAAATTGGCTGAACTGATTAATCCGAAACAAATTGTTCCGACTACAGTAGAAATCGTTGATATCGCCGGTCTGGTAAAAGGGGCCAGTAAGGGAGAAGGACTGGGTAATAAGTTTCTTGCCAATATCCGCGAAACGGATGCAATCCTGCACGTACTGCGTTGTTTCGATGACGATAATATCGTTCATGTGGACGGCAAAGTAGACCCGGTACGCGATAAAGAAATTATCGATGCGGAACTCCAGATAAAAGACTTGGAAACCATCGACAGCCGTATTGCCAAAGTACAGAAACAAGCACAAACAGGCGGCGACAAACAAGCTAAACAGGCATACGAAGTATTGGTTAAATACAAAGAAGCATTGGAGCAAGGCAAAAGTGCCCGCACCGTTACCTTCGAAACAAAAGACGAACAAAAAATAGCTCACGACCTGTTTCTTCTGACCAGCAAACCGGTTATGTACGTTTGCAACGTCGACGAGGCAAGTGCTGTAAACGGTAATAAATATGTAGAAGCCGTACGCGAAGCCGTAAAAGATGAAAACGCAGAAATTCTGGTAGTAGCAGCCAAGATTGAAAGCGAAATTGCCGAATTCGAAACGTACGACGAACGCCAGATGTTCCTGCAGGAAATAGGGTTGGAAGAATCGGGGGTCAGCCGTCTGATCAAATCGACATACAGCCTGCTGAACCTACAAACATTCCTGACTGCCGGCGTACAGGAAGTACGTGCATGGACATTCGAGAAAGGCTGGAAAGCTCCGCAATGTGCCGGCGTAATTCATACCGACTTCGAAAAAGGCTTTATCCGCGCAGAAGTGATCAAATATGACGATTATATCAACTATGGATCCGAAGCAGCAGTGAAAGAAGCCGGAAAGATGAGCGTGGAAGGAAAAGAATATATCGTACAGGACGGCGATATCATGCATTTCCGTTTCAACGTATAATAACTTATAAATATATAGCAGGGGCCGCAGATTATGTATTTTACAAATCTGCGGTCCCTCTTTTTGTGCATATGACTCAGTTTATCCGTATCTGATCGAGGATAAACGGATCCTTTATCTTCTTGTCTTCCGCAAAGAGCAATATCTTCGAAACAATCTCAGCCGTCTTCGGATCTTCATCTACGAAAGGAAGGAATAGGCGGCCGCGATGCTGCGAATGGACGGGCAGGACGTTGATGGCAGCTCCCGCTTTCTGATGAATCACACCGCTGCCCAGATGGATATTGTACTCTCCCATCGTGCCCCGGATAAAGGCATGACTTCCCTCCAACGTAACATTTGAAAGTTTGAACAACAGCACGGTGAATTCGATAATCGCCCGGCGCATTTCGATTGTAGAGTGGCTGGCTTCGGGATCGACACCACCTGCATGCGCCACACTGACAGCCAAGTCGACATCGCGCATCACCTCCGAAAAGATTATTCCCGGGATATCTTCTATCTTCAACGGTTTATACGTCTTGCGCTCATAGAAAGCCACCCATTCGAGTGTCGGCGTCTCAATCTCCGCAGGACTGAACCAGTCGGCAAGGGCATAAATATTGGCGATAATGTTTTCCTTATAATAGATCTTTTGCAGACCTTCTTCGTAGTTGGCTACCCAGCGACGGCCTTTCAGCAGGGTGACCGTCTTTTGCGGCTGTATCTGGTTGCCGGCATAACGGAGCGAATTTGTCATCGCACGTTCTTCGCCGGTCTTCACATACAATTCGCGGAATACTTGTTTGAACGGCTGACGCACCGCTTTCTCGAACAGGTATTGCTGATAACGGTGCCATACGCCGCGCTGATAAAGGTCGACCGGATGGGCGATGCGGACGGGAGTATCGGACTTTTTAGCAATACATTCGCCGTCGGGCGTCACCAGGCAATTGTCGTTGAAGAAGCCGGTATCGTCTTTGCTGACAAAGACAAGGTTCTTGAGTAGAGGCCAAATCACCGGATTACGGGTCAGTCCAGCCAGTTCGCTGATGAAGAAAGGAACACCGTCCTCCATCGCCTGTTCCAGCATGAGGCGGGAACGGGAATACTGGTTCTTCAACTTCTTATGGACAGCTTTTAATTCCTCGATATACGGATGCCTTTTCAACTTGGCGGGGACATTGTTCAAGGCCTTCTCCCCTTTCAGATAGCGTAGTTCGGATTTACCCTCGGCATCCACTTCCACATAAACGGTGAAACCTTCCAGCTCAGTAGGTGTGAAGTAAGGCTCCATTTCTTTGATAAGCTCGGTTTCCATGCTCCATACCAGGCGGGTAACGTCGCTATAGCCGGCATTGCGTGCCAGATTCTGCATGCCGATCTCGACGGCTTTCTTTTCGCTTTCCTGCCGCTGTGCACCGAAAGCCTTGCTTTCTTTCAGGAATTGTTGCAGGTATTGATAACGTTCCAACAAATCGGACGTTGTATCTTTTGCCAGCGGGATCAGGGCGTAAGCCATCAGCAAGTCTTTGTTGCGTTTCCCGGCAATCTGTTTCTTTACCTCGACGGCAACCATCTTTCCGTTGACGGCATCGGCGTATTTACGGGCACGCGTATGTCCGTTGCTGGAAGAAATATATTTGGCGGCATCGTAGACGATCTCGAAACGCTCCGCTCCGATTTCTTTATAGGCTTCGCGGAACCAGTCGATGTCGAAAGCGCCCAGCTGAAGGTCTTCCGGCTCGATCGGGGTGTAGCGGGCAATGAGGGCTTTCTTCTTTTCGTCGCACCATTCGTTGATATGGGCATGGAAGTAATAGGCGGCACTGGTCAATCCTTTCCATGCCAGGCTTTACCCGATAATGTCGAGCCACTGCGGAGTGTACATGGCAGCTTCCACCAGGCGTTTCTCCGTAATGCCGGAGCCTTTAAGCAGGGCCGACAGCACTTCGGCATTACCCTCTGGCGCCGGATAACAACAGCGAAGCAGTTTACTCAGTACTTCTTTCTTCGTATAACTCGAATTATAATAGTAATCGGTGCGTTCGAAAGTATCTTTGCCGAAGGCTTTCAATATTTGTACAAGGTAAGTTGCTCCCTCCACATATTCCAACTTCAGGGCGAGATGGGAAACATCGGTCGGCGTATCTCCGCGCTTCAATTCTATATCGAGAATACGAGCGGTTACTTTGCTCAACAGCTCCTTGAACTTCGTGAAATCAACAGTTTCATATTTCCTGGCCTTCTGCTTTTGCCAGTGAGTCAACGAGCCGGAAAAGAAACGGGAAGCAAAGCCGAGCGCTTCTTCCGAAGAATACCGTAATGTCAATTCTTTCATGACTTCCTCCTCGGGTATCAGCCCTGTTTCGTATGCCTTGGCAAAATCGAGAATGGAAAGCCGGTTATCGTGACGGGCACTCACCGGATCGGTCGTATAATAGTCGGCCATCTGATAAAACTTATAACGGAGCGTAAAGCAAGACGCAAATTCTTCCTCACTGCGCCAATCAAATAATTCATTCATCCAGAAAGCGATGCGTGAGTCCTGGAATATGAAAGTATAATTACGTTCTTTCTTTTTATTATAGGTTTCATATTCATAGATACAAGACATATTCTCTCTGTTCAGGACACCACAGAAACTGACCAGGATATTTCTTACCAGATTGCCGGCATAACCATTATCCCAATATGCTCTGGACAGCATGGAAATAATCTGGAGAATCGTATTCTGATAATCAAGCCTGCTTGCCTAACGCTTCCTGTCGGCCAGGTCGAAACCGTAAAAGGAGCGGATTGTCGGGGAGTAAAACTTGCTTACTTCACTCGAGCAGCCGGAATACGTCCTGTCATCCCAATTGGTATTTATGAAGAAACAGATTTGCAACAACGTACCGAAATCACCTATTTCCTCTTTATAGAATTTACGCCATATCTCAGCCAGCGGATAACGGTCTATCTCGGGCATATCGTTAGTGCTGCCCTCAATCTCCCAGAAACTATTTTCAAGTAAAACAGAATAGCCATAGCGGGTCTTATATTCATAACCGGCATTTTGGGCAATCAGGTCGGCCAGCTTTTTAAGAATCTCATAGACATCCTGCTGCTTCTTGCCGAACAGTTTCTTTAAAAACGAACCTTCCTGCAAGATAGGAAAAGCCTTTTTTATGTCGAAGCCGTCATCCGTTTTCAGATCGGGTATTGCAACTGTCGACCGGGGAATGTCCCTCTATTAACTGGTCGATCAGCAGTTGTTCTTTCGAAGTCGGACTTTTTATCCCGCCGACTGAAGCGACAGCCTCTTTATAAACATCGGCATATTCTTTCTGCTTACGAATCGTAAGCAATATATCCAATCCTCCTAACCGCTTTTCGGAAACCGAGGCAGACAGCAAACGCCCGATACTATCGGACAAGGCCTCCTTCTTTTGCTTCAACAACAGGGAAATAGCCTGCTGACGAAGTTCGCCCGATTTATATTTCAAGAGTTCTTCTATACGGATATACTGCTCGTCGGACAGTTCCATCTTATCCAATACATCGAAAGCGGCTTTCCGGGGATATTCCGCCCGGTCGCCCAACGCTTTAATCAACGTATCTACTTGTACGGACGAAGAAGGCACTTTCAGCAACTCCTTCACAACACAATGGCGTACATTGCTATCCATCTGGTCGTAACAGGTACAAAGGTCGTCCAACGGTTCGTCGCTGCCGATCACATAAACGATGGCAGCCATCTTCTTCGTTATATCCTGTCTGGATAGTTCCGCAGCATGTCAGGGGAAGATAAACGGAGAATACTCCTGCTTCTTAGGAACCCGCCGGTAAATATCTTTCAGTATCTCATAATGTCTCTTTGCCTCTGCCAACGATTCGAAATAGGAACGGTCTTCTTTCCTAAAGCTGTAATATCCCATAGACACACTATGCATATAACTGCCCAGAAAAGCAGCAACCACCGACAAGTCGTCGGAATACTGTACCAACGCCTGTTTAGAGAACATTTCCCTCAACTGGTCATCTTGCGTTGCTACAAGGTAATAAAACAGGACTTGTATTTTATGTTTTACTCCTTCTTTCATTATTATATCGGCACAGGTATAAAGGTCGGTGAGTTTGAAGAATCCTTTCGCCCACAATGCCAAATAGACTTCAATGCTGTCTTCGCTTTTCAGGCAAGATTCGACATACGCAGGGTCGGTCAGCACCATCCCGATCAGATCCATCAGTTTTTGGTTGATGCAGTCGGCATTAGCTTCATTCACCAGACCTGTCCAAACGCCTACCACTCGTTTGACAGACGAATAACGTTGCAGGTCGTTGGTGCGGATGAGGTTGAAAAGATAGATAAAAGCATCTGCCGTCCCACTGTCCATCGTTTCGCAGATAGACTGACGCAAGCCTTCCTGCAAGCGGGCAGCCAGCAGGAGTTTGCCTTCCAGCTCGTAGAGTTCGCGGTTATTGCTCATCACGATGCCTTGTAGCAGACTGTATGAAATACGTCCGGCATTATTATCGCTACAGATTATATCTTTTACCTTTTCAATAACGGCTGTATTACCGGCATCTATTTCCACACTCATCAGCTGATGGAAGCTTATATCCGAAATAAATTTACGTTCATCTTCCGTACGCCCTCCTTCGAGAATCATTTCAAACGGAAGGCCGGAAGCGACGATTGCCAGAAAGTCTTTCAAATCGTCCAATGCCTTACCCAAAAGCAGATAGGCGTTGGCAGAACGAACCGGCCTGCGGTAGTAGCCGGATGTATAAGGGATTAGAGCCATCTTATCGAGCCAGGCCACATATTTTACTGCATATTCATCCCCTAAGATATGTTGCAATACAGCATACCGGCTACCGCCGAAAAGCTGGTTGATATGATAGAACTCATCATTATTTATCAAACCCTGAAAGTAAATATCAGCTTCATACGAACCGGTTGTCATCCGTTTGATCAGCAAATCGAATAAGACACGTTCGCTCTCGCCGAGTCTGTTTTTATTGCTTACTATCTTGTCTGCATAATCCGAGACAAATTCGTTGGGCTCTTTTCTCCAGTATAAATTCATGTTGCTTTCCTCCTACTTACCATTACATTACCATATACGACCGGCCAGCATAGTCAACCGGATAAAAGTCAGTTTATCTTCTTCTTGCAGCTGGATTGTTTCATCTAGCGATTCCAGCTCCGTATCATTCAGGAAGACACGAAATATACCATCCTCAAAAGATTACAGTGCGTTGCGGACTGCTTTTTCGGCATCAGCCGGCAATCCGTTATAATTTACTCCGAAACTTACCTTACCCGAAGTTGCTTTCTCTTCTATTTCAGCATCGGCAAGGTATTTCAACAAGTCATTTTGATCCAGCCGTTCATTATATTCCTGCACTTGCCGGATGACAACAGCAACAATCAGTTCCGCCGTCGTAGCCGGAACGGTTTCTATCAAAAACTCTTTCCTCCCGATAGCATCCTTCCGTTTTCCCAGTTGCTTCACATTAATGAATATCTTCATATAAATCAGAGTTTGGTAGTATTTCTTATATGCATCACAAAGAAACAAAATAAATATATAATATCTTCCACATTCTCATAGAATTGAATATCTTAGCAACAAATCAATTACTATGGTAAACCAACAGCCAATGAATAGCTTGCAAAGATGGAAAATACAATATAGGTTCTACCGGACATTCTTTTTCAGTACATTAAAAACCAGTGTCCTGATGGGGTTTCTTTATACATTTTTAGGAGGACTCGTTTCTTATGAAGGTATTATCGACTCTATCACGCTCTGGCTTCGATTCATCCCCACAGTAGGATTAGGTTTCGATCTTATCTATAAGGAATTGATCCGCAAAGAAGAATATTTCTTCTATTATAATCAGGGAATTGGTAAATACCAACTCTGGGTAGTTACTTTTATCGTAATGTTCATTTGTTGCAACCTGTTAAATCAAATCATACAACTATGTGTGCAGGCCTTGAAATAGACAGTATAATGAAATCCTTTGGAGACCGGGCGATATTGACAGATATCTACCTTAAATGCTGTAAAGGAGACATCATCGCCCTTTTCGGAAGAAACGGAACAGGCAAGTCAACCTTGTTGAATATAATTTTCGGCAGTTTGAAAGCCGACCGCAGCTTCATCCGGATTGATGGAAAAGTAATGAACGGACCAGCTTTCCGATCAGGCCTGATCGCATATCTGCCGCAGCATCATTTATTACCTTCACATCTGAAAGTTGCACAAATCGTAGACTTATGTATCGCACCGGAAGATAGAAAACGCTTTCTGGCCGACAAGATGTTACTTCGTCTCAGAACTTCCCGTATTTGTGAAATTTCGACCGGCGAACAACGTTATCTGGAAATAAAAACTACTCTTTTCAGTTCGGCTCCTTATCTCCTGCTGGACGAACCTTTTAGCGGAGTCTCTCCCGTAATTGCCGAACATATACGAGAGCTTATGGCTGAAAGTGCCAAAGAGCATGGTATTATCCTGACCGACCATAACTTTCGCGAAGTACACAAAATAGCCAATCGCCTGACACTACTCAACGAATGTTATCTAAAAGAAATCAAAAATATAGAGGAGTTGATACCTTATGGATATTACCAACCATAAAAGCCGGAAAAAGACTAACGCTTTTCGAGAAAAAACCGCCGGCTTTTTTCCTACTAATCCGCGCAGCTGTCCCTCTACAGGGAAGTTCAAACATTACGTTTCAGCTTTCATCGCCTCCAACAAACTAGCTATCTGACAATTACACTGAAACCTCAACAATACTTACAACGGACAGGTACCCATTTTGTATCGTCCTGAAATTAGTAGTAGTGTCCTAAACTACCATTTATAAAGAAATGGGTAGGCATCGAAAGAGAAATGAATAAGCATCGGATGACAAACGGATAAGCACCCATTTTTAAAGGTCTGGTGTTTTGAAATGTTAAGTCCCTAGTTTTGATTTCAAAATAAGGGACTTCTGACTTTAAAAGACTGGTATTTTTTTCGGCCGATCTGCATTGCTCGGCTGAAGACAACAGGGTTCAGCGTATCTTTCTATTTATTAGCCTATTACAATAGAAATGAAACATGAAAGCAAGGTATTGAAGTGATATTGAGAGAGCTGGTTTGGCAGGGTAAATGGTTCGATATCTTAGAAGATATGAGCCTCAGGTTCAATTGCCGTCGGTTAAAACTGCAATTAAACCTAAGACTAAAGCTATGGAACAAAGAACAGAAATCTTTTATTCTATTCCATACTTCTGCATCGCATACTTACCTAGAATTTCCAGATATTTGATGCATTTACTAACAATCTTTGCCATAATATTTCTATTTATTTAAAACGGTCTTTAAGTAAAGCACATTGCATAAATATGTTTTACAACACAAAAGTAGCGGTAATATAAATAGGTTATGCTCGGAAACTCCATATTTAACATCATTTGCACAAAAGGAATGCATCAATCAAAGATAACTTATAGTAAAATTCATATATTTGGCAACTCTTTATTAACAATCAAAATATCATTAAC
>JAJPZM010000336.1 GCA_021204335.1 Parabacteroides sp. | reverse complement strand
TTATACTATTAATTGACGGAAAAAGTGAAACAAAAGTTATCTTTCGACAAATAGAGCTTGACCTCATTATCTATGCATAAATCTCTTTTTTTACAAGAAGTCAGAAAGGTGAATATATATTAATTGCTATAGAGCGCTTTTACTTGTAATTATTAGGAATGCCATAGTTCTTCTAAGACTAAATCAGTTTTTCTCCTTATATTTTATACGTCAAATCCGACTTTTTCAGGGATTCGGTCTTTCCTTAAAACGGGTACAAAAAGTGGATGTTTGTTTATTTTCATAACGTACAGGCAACCAAATACAAACAACAATAGACACAGCGTCTTCCCCTATTTTTACATTATCCTATTGAAAAGGCAGTATTAAACAGTGGGTATAAAATAGTGGTAGTCACGACATAGTTTTAGATAGGAAGCTTTTTATTTTTTCTATTTAGCACAATAAGAGAGTCGCCTTATAGATCTTAGCTGTACAGGAATAATAACTATATATTGTAAAAGAAGCCTGTTGGCGGCAGTTGACAGGTAACCATACAAAAAAATCGGGCAAAACATTCGCTTCCCCAGCGAAGTTCTACCCGATTTCTATATACAATAAAACCTGGCTTAGCTATTAAAAAGCATACCCGAACCCAAGATTCAAGTAGATCGGATACATAGCAAAGGTTACTGTGTCGAAATCTTTCTTAAATATATCATTCAAGCCCCAGGTCAGGTCGGCATACACATTCAGATGCTTGAAGGCTTTCCATTCTCCACCCAACTGCAAGCCCCATTGGAATTTGCGCATATCTTTCGAGAAATCGTAAGGAGCGAATTTGCCATCCTTAAATTCCACCTTGCTGCCTGTCGGATCGTTTTCACGCAGATAACCGTCGTACACGTCACCGGAGAAATCGCCATTTATCATATAAGAAAAGTAAGGGCCCAGGTTCAGCTTCCAGCGCGGAGCCACCTGCCAGGCTGCCACAACCGGGATCGTCAGATACGAATTGTTGACTTTCGTTTTGACATTAC
The DNA here is from genome assembly GCA_021204335.1 of Parabacteroides sp. GTDB lineage: Bacteria > Bacteroidota > Bacteroidia > Bacteroidales > Tannerellaceae > Parabacteroides. The sequence goes on along the minus strand of JAJPZM010000336.1, from coordinate 7,743 downwards.
CCGTCCAATAACCTTTCACCTTTTCGCCACCGTCGCCAATAATTTCCATGCGGTAGCTCTTTACGCGGGCATCGGTACGCATATTCTTGTTCTCGAGACGAAGACCGACCATGACACCCCACTTGCGCTGGGCGTCGATCCATTTAGTAACATTTCCTTCGATATCAATGGCAACTGTCGGTTTATAACTTTCAATGGCACGTATTTCTTCGGGCAACGGCAGCGGAGCCATTCCGCCAATAAGGAATCCGGCTTTCACCTCATATTCAAGCCCGATAAGCGATGATTTGATAATTCCCTTGTTTCTGTCCTGCTGGGCGAAAGCCGGCAAAGCCATTATCGCCATCAACAGGATGGCTATCAATGTATTTTTCTTTTTCATATTCATTTATTGCTAGTTGACAGCACATTCCAGTTTGACTTCATCTATTAATAAGGTACTGTCAATAGCACCGTTGAAATGATCGCCGTCAATGCTCGACGAGAAAACAATCCCCAGGTTATACTTTTTGTTCTTCAGTTTCACCGGGTCGATCGTCTTGCCAGCCACCATCTCGAAAGGAATATTGAACTCCGTCCATTCGTCGGTTTCCTTTTGGCTGGAGATACGGGCGATAGAAACGACATTCGGATGAGTAAACTTGTTCGTACCGTCCACGCGTTTCAGGTTCGCGTCTGTCTCATAAAAGACTGCATAAATGTCGCAAGCATCCTTTTTACCGCTTACCGAACTGCCGTTTTCAGTGAATACCGGACCTGATTTATACTTATAATATCCTTTCAATGCAACCGGGCGATACCCAAACGGGAATCCCATCCGCGTTGCCTTCAACGCATCGGTCAGCGCATTCGACACATCAAATACTCCCAAAAACAGATTTCCGGCAGCGATAGGCATGCCTACTGCCGATCCGAAAAAGCCGGTCGAACGGGTAACGAGTTTCACGCAATTGCCTTTATAACCGTCAGCCGACGACATGGTCGGATAAGCGTTCTTGTCGGTTCCCATGCCGGTTATTGCAAATCCAGGATTACCGCTCGCCCACGACATCAAGATCTTACCTTCGGCATCTTCCTCATAGAAGGTTTCATAGTTGGTCTTCTCCTTTATATAATAATGTTCGAAACTAAATTCAGTAGGTATATCGGCAGCCAGGAATGATACTTCATACTTCTTTTTCCATTTGCGGTCTTCCGAAGTTACTTCGTAATACTGCGGTTCGGCAAAGTCGAGCTGCGTCCCGCTTTCCGGCGAAATCGTCGCACCGGGCGTTAATACAAATTCCGGAGCAAAGCGATATGATTCGAGGTTCGGGCTTACCCAAACAAGTATTTTATCGTTCTCGATATCCACATCCAGTATCCCGTCGCCAGCATCCTTCACAGAAAAAGCCGTAATATCGGCCTCTGCGTTCGGAGCCTCATCCTGGATACAGGAAAAAAGGGACATACAGGTAAAAAAACAGAGAACTATGTATTTCGGCTTCATTTTATTCCTTTTAAGATGAATAGCACTTTTTATCTCATACAAAACAGTTATAAAAATAGTCTCCTTTTTTGAATTTGTCCCCTACATTATATTTTTATTACACATTTTATTAGACATACCAGCTATTCTCTTTATTTTTGACAAGTGTAATATCATTCTCTAATTCATCTAATTAAATAATAAAAGACCATGACAACACGCAGAGATTTTATCCGCCAGGCGACCCTTCTTGGTGCCGGGCTATCTTTTCACCCTTTCTTTATTAAAGCCGGCAACCAATCGGTCGGTGCTAACGACAAAATCAGAGTCGGACTGATCGGATGCAACGGTATGGGCTATTCCGATTTGCAAGCATTCCTCCTTAACCCAGAAGTAGAATGTATCGCTTTAGCAGATATTGACGAAAATGTGTTAAACAACAGGGCTGCCGAGACGCAAAAGTTGACCGGTAAAAAAGTAAAACACCTTTATAAAGACTGGCGTAAACTGATCGACAACAAAGATATAGATGTCGTGATAGTAGGCACTCCCGACCATTGGCACTGCCTGCAGATGGTAGCCGCCTGCGAAGCCGGCAAAGATGTGTATTGCGAAAAGCCACTGGGTAACAGTATTGAAGAATGCAATATCATGGTGCGTGCCGCCCAGAAATACAACCGCGTGGTGCAGGTGGGACAATGGCAACGCAGCGACCCGCACTGGCAGGATGCCATGGCATTCGTGCACAGCGGCCAGCTCGGCAAGATCCGTACCGTCCGCGTTTTCTCTTACCAGGGATGGTGCCCTTCAATCCCCGTATTGCCCGACGAAGCCGTACCGGCAGGCGTAGATTATGATATGTGGCTGGGGCCGGCACACAAACGCCCGTTCAACCGTAACCGTTTCCACTTCACTTTCCGCTGGTTCTGGGATTATGCCGGAGGGCTGATGACCGACTGGGGTGTCCATCTGCTGGATTATGCCCTCTACGGCATGAATGTGACCGCTCCGAACTCCATCATGGCTTCAGGCGGCAAGTTCGGCTATCCGGACGATGCCTGCGAAACACCCGACCTGCTCCAAACCATCTATACGTTCGACGACTTCACTGTGATGTGGGATCACGCCATCGGCATCGACGACGGCGCCTACGGACGTAACCACGGATTGGGTTTTGTCGGTGAAAACGGCACGCTGGTAGTCGACCGCGGCGGCTGGGAAGTCATCCCCGAAAAAGTAAACGGCAAAGCCCGTATGGAAGCCGTCGCCCTGAAAAAGGCATACGGCGAAGGCGGCCTCAACCTGCATGTCAAGAACCACTTGGAATGCATCAAATCACGCAATCCCAACTGTAATGCGAGCATCGAGATCGGCGCACATATCGCCAAGTTCTCCCAACTGGGAAATATCGCCTACCGCACAGGCAAGAAATTATCGTGGGACGGAACGAGTTTCCATGATGCCGAAGCCGACAAATATTTATGTAAGGAATATCGCGCTCCCTGGGAGTTGCCGAAGGTATAATCCCCAAGGGGAGAGGTGTCTGTTCACAGTACTGCTGAGACACCTCTCCTTTCCCTATACACAGTGTCTCACCTTCCCTGTCCTTTGTCAATATGTTTAAGAGTATATGTAAATATGCTTGGAAACATATTCGAATATGCTTAGAAGCATACGTAGATATGGTTATAAGCATATTGATATATGTTTATAACCATATCTACACAGGACAGGGAAGGTAAGGATGTGTGATAAACCCGTATGAGGCACTCTTTAAGTAGCGAAGCGTGAGGTATCCACCGCCTTTACCTTCTTCTCCTTGTAACTGCCGAAGGTGTAGCGCACGGTCAGCGACACAGAGCGCACATCCATGAACAGTTCCATCCGGCTCTTCTGTCCCTGTTCGTCAACATGGGTGACGGGCTTCTGGCTGTTCAGCAGGTCGCTTCCCCGAAGGGTGAAGCGGAGATTCTTTTTCGGCAATGCCCAGACCAGGGAAGCATCGAGATTGTAGAGCGGATCGATGTCGTAGAGGCCTTGTATAACGGCTGAATTATAATGGCCGCTGATGTCGAGCGACAGATTTTTGTCGCGGGTCAGGAAGATTGTATTGGTCAGCATGGCCCGTCCGAACAGCTTCTTCCTGTCGAAAGAGATGTCGACCAGCGTGCCCTTATGATGAATGCCGGCGCCCATCAGGGTGAGCCGCGAACTGAGCACTTCGCCTGCCCGGAAAGGCAAGACTGCCATCAAGCCATACATATTATGTACGTCGAGGTTGATTGAATGGAATACCGATTGCAGGCGATCGGGGGTTTGATAGGATATTTGCTGTATCTTATCCGGCTGGAAATTGGCAAAGGCGCCCAGCACGTACTTGTTTTTATTACGTAGGTGAGTTGCATCGAGTAGTTTAACTCAGGCTTCAACGCCTGGTTTCCTTTTATCACGCTGTAAGCATTCATATAATAGGTATTAGGCGTTGTCGCCCAATAGGAGGGATATTTGCGGTTGCTCGAAAGCGAGAACTGCAACATATTTGCCGGATCGGGGCGGTAGACAATGGAGAGAGTCGGGAACAGGTCGACCTTATCCCATAACGTACTCTTTTTGCCCGCCGAATCGACGGTCGCTTTATAATACCTCACGGCCAGCGAAGCATCGAGCATCAGCTTTTTCCCGAATGAGCGGGAGAAACCGGCGAAGGCGCCTGCCGAATGCTCTTTCTGTTTCAGGTCGAATGTGCCTTCGCTTTCCTGCTCATTATCGAGCAAGGCATCCGCCTTGTTGGTGATACCGGATAAAGAGGCTTCGAGGCCGTAAGTAATTTTCCACCGGCCGCCTACGACTACGAAATGGTTCAGGTAGAGGTTTGCCCGCTGCGACTGTTGCCGGCTATCGTTGCGGCGGGTCTGGTCGTTGCCGGCTTCAGAGGTATTTGCCAGCTCCTGCAAGGATTGATCTTTATAAAAGGTATAGTCGATGCCGGCGTTCAGGTGCTTGTGGCCGTTATAGTCGACACGTGCGCTATGCATGGTAGTCGGGCCGGAGGTGAGGCTGGCGGTGTTTACCGATTCGATGCCGATAAAATCCGTCCGTCCGCCCCTCAGGGAGGCGGGGGTATCCTGCTTATACTGTCCGGCGTAAGAGGCCGACAGTTTGTCTTTCGTGTCGAAATCATATTCGAATGCGCCCCGCAGGTTGTGGGTGATGCTTTTGTTTTCCGACCAGTTCTTTTGCTGAATATCATAGAGTTGGCCGTTCATCGTCGGTTCGGCATGCATATCCTCCGTATTACGTCCATGATGATAGCCTGCCGAATAGGACAGGTCGGCGGCATATTTCTTTCCGGTGTATGCGAGGTTCAGTTTTCCGGTAGGAGAAAAGTAATATCCTTGCGTGCCTGTCAGCGAGACTTCCCCTTTCAGGATATCTTTCAGGCTCCGGTCGTTTTCGATGACCACATTGATGGAGGCGCCCCTAACGCCGTATTGGGGAGGAGTGCTGTACATCACTTCCACCCTCTTCACTTTAGTCGCAGGGGTCGACTTCAACAAGTCGACCAGCTGTTCGGGAGTCATGGAGCTTTTGCGGCCGTTCAGAATGATCGTTGTCTCCGAAGTACCCAACAGGGTGATATTATCGCCGTCCTTGCCCACTCCCGGCAGTTCGCCCAACACATCGAAAGCATTGTCGACCGGCTTGCTTTTGATCAGGTTGGGGATGTCGTATTGCAGTTTGCCGTCGGCTACCTTCAACAGGGGGCGTTCGGCTTTGATAAATACTTCCGGCAGTTCCAGGGTGATGCTGTCATTTACCAGGACCGTCCCATTGCCGGTCTTCTGCTGTGCCTGCCCCGCCAGGGGAAGCAGGCCCGCGATCCATAATAAGTAATAGATTCGTTTCATGGCTTTGTATTTTATACGAAAGATAGATAGGGCGGATATGATTTCCAAAAAACAGTTGTATTTGGTAAGACTAAATAAGATTTGGGGCGAACTGTGTTATTTTGGTTTAAAGCAGGAAGCCGCTAACCGGAGAATCCCTATATTTGTTTGCATGAAATCATCCTTCAAGTATATTATCCTGCTCGTTATCCTGTCTTTGTCCGGGATTTTCGTTTACCAGCTGTTCTGGATAAACGACCTGTATCATTCCCTGCAAAAGCAGAACAAGGAATATATAACCCAGGCTATCCGCAATGCCGACCATGTCGAGTTGTTCAGCCGCGCCGACTCTATCAGCGAGTTGGCACGCAAACGGCGGGAGACAGTCACCCAGACCGACAACCAGGGGGGCATTGCCCTAACGACCCGTTTCCGCGATAAGGATTCTATACCTCCCGAACCGGTCCGTATCATCGAGAAGGATGCGGAGCTACCCTATTCGCAAGAGGTAAGTAAGAATATGAAGAAAGTATTGGAAAACGGCCGTATCCGGGTGGGCGACGATTTTAGCTCGTTGGGCGCGCTGGGGTTACAGATGCAACGCAGCCTGCATGAGGTGATCGATACGATCTTCCCTGTCAACATCGCCAAGTTCGACAGTTTGCTGGCAGCTAACCTGAAGGAGAAAAACCTGGACCTTCGCCATTTTACGGAGATACGGCAACTGCCCGACAGTTCGGTCATTGCGACTTCCGTACCCGAAGGACACGACTTGTCGCGTTACGACCTTTATACCTGGGAATATGCTACTTTTCATTCGAAAGCCTACTACGTCTATGTCGAATCCACCCGTATGGCATCGCTGGCGGGGATGACCGGCATGCTGGCCTCCTCCTTCCTCATCCTGCTGATCCTGGGGCTTTCGTTCGCTTACATGATTTGGTTCCTGGTCCACCAGAAGACGGTGGAACAACTGAAAGACGATTTTACCCATAATGTGACGCATGAGTTAAAGACACCGATTGCCATTTCATACGCTGCCATCGAGTCGATCATCCATTATAATTTGCTGGATAACCGGGAGAAAGCGAATAAGTACCTGCACCTCTGTCATGAAGAGCTGGAACGCCTGGACGGGATGGTCGAGCAAATACTTTCGCTCAGCCTGGAGAAACGGAAAGAGATCCGTCTTTCTCCGGAGAGGTTGTCGCTCAACGAACTGGTCGGCAAGGTGACGGAACAGCAAAAACTGAAATCACCGCGGCCGTTCCGGCTCCGGACAGTTTTTCAACCGGAAGAAATCTCGTTGAAAGCCGACCGTATCCATCTGTACAGCATCCTGAGCAATCTGGTTGACAATGCGATCAAATACACTGAGAAAGAACCGGAAATCGAGATACAGGCGCAAGCAACCGAAAACGAGGTACAAATACGCGTGAAAGACAACGGCTCCGGCATCCCCGAAGAATACCGGCAGCATATCTTCGATAAATTCTACCGCCTGCCCTCCAGCCGCCGTTCGCAGGTAAAAGGATATGGCATCGGACTGTTTTATATAAAAACGATGATTGCCAAACATGGCGGCACGATTACCGTAGAAAGCGAACCCGGTAAAGGAAGCTGTTTCTGCATTACATTACCACAATAACTACAAATGATGGATATACTGTTAGTTGAAGATGAAATTTCGCGGGCGATGATCGTAAAAGACGCGCTGGAAGAAGAAGGCTACGAAGTGGCGATTGCCCGCGACGGACAGGACGGGATCGACCGCTATTTTAAAGAGCATCCGTCACTGGTTATTGCCGATGTGATGATGCCAGGGATAGACGGTTTCGAAATGGTGCGCCGCATCCGGCGGATAGATAAAGAGGTGCCGGTGTTGTTCCTGAGCGCCCGTTCCTCGGTAGACGATATCGTCTGCGGCTTCGAACTCGGGGCTAACGACTATCTGCGCAAACCGTTCAGCCTGCGCGAACTGATCGTGCGCGTAAAGGCGTTGATGATGAAAAGCAAAGTCGAAACGGAAGCCGCTTCGTTCCACGAATTGGGGCTTTATACCTTTTACCCGTCCACCCAGACACTGCATGTTGGCGGCGAGGAGATCGAACTGTCGTTCAAGGAGTCGGAACTGCTGCGCCTGCTTTGCGAGAATGGCAATCTCCCGGTCAATACGAAAGATATCCTGCTCGAGTTATGGGGCAACGACAGCTTTTATAATACACGCAGCCTGCATGTCTTTATCACCAAGTTGCGCCATAAGTTAGAGAAAGATCCCCGCATCCGGATCTTGAATGTACGGGGCATCGGATATAAGTTATCCGTTGGATAAGCAAAAAGAAGGTGTCCTAAAAGGATGCCTTCTTTTTTGTTATGCGGCCAATTCAT
>JAJPZM010000057.1 GCA_021204335.1 Parabacteroides sp. | reverse complement strand
AATCTAAATAATATGTCTGCTCAATCAGGAAGATTACTCTCGCGGGACGTAATGAGAGGTATCACAATTGCCGGAATGATCATGGTTAACAATCCGGGAACGTGGAAATATGTGTATGCCCCTCTCCGGCATGCCTCGTGGAACGGTTTAACACCCACCGATCTGGTTTTCCCTTTCTTTATGTTCATTATGGGAGTTTCCATGTTTTTTTCCCTCCGGAAATACAACTTCAAACTGTCTACAGAAAGTGTTACGAAAGTACTGAAACGAACGGTATTGATTTTCCTTGTCGGGTTTGGACTAAATTTATTGGGCCATCTTTGTTACAACGAATTCAGCCATTTTGAGAACCTGCGGATCCTGGGAGTGATGCAGCGTCTGGCACTTGCCTACGGAATAGGTTCGCTGATCGGATTAGCGATCAACCACAAATATATTTTACAAACGACAGCTGTTATACTGATAGGTTATTGGATGCTTCTCGGCTTCAGCGGCAGCATGACGCTTTCGGAAGACAATATCATTGCCGTTGTAGATCGTTGCCTGTTTGGAAACACCCACATGTACCACGATTACCTGGCCGACGGAACCCGTATCACTTTCGATCCCGAAGGATTATTGAGCTGCCTGGGAAGTGTCGGACACATGTTGCTGGGCTTCTATGCCGGCAAAATGATTTTAGACAACAAAAAAAAAATGAATTGATAATCCGGAATTTGTTTATCTTTGAAACCATTCTACTGTTCCTGGGGTTCTTACTCAGCTACGGTTGTCCGATCAACAAAAAACTGTGGAACAGTACATTCGTATTGACCACCTGCGGATTCGGTTCCCTGTTCCTTGCCTTGCAGATCTGGATTATCGACATTAACGGCAAAAAAAAATGGTCGCTGTTTTTCGAATCTTTCGAAATAAACCCGCTCTACCTGTATGTACAAGCCGATGTGCTGGCTGTTATTCTGGATAAATGCGGAATAGCATCCTATATTTATACAGACGTGCTGGCTCCTTTGTTCGGAAATTTCGGCGGTTCGCTTGCATGGGCTATCCTTTTTGTCGTACTCAACTGAATTCCGGGATATTGGTTATATAGGAAACGTATTTATATAAAATTGTAATGAATAATAACAGTCTGTCGGGGTTTCGCCTTTATATAGGCATCCTCTGCTGTTTTCTGTTTTGCACTCATCCTGTAAAATCGCAGATCAGTGAAGGTGGAAAGCCGCTTAGTTTCAGTTATCAGAATTTGTTGAGAAGTACACAGCCGGTTGTTCAAATCCCTGTGAACTTCAGCGTGGAAGATATAAAAGCGGTAGACGAATGGCAGGTCAGCCAGGGAGCGCCATTGGCTGTTTCTACCTTGATAGATACCGACTTGAATATGGAGAACTCCGGAAAATGGCTTACATTGCCTGGCGGAGAAGAAATCTGGCAGCTGCACATTCAGGCAAAAAGGGCAATTGCTTTAATGCTGTATTACGATACGTTTTACATACCAAAAGGTGAAAAGTTATTTATTTATAATGCCGATAAAACACAATTACTGGGAGCTTATACTTCGCAGACTAACCCAAATGGGAAACTGTTTGCAACCGAATTTGTTGCCGGCGATGAACTTACACTTGAATATGAACCGGTTCCTTCCGGCGAAAAGGCACGAATAGCGATCGACCAGATAGGATATGGTTACAATCATCTATCAGTTTCTGAAAGTTTAAGAAGTTCCGGGTCCGGAACTTCTTCTTCCTGCATGGTAAATATCAACTGTGAAGAAGGAGAGGAGTGGCAGAATGAAAAGAACGGGGTTTGCCAAATGGTGCAGAAAATAGGAACAAAATCTTTTCTCTGTACCGAATCATTGGTGAATAATACGGCCAAAGATATGAAACCATACATTTTATCGGCTTTTCATTGTTCACAGGATTATGATAAAGATATTATTACCTCTGATGAAGAACTGAACCAATGGCTCTTTTATTTCCATTTCGAACATACAGGATGTGAGAATGATTTTCCGATAGCCGAGAAAAAAACAATGCTCGGCTGTAGTCGTAAAGTAAGTATTCCTATCGAAAACGGTTCTGACGGATTATTACTATTACTAAACAACACAATACCGGAAGATTATAATGTATATTTCAACGGCTGGGACAGGAGTGATACACCTGCAGTATCGGGAGTGAATATCCATCATCCAGCGGGAGATTATATGAAGATATCGACCTTCAATGATTCTCCGGTAAAAACAGTAACCTGGCTGGACGAAAACCTGACCACCGGAGCAACGAATGCGCATTGGAATGTAGTGTTTAGTAAAACAACCAACGGCCATGGAGTAACAGAAGGAGGTTCTTCCGGCTCACCGCTTTTCAACCAAAATAAACTGATAGTCGGAACACTAACCGGTGGCGATTCCAACTGCCGTCTTACCAGCGGACGTAACATATACGGTAAAATGTCCTATCATTGGGATAAATATAGCGAAAAGGAAAACGAACGGATGGATATTTGGCTGGATCCCCTGAATTCCGGAACTATTTCATTACCCGGACTATCACAATCCGGGAAAGAAGGGAATCTGATCAACTATAAATCACCGATGAATGTTACCGCCAGTGTCGTATCATCCAACAATATACTCATTCAATGGGATGCACCCATATATAAACAAATTATAGGTTGGAGCACCCAAACCCCGTCGATACAACTGGGATTTAAGGGTTTCCCGTTTTATTTCGGGCAGAAATGGGATAAAGAGGATTTAAAGGATCTGGATAGGACGACGCTGGCAAGCATTTATTTTATTCCTGTATCAAATACGAATTATGCAATTTATATCAAACAAGGCGATCGGGAATACAGACAGGAAATAGCAAGCCCGAAAGTCAATGTATCCAACATAATACAGTTGAAAACTCCTTTCACAATAGATGCCAGCCAGGAACTGATTGTTGCCATTTACGCAAAAAAAATACGATAAAAATATCTATCCTACTTTTGTGGATAAGGGACCTGCGGTAAACGGAAAAGGTAACCTGATATCACTGGATGAAAAAACATGGGAAGAAGTTCAAAACCAAGACAAAAATTTCGTTATATCTGCCGTTGTTACCTCTGAAGAAGGGACACTTTTAAAAGATATGACTGACAACACTGCTTTTCCTGTTATTACAGGATATAATATCTATAAAAATTATATAAAACTTGCCTCTGTTCCCGCTTCTGTATTGCAATATACGAATAAAAACGTCAAACCGGGTATTTACAATTATAGTGTTTCAGCATTATATGACAAAAATGAAAGTAGTTTGGCAACTGCTTCGACAGATATTCAGGTAAGTATTGAAAACATAACAGCAATTAATAAAGTGAATATTGCTCCGACAGCATTCAGGGAACAGGTACGGATCATAAATTATCAACAAGTAAAATCCGTTGAAATTTATGCATCTGACGGAAAGATGGTTCAGAAAACAGATTATCCGTCGGAATGGATCCATACAAGTACCATTTCTCAAGGGATTTATTTTTTCCGTATTTATACGAACAAAGAGGTTAAAACGATTCGGGGCATCAAGCAATAAATACCCGTTCACCCTACTAAATATTAGTAGGATACTGTTACATCAAAACCTTCTTTCCGGGCACGATCGGCAATGCTGTCTAATGTTTCTTTCGACACTTTGCGAAGCCCTTTCAACGGGGTTTCGCGGTCGATGGTATAGATCATTACTTGTTTTGGATTTATCTTCTTTAAAGCATTTATCCAACCGTTTATTTCGGCTTCCGTTATATTGTCGACCGATTCGCCATTTACTTCGCCTTGCAAGAACATGGTCTGGATAATCAGGTTGCCGTCGAAGCGACAGAGTTGTTCCAACAGTTTATCAAAGGTAAATATAGTAGAGTTGGGAGCGTTCAATTGCCGGATGCGGCTGTCGAACACAGAATCCAGTTTAAGGATATTGTCTTCTATCCGGTTCAATGCACGAAACACACCTTCCTTATGAAGCATTGTTGAGTTAGACAAGACAGCTATCTTGGCATTCGGGAAAAAACGGTTGCGGGTGGCAATCGTATCTTCTATAATACCTTCAAACTCGGGATGCATGGTTGGCTCCCCGTTGCCGGCAAAAGTAATGACATCGGGAGCAACGCCTTTGGCCTGCATGGCAGATAACTTTTGGATTAAAGCCTCTTTTACTTCTGCACGAGTCGACAATTTGGTATGTGTACGGCGTTCCTCATTTAGTCCGCATTCGCAATAAATACAGTCGAAAGAACAAAGTTTTCCATCTGCGGAAAGCAGGTTCATTCCCAAAGAAACACCCAAGCGCCGGCTATGTATCGGCCCGAATACTATTTTATCAAAAAGAATTGTTGACATATTATCATCTATTATTTATGGAAACAAAGCTACAAAAACTCTCAAAATTTCCAACGAAGAAGCAGATAAATATCTGTTTTATTATGTCCTTCTATCTCTTCCTGGTCGGTACCGATTACATCGCGGTCGGCATAATATGTATGTGCCAGCTTCGCAGAAACAGAGAGTTTTTTTACGATATCCCATCGAAAAGAAAATGATACTCTTATTCCTTTCCCATAAAAAGAGGGCATACTGAAAGCATAAAGAATATTCTTTTCGTACGAACTGATGCGGCTATAATAATCGTCCGTATGGAAATAAGCGACATACAAATCCGATTGAAAGGGCAGGGTAGAAGGTTTCCATCCAACACTTTGCGAAATCATCCATCCGAGGCTCTGCTTTCCTTTTTGTTCATCGTAATAAACACCGTCGGCAGAAGTTTTAAACACCCATGCCGGCTGCATATCATAAAGAAATTGTAACCGAAACCGATGCCCCGAGTAGGACAATATATACATGGCCGATTTATCTTCTAAAGTTCGATTCTTCTCCTTTTCCCTGTATTTATAACGTAGATAGGTTAAAAAGTTTTTTCCTGAATTATAATCCAATTGTACCATATATTCCTGTCCGGAAGAAGGCGAATCTACTCCATATTTCAGCCAAGGAAAGCGGAACAAGTCTGCATACAGGGATAATTTGAAATGTGCAATAGGCGTCCATTATATGCCGGTGTAAACACTCTGTTCGTTTTGTACGGTGGAGTTTTGCCCGAAAACATTCCCGAAGAAAGCCTGATAGCACCTGTCGTAATAACGATGAAGAAACAGCAAAGACAGATAAGAAACCGGCGTTAATTAAACAGCGTTCAAAGTAGCCACTACTTTATTTGATGAAACAACCGTTTCACCATAAAACTTAATTTTATTTGTTTTCAACATGTAATCAACGCTCATATTTACATTATTACTTTCCCGAAAATAGAAAAGATTATAAGGTTTCAAATCGGGCTCTATCCGAAACTTTCCAAAGGAATAGGAAAGAGCAGTTATTCCAAAAGAAAGATTAGGAGTGGCATATCGTATATTTCCACCGTATGTTTACATGGGAACCGTATGCCGCTTTTCCCGATCGCGTTCCAACCGGTGCAGACCATCTGTTTTAAACAAACTGACTTCGTAGTTATTAACACCGCCATCCAGTTTCCTGTAAGAATAAAACAAACTGATATCCAGTAGCTTCAAAGATAGGGTAGAAGCTATTCCACGAAAATAATCATGCTCGTTTGTTGAAAAGTGTCGGTGAAAACCACTGATGCGCCTTTCGGCCTGAACAACCATCGAGCTCCTGCCCGGCGAAAATTCATTACTAACAACTAATCCTTGCCCGAAAGACATCTTATAATCACCAATAGCCAATGTTTTCAACCACTTATTCATATCTTTCAAAAAGAGATGTGCAAAATAATAGTCATACCCTTTATTATATCGATTCCAAAATGGTTCGCCGGCATCCTTCTCTGTTACTATTCCAAATTGAAGCCTGTCATCAAATGTATGTGAATAACGCAAGGAATGGTAGAAAGGTTCGCCCAGATATTTACGATTCGGATATTGTTGCAGAATGCTGTCCGGATATAAACGATAACCCTTTTTCTGTTAAAAACATTGATCATACCTGATCTGCAATTCATTAAAACCGTACTTCAACAGGTTCTTAACCGTAAAAGGTCGTTTATCAACAGAAATATCACCGATATAAACAAACGGAAGCAGCAGGGAAATCGTTTGAAAATCCATTTCTTCCACATTCTTCAGTTCATAAAGGGTGACCAGTTTTCCATATTTTACTCGATAAGCCAGCAAACTTCTTATCTGCCTGTCTGATAAGAAAGGAAGGCGTTTTAATTCGGTTTCAGTTACACTGTTCAAGTCAAAAGGATGTTCCGTCAAATAGGAGAGGTCTGCATAAAGGCTCTCTATCCGTTCCTCATCTTCCGTTTCAGTAGCCAGTTCTTCGATATACTCCATCCATTTATCAACAGAATATATATTCTGGCTATTAAGGTTATAACCGTTTATCAACAGGTATACCAACAGAGTTATAAACAATCTTTTCATAGTTATCGAATTTTAAAAAGAATACTTCAAACCGATTCCCGTACTGATACCCAGCACCGGATGATATAAGGCAGCCACATCTGTAGTAAAACAAAGGAAATTGTATTCGACACCGAATGTAGGAAAGAGAGGAGTTGCCTTCACGCCGGCACGCACGTAAAAATGGTTATACAATCGGTATTCCACACCGGCACTGCCTGTTAATACCGTACGTTTATTTGTTTCCACATGAGCTACTATCAACATGCTGTTAATTACTTCCCATTGAAAACCTATTTGCAGAGAATAGCCTGTAAAATCCTTTATATCAATCTCTGTTTTTTTATCAAAACAGAAGGATAATCCATTATCAACATCCCAATCAACAGTTTTTCAACCGGAGAGAAAAGGATGCCGATGTCGGTCGATAAGTATTGGGGTTGCCTGTCCGTTAATGCTGTTTACAACATCGAATAATGTATGCCCAGTCCAAGGTTCCATCGCTTGTTCAACTGTTTTCCAAAAGAGAGCCGAAACCTGCTTTCCCGATATTGGTCGTAACCAAAAGAAGATATATCAACACCCAGCGAAAGCAGTTTATTCGAATAAGCCAATGTCATGCCAACCGTGCCTAACTCTTTCAGTCCGTATCGGTTAAAGTAATTTATATCAATGGATTTATCATCCAACCGGTTTATAACAACCGGATTGAAAAGAAAAGATTGCGTTACGCCACATTCACCCATACCCAAACAACGGATACCCGGCAAACGAAAGTTATTAACAGCCTACAAACAAGGGGAGATTTCCAATAAAAGGAATAGAATCAATCGTTTCATAGATAGGATGTATTTGGTTGTTAAATCGGTACAAATATAATGATTCTTATTTATTCAACAACTTATTAACAGGTAAATCATCATTTTCACAAAATAAGTCAAATTCTGTAAAACCGGCACAGGTTATTGGTAAATCACCTATTTTTGTAGATTATGATGAGAATGAGATGGTATAAGATATTGATTTTATTTTTGTTGTGTGCTGCCGGCAGCCAGGCACAACAACTAAAAATAAACACACTTCCCGAAGGAGTTCAAAGGGCACAGCTCGATGGGAAGGATACCATTGCCGTTGTCAATCTCCAGGAGGTTTTTATCTTTCCGCAAATGCGTTTCAAGAACAAACGGGAACAGAAAAAGTATAATAAGCTGGTGCGTGACGTGAAACGCACACTGCCATACGCCAAGATGGTCTATGAAACGCTGATAGAAACTTACGAATATATGAAAACGCTTCCCAACGACAAAACCCGCCAGGAACATCTGAAACGAATGGAAAAAGATTTGTTTAAAGAATATAAACCAAAACTGAAAAAACTCTCTTTCTCGCAAGGCAAACTACTTATCAAACTGATTGACAGGGAATGCAACCAGTCCAGTTATAACCTGTTAAAAGCCTACTTGGGAAGTTTCAGGGCAGGCTTCTGGAACCTGTTTGCCGGTATGTTCGGAGCCAGCCTAAAATCTGAATACGACCCGAAAGGAAAAGATGCCACGACGGAACGTATCGTTATCCTGGTCGAAAGAGGATTAATCTGACAACTGTTTAAAGAAATCCCAGATAATAATGCCGGTGGTTACCGATACATTCAACGAATGTTTGGTACCGTATTGAGGTATTTCAATACACATATCACAGTTATCAACAACCGTTTGTTGAACACCTTTTACTTCGTTTCCCATGATAACGGCATACTTTTTATTCCTGTCCAGCAACAACTTATCCAACATCGTACTGCCTTCTGCCTGTTCTACCGCACAAACGATATACCCTTCTTGCTTCAGGTTATCAACAACATCCTGTGTATCTTTAAAATATTTCCAATCTACCGTTTCTTCCGCTCCTAAAGCTGTTTTGTGTATCTCTGCATGAGGGGGACAAGCAGTAATGCCACATAAATAAATAGCTTCCACCCGAAATGCATCGGAAGTGCGGAAGACGGAACCGACATTGTTCAGACTTCTAACATGGTCGAGCACAACTACTAAAGGTATCTTCTTACTTTCCTTAAAAGCCTCGGGAGTAAGGCGGTTCATCTCTGTTATCTTCAGTTTACGCATAGCCATTTTCTTTGGCTGCAAAAGTAGCGAATAAATGTGAATATGCCGTTGAAAAGGTATTGATAAGTAGTGGACACTAAATGAAAAAAAGTTCTTGCATTATTCAGATTATTACCTATACGCTGCCTCATTCCGAATGTACAACAATTATAACATATAATTTATTACAAGCTATCAACAAGGGTTATACACGTATAAACACCTGTCAACGGA
>JAJPZM010000316.1 GCA_021204335.1 Parabacteroides sp. | reverse complement strand
ATAAAATAAAGGTATAATATAAATGTGGAGAAAATGGTTTGTGGGAAACAGTGTATGGTTAGAATGATTTTTATATATATAATGTATACTCTGATATTTATGTAAGAGCAGAAAGGTATACTTATGTAGCAAATGAAGTTATTGCAGATAAAGGTATTCAAATTTATACTCAGAATGGGTGTTTGTATGTTCAAACATTTAAATTGCAACAGGTACATATAATAGCTCTCAACGGTACAATTGTCCGGAGTCGGAAACAATCCGGTTTACAATGTTATGATGGATTAGAGCCGGGCGTTTATCTGGTACGTGTGGATAAGAGAACATTTAAAGTTTTGGTTACCAGATAATCAAATAGCTAATGAACCAAATAGAGGTAAAGCCTGTGCCTTACCTCTATTTTGTTCATTAGCTATTATTTCCGCAGCCTCACATCGAAATATCAATTGTGAAGTTATCGTATGCCTTCCCCGACTTTTTCATCTCCCTGTTTGCCTTTTTGACGCAAATATCATTAAAGTCTTTTTCCAGGTTTATCAAGTTATGCCTCACATACATGGAATCGATAACAAAAGTCTTTTTATTGATCAAGTCCATACCTATAACATTGTTTTTTAACTCCTTCTTATCAATATTCCCGTAGGCATAATTCAGAAAAGCGGTTAATGCAATCAGGGCAGTCTGGATCACAGTTGAGTCTACTTTGCGATAGAAAAACAGATGATAGTAATAAGCATTCACCATGGGAGACAATGTCTCGTTGAAGGCTGTGTTCATCAATCTCTGGAGTTCCTGGTAGTCATCGAGCAGCTGATTGGCTAATTCATTGCCGTCGAACAACACATCTGTGGGAGACATGTCTATACCCGTTATTTCTTCATATTTATTAGCAATAAATTCTGCGTCTTTGTATGTCAGTTTGACATTCGTACATCTCTTTTTGACTTGGATAGAGTCGAAAAGAGAATAGCCGGTCAGTAGCGTATGCATTAATACAGCTCTTTGGCATATCGAATGATTCATGGCTTTGAGAATCCGTTCCGGAGGGATTTGTTCTGTTTCCATTTACAGGTGAATTTATTAATATTAATACGATGGTTAGTTGGAAGCGCTGGTTTTCACTGATTATATAATATCTTCCAACTTTTTCATATTCTTCCGTTTTGTAACCCCGGTTACCCGGAACCAGTCGACGACCCACCAGATACCTGCTCCGCCGCCGGTCAGCAGTTTGGCGATCCCTTTGCCCCAATCGCCGATCAGGAAACGGTCGAGACCGAGTGCCCCGAGAAAGATGGAAGCGAGCAGTATTTTGCCGGGTTTCTTGAAGCGGGTTTCCTCCAAAATACGTTCTTTTTCCGGTGAAAGATTAAGCAGTTTATGGATGGGAATCTCATAATCGGGAAATTTATTCTCGTTGGCGAGGAGGAATTTATCAACTTTGTCGGCTTCCATATTATTTGTCTCTAGGTTATAAACAATATGCAAATATAATCTTTTATCCGTATCTTTGCCCCTGATAATATTAATTTAAACAATAGAATAGTATGTTCTCAGGAATTGTAGAAGAAGCTGCCCAGGTGGTTGCGTTGAAAGCGGATCAGGGAAACCTGGACATCACCATGAAATGTTCATTTGTAAACGAGCTGAAAATCGACCAGAGCGTGGCGCATAACGGCGTTTGCCTTACGGTTGTCAATCTCACCGACGATACTTATACAGTAACAGCCATTCAGGAAACGCTTGACCGTTCTAACCTGGGTTTGCTCAAGGTGGCCGATAAGGTGAATCTGGAACGCAGTATGCTGATAAACGGTCGTCTGGACGGTCATATCGTGCAGGGCCATGTAGACCAGACTGCTGTTTGCACCAACGTGCGCGAAGCGGATGGTAGCTGGTATTATACCTTTGAATATGCTTTCGACAAAGCGATGGCCCAGCAGGGTTATATGACGGTGGAGAAAGGTTCCGTTTGTGTAAACGGGGTGAGCCTGACGGTCTGCAGCTCACAGCAGAATAGTTTCGAGGTGGCTATCATTCCTTACACCCACGATAATACGAACTTCTGCCAGATAGAAAAAGGGACGGTTGTCAATCTGGAGTTTGACATTGTCGGGAAGTATATCAGTAAGATGATGCTGTTCAAATAAGTTGTTATTTTAGACGCGGATGACGCGGATAACGCGGATCAGAAATGTGTGAATGTTTTTAATCCGCGTTATCCGCGTCATCCGCGTCTAAAAATAATTTATTTACTAATCTGCGTCCCCTAATACTTTCTTATTTTACGACACTTCTTTTCTTCCAGAAATCCATTCTATAATATATATAGGTAATAAGCAGCCCGATGCCGATGCTGATGCCGATTGCCCACCAGATACCCTGTCGGCCATACCAGGCGCTTAACTGATAAGCCAGCGGAATGCGTATCAGCCAAAGGCATAGCAGGCTCGAAACCATTGTAAAGACAGTGTCGCCCGCTCCCCGCAGAGCCCCGTTATAAATATTTAATGCGCCATGTACGATGAAGAAACCGCCGATAATCAGTAAATATTCTTTCCCGATGGCAATAACTGCCGGATCGTTGGTGAAAGCCCGCATCATTTCATCTCCGAAAAAGTAAATCGCAGTAAAAGTAATCAAACCGAACAGGATGTTGACCAGCATAGTAAACCGTAATCCTTTGCGCACGCGGTCGAAGCGCCCTGCCCCGATATTCTGTCCGCAAAAAGCAGCCAGCGCCCCCGACAAGGTAAGGACAGTCTGAGTAATAATCGTATCGATTTTGCCTGCCGCACCGTAAGCCGTCAACGTATCCGTCCCGAAGCTGTTCACGATGCCGAGAAGCGCTATCAGTCCCAGCGCAATGGCGCATTGTTGCACGCTGGTGGGAAGCCCGATTTTGAGCCCTTCTTTAAACAGTTTCATATCGAACAGCAAATCCTGTTTCTTTATCGAGAGTAGGGGATGCGTGTTGTTTACATATCCCAAAGCGACGCACATGCCGATACCCTGTGCGATAACAGTTGCCCGCGCCGCTCCTTCAATCCCCCAGCCGAAGCCCACGATGAATAATAAATCCAGCACGATATTCAGCACCGTAGTAATGAAGATAAAAATCATCGGGCGTACGGATTCGCCTACACCTCTCAATATAGAAATGATACTGTTGAAAGTAACGAACAGGAACGTACCGCCGATATAGATCCTGAAATAAGCAACGGCGCCGGGTATCACCTCTTCCGGTGTATTCGTCAAACGGAATATCGGTTCTGCGAAAATAATCCCCGCAATCGATAACATGACCCCCGCCACAAGCATAAAAATGAAGAAAGACGAGAAAGCCCTCTGTACCTTATCATATTGCTTGGCTCCAAAAAACTGGGAAACGACTACCGATGTCCCGCTTCCTACCCCGATAACGAGTGAAATGATAAAATAATAAATAAAGAAAGAGGCAGAAACGGCGGCAAGGGCTTCTTTCCCTAGAAACTGCCCGACAATAATACTGTCTGTAATATTGTAAAGCTGTTGCAGCAGGTTGCCGATAAGAAGTGGCAAGGCGAAGCGCACGATTACTTTCCATACCGGACCGTTTGTCAGGTCGTTTTTGTTTCCGCGAGCCATTACCGGCTCCAACTCTTCGTTCTCCATTGGGGGTTAGAGGTCTTTAAGCAGGATATTGTTGTTTGCTTTAATCATATCTTCCCGGGTTTTCAGCAAAGCATGCCATTCTTTGGTGAAAAGTTTGGACGTGTCGATTTTGAAGTTCTCCGAACCGTATTCATCCATTTTGCTGAACAGGTAGCCGACTGTTATTTTGTTGATGTCGATAGCCGGTTGGTAATAGGCAACGCGTTCGTCGTCTCCATAATTTACCTCTATAATAATGCCGAGTTCGATAAGCAGATAAAGTATATCTGTCGTGAGACGAATAGGAATGCGGTAAGCGTCTGACAGTTCATCGGCAGTGTACGGTTTTTCTCCGTTGACAAACCGTTTGATGATAAGCGAAGATATAAGCAGGGTAAGGAAATTCTTATATCTGCGGCTGATATTTTTACTGTCGCGCTCAAAGCTGAATTTCTTTACATTTTGTGAAGCATAAGACAACTCCGCTCCGAAAAGGCAAATCAACCAGGATAATTGTAACCACAGCAATAATAAAGGTAAAGCGGCAAAACTACCATATATCGCATTGTACTTACTTACCCAAATCTGTCCGCTGATATAAATGAACTGGAAGAACTGAAACGCACAACCGGCAATTACACCGGCAATCAAACCGTTGATAAAACGGACTTTCGTATTTGGCAACGAAACATAAAGTCCGGTAAAAGCCATTATCGTTATAATATAAGGTACGACATTCAGTGCAATTTCAACCAGCGGTGTGAAAAAAAGATAGTTGCTCAAAAAGGAGTTTTGCAGGGTAGATACAAAGATCGAAAGCCCGCTGGAAGCCGTCATCAGAATAGGCAATATAAGGAACAGTGCCAGATAATCCGACACTTTCCGGTACCAGGGACGCGACTTTTTTATTTGCCAGATATCGTTGAAAGTATCTTCAATGGAAGAAATCAGATTTATAACCGTATAGAATAATAAAAGAAGACCGATCCCGATAATAACACCGCCTTGTGCCTGCGCCAGATAATTCTCCACGTATTCAAAGGCCTTGTTGAGTTCGAGTTCGTGTCCGGGAAAGTAATAAAGCAACTCTTTTCGTACAGTCGCCTGGAATCCGAACCCTTTGGCAATACCAACCAATACGGCAAGCAGGGGGACAATCGCCAGAAAAGTACTGTAAGTAAGAGCCGATGCTTTTGTTTGCAGGTTCTCGCTGTTGAAACCGCGTACGGCGAGTATGATTGTTTTGATCGTGTTGATATAAAGTTCTTTCAGGCCGCTTACTTCATTCTCGGTAATTCGCCAGATGTCGTAAGTTACAAAACGAATGATTCTTGTCAGCAAGGCGTTGATCCGTTCCAGCAGAGGCTTTTTATCAGCAGTCTTTTTATCGGTATTCTTCTTCATGCTGTGAAATGTAGGGGCAAAGGTTGTTTGCCGGATGAATAAAAAAATGCAGCCTGCCTGTAAGCCGGGTCCTGTACTCCGACCGAAGCCGGAGTGTCTGCCATTTATCTTGTCTTACCGTCACCGGCAAGCTTTAGCGGTCTACCCCCCGGCATCGGACGAGCAATCCTACATACGCCGGTATACATGACCTTACAACCCATAAGGCGTACGGCATCCCGTATTACTACGGGACCCGGTGAGCTTTTACCTCACCTTTTCATCCTTACCGGACGCGAATCCGGCGGTTATTTTCTGTTACACTACTCTGCCCTTGCGAGCAGCTTCCCGTTAAGAAGTATGGTGCTCTGTGTTGCCCGGACTTTCCTCACATCCCGAGGGATGAGCGACAGACCGGCAGGCTGCAATGCGACAAAGATAGACATTTTAGTTGACAGTTGACAGTTGGCGGTTGACAATTTTGGGAAAAGACAAGGGCTGGGTACCTGCCGACTGTCACTTGAGATGAACTTTCTGCCGTTTCTGCTGTTATATTATTGAAAGCATGACCATTTGGCAGGGGAATGATTGTTAAAAAGATACTTTGCAACGCACAGTACTGTTAAGCGCAGTTAACCCCGGATTATTCGCAGTTAAAAGTGATAAAAAAATCAATGGCAAATGGAATAACCGCACGTTTTTTGAACTTTCTTTGTCGAAAGAAAAGTGTTAAATTTAAATGTTTGATAAAATAGAAAGAGTATGAAAACAATGTGGAAAAATATGCTAGGAATTGTTCTTATAGCAGCCATCAGTTCAGGTGTCACTGTTGGTACTACTGCTTATTTAAGTAGTAAAAACGATCAGCCGGTGCAGTACGCTACGGGGGGTGAAAATACATTTAAACAACCCTATAAACTGGCAAGCCTGGGAACGGTAGCTGCAGAGAACACGGATTTTACTACAGCTGCGGAAAGCTCGGTTCATGGTGTTGTGCATATTAAAGCCACCACCAACGCGAAGCAGTATGCCGACGGAGGAGGTCAGCAATATGTCGATCCTTTTGAATACTTCTTCGGATTCGGAGGACGTGGAGGAGGATTCCAGCGTCCGCAACCGCAACCTCGCGTAGGTGCTGGTTCGGGTGTGATTATTTCCACAGACGGATATATTATCACAAACAACCATGTGATCGATGGTGCTGATGAATTGGAAGTGACGTTGAACGATAACCGTAAGTTTGCTGCTAAACTGGTTGGAACAGACCCGACGACGGATATTGCTCTGATCAAGATCGATGCAAAAGACCTGCCGATCATTCCGTTTGGAGATTCTGAGAAGTTGAAAGTGGGAGAGTGGGTACTGGCAGTCGGTAATCCGTTTAACCTGACATCTACTGTAACAGCCGGTATCGTTAGTGCAAAAGGACGTGGTATCTCCGGAGGAGGCGATAAGAGTAAAATCGAATCGTTTATCCAGACCGATGCCGCAGTAAACCCGGGTAACAGTGGTGGTGCTTTGGTAAATACGAAAGGTGAATTGGTCGGTATCAATACGGCTATCTATTCTGAAACAGGAAACTTTGCCGGATATTCCTTCGCGGTGCCTATCAGCATTGCCGGGAAAGTAGCAAACGACCTGAAGCAATATGGTACAGTACAGCGTGCTATTTTGGGAGTCCAGATTATGAGTGTGGGTGATATTGCCGATATGTTGAGTTATCCGAATTTGCCGAGTGCACAGAAAGACGAACTGGGTGCTTTGAAGTCGAAGATTAAAGTATCTGAAGGTGCATGTGTAGCCGATTTCGCAGATCGCAGTACTGCAAAAGAAGCCGGTATCGAGAAGGGTGACGTGATCATTGCTGTAAACGGAGCAAAAGTAAAATCTGCTAATGCTTTACAGGAACAGATCAGCAAATACCGCCCGGGCGATAAAGTAGAAGTTACGGTAGACCGTAACGGAACGAATAAGAAATTTACTGTAGAACTTCGTAATGCACAGGGTAGTACATCTGTTGTGAAGAGCGCAGGTGATAACAGTGCAGATGTTCTTGGAGCCGCTTTTAGTGCGTTGACGGATAAACAGAAACGCGAACTAGGTGTAAGCTATGGTGTTGAAGTAACAGGATTGTTGAAAGGCAAGTTGAAAAACGCCGGAATCCAGAAAGGCTTTATCATTATGATTGCCAACGATCAGAAAATATCTACTCCCGAACAACTGGAGAAATTGGTAGACAAAGTTCTGAAAGGTAATGCCGACGATCGCTACATCGTAGTAAAAGGTTTCTATCCAAACGGACGTACAAAAGTTTATGCTATTGATCTAGCCGAATAATAAAATATCGTTATATTCGTCTTATTTGGCAAGGAGATTGTTAAAGGTTTATAATTGGTCGGGTGTAGGGTGCACCTGACCAATTCTGTCTATAAAAATAATATTATCTTTGCACCTTGATATTTCTCAATTAAAAACATTGGATGAGACAGTTAAAGATCACAAAGTCCATTACCAATCGCGAAAGTGCTTCGCTGGACAAGTATCTTCAGGAAATAGGCCGTGAAGATCTTATTACAGTAGAAGAGGAAGTTGAATTGGCACAGGCAATTAAAAGAGGCGACCGGAGAGCATTGGAAAAATTAACCAGAGCAAACCTGCGTTTCGTCGTTTCTGTAGCTAAACAATATCAAAACCAGGGATTGAGTTTACCTGACCTTATTAATGAAGGTAACCTTGGTTTGATAAAGGCGGCAGAAAAATTTGATGAAACAAGAGGGTTTAAGTTTATTTCTTATGCTGTTTGGTGGATTCGTCAATCTATTTTGCAGGCTTTGGCAGAACAGTCTAGAATTGTCCGTCTTCCGTTAAACCAGGTAGGTTCGCTGAATAAAATCAGCAAAGCTTTCTCGAAGTTTGAACAGGAAAACGAACGCAGACCTTCTCCCGAAGAACTGGCAGACGAACTGGATATTCCGGTAGATAAGATTTCTGATACGCTAAAGGTATCGGGAAGACATATCTCTGTGGATGCTCCGTTCGTAGAAGGCGAAGACAACAGTCTTTTGGATGTGCTTGTGAACGACGACGCTCCCATCGCTGACCGATCGTTGATGAACGAGTCATTGGCAAAAGAAATTGATCGAGCACTTGCTACTCTGACCGAAAGAGAATGTGAAATAATCAAAATGTTTTTCGGTATAGGCTGTCAGGAAATGACATTGGAAGAGATCGGCGACAAATTTGGCCTCACTAGAGAGCGCGTCCGCCAGATCAAGGAAAAAGCAATCAGAAGATTAAGACAAGGAATACGTAGCAAGCTCCTCAAATCGTATTTAGGTTGACCTCGAGGTAAAACCAGAGAGGTAAACGAAGCTCCATATCCGGAAGGATACGGGGCTTTTGTTTTTTATACCGTCTGTTCTGTTTAGGTTTTCATTTCTCGCGTACATTATATAAGTAATAATAAAAGCAATGAGTCGATAGGAATAGGGTGTTGTAATTTTTTCAACCTGTAACGCCCAGTTGTTCAGAAACATAGTCTTTCCGTTGTAACACTAATGAAAAAATAAAGTAACAAAAGTTTGGAAGGTATGTTGTAAAGCACTACTTTTGCATCCGCATTCGAGAGAGAACAGCACTGCAAGACATGATGAAAAAAACTTTTAGAAAAAAACTTCCTGAAACATTTGGAAGTATAAAATAAAAGTTCTTATCTTCGTATCCACGTTCGCTAAAATAAAGCGAGTGTAAAATAAAGAGTTCTTTGAAAGATTTACATATCAACAAGTAGTACAAGTATTAAAAATTAATGC
>JAJPZM010000140.1 GCA_021204335.1 Parabacteroides sp. | reverse complement strand
ACATATTATTTTGAAAAGCAAATTAATTATCCCCCTCCTACCTTTATCTTTCCCATTAAAAAAAGAAACTCCCGCAGATCGCTGGAGTCGGGTTAGGAGTGGCAGAGGTAGTTGTCGAGGGTTTCGAGTTTGTAGGGGAAGTTGAAGCCTAAAAGGAGACTGGAAGCTTGGTGGTGGTATTTGGGGCGACCTTTGCGGTCGGCGTTTTCGGTGACGTATAGCATGGGAAGGAAAAGGTCGGGGTTTTGAAGCGAATAACACAAGTGCCCCAAAGGGGTGTGGTGGATAAGGTAATCGACGTATAGTTCGCGATTATGTTTGAAGTAGGCGTCGATGAATTTGCGAAAAGGTCGGGGAATCGAGTCATAATAACCGAATGCCAGGTGACAGAGGTTAAGGCGATGCTCCTGGCGGGCGGACTCTTCAAGGGTTTGTAACTTGGCGTTGAATGACGCGAGCGTTGGTGCGTTGCCGAATAGCAACTGCATCTGTGTTAATAGTTTTTTTTATGATACATGCTATCGGAGAGATAAGGTTTGGCTCTCCGATACCACACCCTGCCGGCTTCGAAAACAAAACCGGCTACCCGTCTCTCCTTAAAAGAGAGAAAGGACAGCCGGTAATCTGATTATCGAAACCGGAAGCGGGTAACGGTATTACCCGATTCCGTTCAACTTATCCAGCAGATGCTTGCCGGGTTTGAACTTTACGCTGGTGCGTGGCGGAATCACACAGGGAACACCCGTTTTGGGATTGCGTCCTGCGCGCGCCACCTGCTTCCAGGGGCTGAAAGTTCCGAAGCCCTGCAAGAGCAATACGCCATCCCTGTCCAGTTCCTCGGAAATAATTTCTTGCATTGCATGGATAAAGCGCAAGGCTTCCGATTGCGGGATTTTCATCTTTTCTGATAGGCTGGCGGCAAATTCTTGCTTGTTCATGGTTGATTAATTTGTTAAAGGTTCGACACCATCATTTTGGATACAGCGAACAGAAAAACCACATGCAACCCAACTGGATGTTGTTATGAGTGCATTATTTACTAAAGTATATTGACATATATACACCATATTTAAGGAGTAATTACTAGACGTTTGATAAAAAAAGCTATAACCTCTATTAACAAATGTTCCATTATTTGTTATATTACCACATAGAGGAAAATCCAATGTTTCAACTGAACTTTTTGCCGAAATTTTAATATTTTATTATTTATAGAATAACTATGGTTAGTAATTAAACTCTCCATTTCCGCTTTTGTCGGCATGCGCCATCCCGCCGGACACGGATCTTGAGTCGTTTTCATCGGAGACTTTTCTGTTCCGCCATTCCATAATTATTCATACCAAGTATCTCCATCTGAGACTGAAAACCAAGGATTAGCACCAACGCTTAAAAATTTACCAGCCCAAGTGTTTTTAGTTTCCATTGTCGCAATATCATCCTTTCCAGGCTTAGCAGAACTTTCTTTTTGAAGACTACCTTTATCACCTATCAAATTAAATCCGGCTTTTCGCCCCCACTGGAAGAGTTGTCCGCAGGTTTCAGTTATATCTCCCATTTCAGGTACGTTTTCCGGCAATTTTATTGCCCCCACATTCACCGGCGCCCAATAGCGTCCATCACTCATCAAAACTGGTTTAATGCCAGTTGTGGTATAGCCGGGGACACTTCGGATGATAATCGTATCGCCCACCCCCTTGTTGTTGGCATTATGGATATTCAAAATAATATCGACAGGGACTTTCAAAGATTGTTGATAAGGCACCGTTACCGTATAAGTTGTTACGACTTCTGCTTTCTCGTCGGCAATCGATGGCGTGAAAGATACAGCTGCGGCTTTTAGTTCTTCTGTATTCCATCCCACAGAAGTACCGGTTTTATCATACAGCAATTTAACTTCCGGCTGTGTCGCAGTATTACCGGTTGTTGTAAATGTGAACGAAGCTGTTCCTGTTGCACTAGTTATATCGATAACTTTCTTAGTTGCATCCCAAATCATACCGGCATCGGTTAAAGCAGAAACATCCGCTATCTTCATTTCCGCTTTCGGGAATGACGGCTTTACACGGATTTCTTCTCCTTCGCTCCAATCGGCAACCTCTATATCGAAATTGACATCTGTCTTGTCGGGAGCCGGGTTGATGTTGATCAGGTAACGACGGTTACGCGCCAGTGCAATCGGAGTTTGGGCTACATTCAGTTTCTTAAAATCAACGATTTTTGTTATCGGAACCCCGCCCAGCGTTCCTTCCAACTGGATGGCGGTAGCAGTAGCTTCTTCTTTATTCTCATTTTCATACGTATAAATGCAATCCACTTTCTGGAAAGTAACAGCTTCTACTTCAAACTCTTCCACTGTACCTCCAAACGGAAAGGTGGAAGAGGATGAAACCGGAAGGGTCTTAGAACCTTCTACCAAGGGCACTGCGATTCTCGGACGGACTAGACGGGCGGCAGTCAGCACAAAATTCTTTTCCGTCTCCGTCGGGTTATACGCATAGTTGCGCACATCGATACGTGAAACCATTCGTTTCATTTTAATCGTCTCCACAACCGAACCGCCACCACTCACTACCGGAGTCGATTCCCACGATTTGATTGTTTGCTGGGCACACATCAAAAGCGGGGTCTTTGCATTCTCCGCTTGAGTAGCAGAGGTTGTAAATGCTTGCAATTCCTCCCAGTTCGATACAGCTTTCAACTCATCTTCCAGGTCATTCTCTTTATAATTGGCAATCACCACCACTTCCGGATTTTTCCAGCCGTCGCTACAATGAATGATGGATACTTTATATTGACCTTCTACGTCCGGGATAGCCGTTAACTCTTCATTCAATTTATTCTCCGAACTTTCTGTCTCCCCACTGAAATACTTGCCAAAACTACCGTCTCCCTGTTCGTCGGCTTCCGTATGGACGAAAAAGGCAACATCTTTAATCTCTTTCTCTGCCGGTAGCGCAATCTCTTCCGCTACGGCTTCATCGGCTTTCGTTCCGGTTTTCGTCAAGTCCATTGTCAGCGACAACAGGCCGTAACCCGGTTCCAGATGATCTGGATTGTTTTGAACTTCTACCTCTTCGTTGCAGGATGCCAGTAAACCCGACAACAACAACGAGAATAGCATGATTGTATGTTTCATATTTTTATGCTTTTATTCGTTTAACATGTTATTAATCACTAAGTATTGTCACCGCTCCATCTTGTATAAACTGAATGGACGACGATACATAGTTGTCGACCGTATTTACAATAATGACGGTTGCGGCACGTCTTGTTGTTTCTGTGTTTTTGCTGGCTGATACTAATACGGAACCGTTTTTAGTTCCATTAATAATATCTTTATTATCCACAGTTAACCAATCGCTAACCACCTCTGCACCCGAATCATCCGGGTTACCATCATATCATACCTGATATTCCCACTCCGTATTCGCAGCAACAGATATTTTGCTTTTTCCTCCAACATGGTTGGCATCTTCAGCAAAGCCATCTGCCGATATTGCGACATTGCCATCTTCACCTACATCCTTACAACTCAATTTGATCGTTCCGAAATCAGGTGCAGTCTGATGAATCTTGATTGTCCAGGTAGTTGTCGCATCATCAGTTAGTTGTAATGTAATCTCAACCTCACGAACATTATCTTTCGTTTTATTCTGGCTGGCAGTTACTGTCAAGGTGTTATTATCGGTATCAGCTGTCACCGTAGCCCAATTACCGTCACCCAATGTTCCTTGACTTGTCATTTTCCATAACGCAGATGCTGCCACTTTTAGAGTAACACTAAATTTATCGTCGGCACTTGCTGCATT
Organism: Parabacteroides sp.; assembly: GCA_021204335.1. Lineage (GTDB taxonomy): Bacteria > Bacteroidota > Bacteroidia > Bacteroidales > Tannerellaceae > Parabacteroides. Next base: position 5,046 of record JAJPZM010000140.1, on the reverse strand, counting down.
CGACAACAACCCTGGCAAGTTCAATTGATTGTTACTGAATGAAACACCGGCTTCCCATTTCAAGTCGGCGGTGACATCGATATACTTCGTTGCACCAGCCTGACGGATCACCAGCGGCTGGCGGACAGACGGACGGATCTTGTTCTGGACAATGACCATTCCTTCACACTGACTTTGACTTTGATTGGCGGTTGTCGTTATGGCGATATAATTGACATTCTCACTGGAAGAAACACCTTCGTCTCCTAAAGCATCTTCATCTTTTTTTATTGTTGCAGTAAACCAATCACTACCATCCGCAACCAACTCCCATTCACTGCCCGATTCGACATCGATACGAATAGCACCTGCTTCTTCTATTTCATCAGCACCCAACGTCAGGATATTATTATTAAATGCTACGTTGTTATTAGGCACTGCCGGTTCTTTATATTTCAACGCAATCGTTCCCAGATCGGGCTGTACGTTCAGCGTATCTCCGGCTTCCCAGTCCAATACCATGAGTGTTGCGGTTAAAGTGCCCAGTCCGCGTTCTTCCACAACTACCTTGTAACGGTTATTCGGCTTTATGGCGATCGGCTTCTTGGTTTCATAATCTTGTATCGGAACATCTACGATTTGAGGTACACCGTCTGTGTTCTGCCCAATCATAGTCAGTTTCACCTCACTTTTCGTCATCTCGGCTTCAGCCAATGGATACAGGTAAAATACGCTGTTGGTTTCTCCTGCATTCGAGTTTTCCAGACTATTGAAATCGATTACCGGAAGCTTTGCCAGACGAGCCGTCGAATAAGCTGCGACAGGGAATACAGGTCCGGCTTGCGGCACATTTTCCAGGCCGATCTTCTGGATCACAAACTTCGTTGCCGACGCATCGTTCAGTATATCGAAACGGGCTACCCGGCGTGTCAGACTTACTTTGATGTTGCCTTTCACCGTCGACATCGTGGTATCACATACCGCACTCATCAAGATCGGGCAGGCAAGCAAACCCTCCTGATTATTGGTCATCAGTTTACGAAATGCTGTCGTATCCGTCACATTTAACTCAACTTCGTCCAACGAGCGCACGCCGCGGCTGTTTGCCACAAAATAGAAAGATTTTTGTTCGCCCTGGCTGACAGAAATTTTTGCCGTTTGGCTATCCTCCGATGTGCCCAGCACAAAGCCTTTTTCTTCTGTTCCTGCCCCATCGCTGCGATAAATCTCTTCCAGTACCATCGGCTTCGGAGTCTTTGAGCTCAGCGTATCTTCGCTGAATACATAAATATCCAACGTCTGCAATTCGTTTTCTACCTCACTGGCAATTGCTTTCGTGTAAGGAACCTCTCCACGGGCTGTACCCGGAAATACAAAAGAAATCTCACGGACAGTCTGCAAACCACCGCCTACTTCCGGCCCTGTCGGTTCCGTCTCCTCCGTACAAGAGGTTACAAGTAAACCGGCCAGCGCCATCCAATAATAACCCTTTTTCATACTCTTAAATTTAATTGTTTATATTATGCAGTCTTTAGGCTGCGTTTATCTACCCTACTATTTGTCACCTGTTCCGATTGTTCCTCCCTCTATCCAGTCACCCGACGAAAGAGACGAAACCATTATATTGCCATCAGCATCTATCACCATCAGCAAATTAAACTCCTGCCGGTAATTCCTGTCCAGGTTAATCTGCATCGTTCGGAAATGGCGATACAGGTCGATTTCATGAATCAGCGGCTCACTTCCCGACCAAAGACGAAAAACCGGATGATCCGTGCCGTGCAGACGGTAAGTATAGAAGGTTCCTTCCACCTCACGGGAGATATTCATTTTTCCTGTGGTCTGATGGGTGATACCGGCTACCGATTCCGGACGGTACGGGATGCATACCTCTTCACCAGCCAGACTGTTGAGACTATATTCCGGTACAAAACGATAGGCTGGATAAATACCTGCCAACGTCATACGGTAATTACCGCTATCCGGTGGTGGAGCTACCTCCCAACACACTGTTACCGACAGTTTCAGATGGCAATGCAACAAGTCGACACGCCGCCGCAAAACGCCTGTTTCACCGACTGAGAAAGCATGGCAACTATAATAAAGAGGTTCTGTGTTTTCTGCTTTATCCGTACAAAGTTGTATCTCCGATAATTTTGTTATGCCGATTTGAAGCGGGGTTACCCGGCTAATTGTATCCACATTTCCCCAAGTAACCAACGTATAATCGCCCGGCGGCAGGCTCATTTCGGTATATATGCCCGATTTGACGGCACGGAAAGCGGTTTGACGCAAAATACCTGCTCCATCGAAAAGATATTCGTGGAGAGTATAGACATAACTGGAAAGCAAATTATCGTAGGCATCGGCGGTGTACCAATATTCCAGCTTTACATTATACGGACATTCGGCCAGTTCGCCATCGATGTTGCAGCCGGTAAGCGCCAGGAAGAATGGGAACAGGAGATTGATTAGTTTCATGGTTCGTCTCCTTTCCCGGTTTCTCCGATGCAGGGATCGGGAAGGTTTATGTCTTCCGTTAAAATAGTATCGGAAAGTCTGGTTTCCTGACAACAATCCCTGCCTGTTTGTCGCAAGGAAAGAAAGGCATGACGCATCCAACCGGCGTAAGGAAGGCTTACTTTATATTGTATAATGTAAGTTTTTTTTCTTTCAGACCGACAAGGCGCGTATAAGGTTCTACGACAGAGAGACGCGGATCGACCAATTCCTCCCGCAGGTCGAAGCGGTAACGCTGGCGACCGTAGAGAACAACCGGCGAAAGTGTAACCTCTTTGCTGCCTTTGCGCAGGTATGGGGTCAAGCTCAGGCTACGCTCCGTTGGGAGTTGGATACCGCGGATGGTGATCTTCATTTCTATACGGACACTGTCATCACGGATCGTCATACTCTGCGGAGTAAAAAGGATACTCCGTGTCTGGGATGAGGCAGCCTGGATGAATAAGAACAATAAAGCAGTCCAAAAACAGTATTTACCTTTTTTCTTCCCCATATCAGTGTATTATATATATGAAAGAAACACCCAGCCGTGTAGGCCCTACAAAATGACGTTTGTATCTTCCTACAAGCTCCGCACACTCCGTACATACATATTTATTGTATTCCAGATAAGTATATCCTACTCCCAACGACAATTCCAATCCCCAACGTCCGCCAATGGCAAAGTGATAACCGTACGAGAATCCTCCCCCATACAACTCTCCCTGGTAGGTGTACTCCTTCAATCCCGGGATAAACGGCACTTGCCCGATATTATAATGACCATAATGTCCATGTGCCCCGAAGAAGTGTCCCTCGAAACTTTTGCAAAGCCAGTAACAAAGTTCTAGCTGCACCAGATAATGCCGCAATGTCATTTCATCTGGAAAGAAAGTCCACGCGTTATAACTTCCCGAAAGGTTCAATGTCAGCTTTTTAGACAAAGCTATTTCCAACTCGGCATTCGGCGTAGAAGTCAACCACCATGACACGTTCGTCCCTATCCCTATCTGTTGTCCTTTAGACGCAAAAGACAACAATAGCAGCAACAAGACTAAAAACGTGGCTCGCAACTGGAGTTCTTTTCTTTCTTCCGATCTTTTCATTCCTATTTCCCTATACAAGATGTCTGATTCCTTGTAAGAATCGGACATCTAAAAATGGAAAGACAATATTGGCTGAATTTCAGATATTTAAGGAAGAACTATTTAAGAAAATTGAGCAATTGGAGAACTGTTTTTATTCGGATTAGATTATAAAGTCATTTTTATTTTTTCACATTTCCCTTGTTTATTGTAGAATAACATGTACATTTGCAAACAGATAGCCTGTGTTTTTCATGGGTTCTTCATTAAATAACTATTAGATGTCCGATTCTTACAAGGAATCAGACATTTTTTATTTTTACTCTTTCCTTTCTTTTTACCTTTCATTGATTTTCCGCGAATAAACAAATTCAACATATCTTCATTGGTATCATCGATCAGGTGCGAGGGCATTCCTTTCATATACGTTTTTGTCACCCGTTCCGAGCTATGACCCAATGCCTGACTGATAATCGATGTTGCCGTACCGCAGGCTTCCACCAATGTTGCCCAAGTATGGCGCGCCACATAGGTAGTTAACGGGATGGAGAGTCTCAGTTCTTCACCCACCGCACGCAGGTTGCGGTTGACCTGGCGAAGGGCACTCTGTTCGGATACTTCCTTTTCACTCTTGTAGCGGTTGTAGTGGAGGAAAGGAAAAAGATACGGACTGCTTTCTTCTGCATACCGTTCGGCCAACTCCTGTAACTCAGGAATAATCTTGACACGCAGCGGCATATCCGTTTTACTGCGGCTGTAATTGATATATCCTCCGTAGAAGTCACTTTTCTTCAAATTAAAAAGATCTACGAAACACATTCTCCGGGCATAAAACAGGAACATAAAAATATCGCGGGCACGAGCTTTCTCGCCTATCAGCTCCGCGTCACGCAGCAGGCAAACATCCTCCCTAGATAATGCCCGCTTGATTGTGGGCGGCACTACGATTGCGTTGGACTTGAACGGGTATTCCTCCGGCTCCTCGATCCGATACTGTCTCAGGGCTTTATTATAAACAGCCCGCAGCGTACGGAAATAGCAGTTGGCACCGCCCGCCGAAAGATGGTCCGTTTCCTGCATATAACTAACATAATCGGATACCCACTCACTTGTAACATTCTCCAGATAAAAACAATCAGAACTTTCACCTATAAAACGGCGAACCGACTGCATCGTATTCCGATAGCTGGCTGCCGTAAACCGTTTTTCATTCTCATTTAAATGCCTGATCTGTTGCTGGAAATAATGATCCAGCGACAGAATTCCTTTCTTTTCTCGACTTTTCATTTATTTATCGTTTTCATGTTTTTACTCTCCAAATGTCAGGATTTTGGATTTTTTACTAACAGGGATACAGACGTTTTGGTTGCTTCCGGACAAAATAAGGGAGATTTTACGAGGTTTTCAAAGGGGCTGCCGGAAATCATACGAATGATTTTTTAATTCTTCTGTATATTTCAGGGGAAACATCCGATCGTTTTGC
>JAJPZM010000128.1 GCA_021204335.1 Parabacteroides sp. | reverse complement strand
ATTCATATGATGTTCAATAAATCAACGGACATCATGCGGATAATCATTTAATGTATTCTATTTATTCATTTGTTTTTCCAACATTTTCATATAGTAGCCACCTACTACCGAACGGGCGCGGAAGCCTACCGATTTGCCATCGGTCGTTTCATGCCAGTCGCTAAGCGGCATACGAGTAGTCGTCTCGTTGGCATATTTATAGACCGGAGCGATCAGTTGAGCGAACTCGTCCATATTGTCTGTCAGGCAGGCAGTCCATAAGATCCAGTCTGATTTCGTATAAGTTTTACGAATATCGAGCGGCAAGCCGTAGGTGTTCTGCTTAGTCAGGTAATAAGCGATTTCCGTATCGGCAACTTCCTGGGGGAAGATATTAAATCCGAGAAGCTTATCCCAAACCATGTTGTATTTCTAGCTCCAGGTGCCCGGCTGGTCGAATGTGAGGCGATAGTGGTCGCCGTCGTCTGCCATGGTTATCCATTTTTGAGCCATATATTTAGCGGCTGCCATATATTTGTCGGCTGTAACCTGGTCGCCCTGCATGGCTGCCAGCTTTCCGTATCCGGCAACCCCCATGATTGCTTTGATAGACAAGTTCGTATTGTGGGCAAAGTGACCGGCAAAGTCGTCGGTGCAAAGCTGGTTTTCAGGATCGAGTCCTTCTTTCAGCAGATAGTTAGCCCAGGTAGTCAGCACATCCCAATGTTTCTTCGCATAATCGGCGTTTCCTTCACGCATGGCAATAGCTGTGGTGAGGATCAGCATGTTTCCGCTTTCTTCCATCGGCATATCGCCACCGTAGGTCTGGCCGTTAGCCAACGGATAAGTTCCTACATCGTGAGCGGCAAACGGCTTGTTCCACTGTCCGCTTTCGCTGTAATAGAAGATCGGATTCATCATGCCTTTCAGCAGTTCCGGATTATAAATCAGGAACATAGGAGCCGAAGGATAGGTAATATCGACCGTACCGATAGAGCCGTTACTAAAGTTTTCTTTCGAGAAGAATAAAAGGTTGCCTTCCTTATCTTCCACCAGCTTGTGGGCGGCGATAGCCTAACGGTAAGCCAGGGCGCAGAGTTCGGCATATTCCTTGTTGCCGGCTGCTTCGGCATCATTCATCAGCTGGTTGTCGAACTGGCGGCAACGGTTCATTACGTCGACATAGCTCTTATTGGCTTTATCCAAAGCCTGCATCATATCGACTTTACCGTTTTGTTTCCAATAAGCCATACGGTTATCTTTAAAATATTGGATAGAGTAAAGGTCATCGTATCCGATCATCATAAAGCCATCGGCAGAGGAAGACACCTTGCCCAGGTCTTCAGTGAAAGCAACAACCTTTTCCGTTCCACCTGTTTGTGCGGCGTCGGCAAGACTGCCTTTATTGGCAAAGAGTTCTTTCATGTCATGATAGTCACCCATACAGACATCTGTAGCCGGCTTCTTTTCGCCTGCCAGATAGAAATACCCCCAGTCGGTACGAACATCGTCGCCTTTCTTCTGCAAAACCGGCTGTTCAACCGTTCCAACTTTGGCATAAGCCACTTTCGACGGTTCCGATACGCCGGTCGTCATATCGACTTCCTGTCCCGGGTTATTCATCGCCCAGAGAGGAGTGGCATCTACATAGATCTGTACATCGTGTGCTTTTCCATCCAGCGGTTTCACCTGATAAGACAGGTAGTTGACCGGTGTAGACATCAATTGCAGGTCGTCCATCAATAACGGAGCGGTAAAGATCAGATCCAATTGAACGGGACCGCATTCAAAGGTATAGAACGTTTGAGTTGGCAATACATTGACTGACTTTTGGGCGGCAGGAGTACTAAACACATCGCCTACCTTATTCTTTACAAACAATCCGAAGTTAACGAAACCACCGCCCACGCGGTTATGACAATGGGCGGCAATAACGTTTTTACCCGGTTTAAGGGTTGCTTTTACATCGGTCGTTAATTCTTTTAATACATTATTATTCCATGAATAGTCTGTTTTTACCACTTCTACGCCATTGATGTACAATTCAAATATATCATCATGCGAGTATTCGAGGACAACAGCCTCATCCATATAATCCTGTGAGAGGTCGAACGTACGTCTGACCCAAATATCTTTGCTGTTCCATTCGGTAGAAAGGTTAGGCATTCCGGGTGTTCCGAAAGCAGCCAGTCCTTTGTCCCAGGAAGCGTCGTTAAAATCGGGATTGATCCAACCGGCAGCGGGTTGTTTTTCCGTATAAGAAGCAGGCCATTTCCGGGCGCCTGCGGTAGGAACGATAGCGGTCATCGGAGTTTCTTCCACTCCCATGAAACGATAGACTTTACCATCTACCCGCAATGCACCGACCAGCGGATGGGGCTTGCCTGTCCAGTGGCGCACATTATCTTCATTCAAACGATCAGTAAACGACCACGCGCAAGTATAAGGGTCGATCGTTACTAAAGGATAAGCCGGAGCCCGAAGCTCATTCACCTTTTCCGGTAGGAAATACTGATTTTGTTTATTGCAGGAACACAATAAAATGACTGCCGACAAGCAGAATAATAAAGAATAATATTTCATGATATATGGTATCTTTCAATTTTCGATGATGCAAAGGAACTGATAAACAGGCAAGACGGCTTTCAATAATCAAGCAGAATCTTTCAATAATCAATCAATAGCCATTTTGATTGATTATTCATGATCGTTGAATAATTATTTTTTCTTTTTAATTTATTAGCTTTGCCTCTGAAAAGCACTTTATCGGTTCCAACATGAAAAGAATACCTCTCTTGATCGTCTGTTTACTTCTTCTGCTCAACGGCCTATCCGGTTATGCACAGGAGTTGCATTTCAGACACTATAACAACAAGCAAGGATTATCGCATAATACGGTTTACTGCTCCCTGCAGGATCAAAGGGGTTTTATGTGGTTCGGGACGGAAGACGGGCTGAACCGTTTCGACGGCCATACGTTTAAAGTGTACAGGCATAATTCATACCACGCAAACAGTCTGCCCAACGATCACCTCAACTCGCTTTTTGAAAGCTCCGACGGGAAAATATGGATATGCACCGCGGGAGGAACCTGCTTTTACGATTACAAAACAGATACTTTCCACCCTTTCCGGTTATCCCCCGACCAGAAAGACCCCGAATGGTTTTCCGCCGTTACAGAAGATAAAGACCATTACCTGTGGTTTATCAGGAATAACAGAATCGTACGGTATAACCCCGAAGACGGCTCCGCCCATATTTACCCGGGCGAGAAGTATTTCTATCTGAACTTCGTTACAATGACCGACGAGGGGAGGCCTCTTTTTTCCGACCGCGAAGCGCTCTATGTCTATAAACCGGCCACCGACAGTTTCGACCGGCTCGGAATACTGACGGAACAACAGATTAATAATCAAGTTAGCATACAGACAATCCGCCAGGTTCTTGAATTAGGCATTCTGGTGGGGACAAACCTGGCAGGGCTTTTTCTATACAAATATCAAGACCAGTCCATCACCAACCTTGTTTCCGACACACAGATACGGGCCATTACCCCCTATAATAATACGACTTACTGGATCGCGTCCGAATCGGGTATATACATATATAATATACTGGACCAATCGATCGTCAACCTTCGGAAATCGCTTACCAACGAATATACGATTGCCGACAACGCGATCTATTCGCTCACCAAAGGCCGCGAAGGCGGTATGTGGGCTGGCTCTTTCTTCGGCGGCATCAGTTATCTGCCCAAAGAATATACGCGCTTCAACCATTTCATCGGTGGGAAAACGCACCCCCAGCTACTGGGGAATGCGATCCGCGAAATAGTGCCCGACCGGTATGGCAATTTATGGCTGGGTACGGAAGATAACGGAATAAACTGTTATAACCAGAGAAGCGGCGAAATAACAAACTATTCGTACAACAACCCTCATCATCCGCTATCGGCAACCAACATTCACGGTTTGCTGGCAGTTGACAGCCGGCTTTGGGTGGGTACATATAATAAAGGTATAGACGTGCTGGATATTCCCTCGGGAAGAATCGTCAAACATTACTCCCGCGAAAATACGGGCAATGCGCTGAACGACAATTTTGTCCTTTGCTTCTACAAAACCCGGAACAACCAATTTCTGATCGGGACAGGGCGGAGCATGATGATTTTCGATGAAAAAAACAGAACGTTTCAGTCCCTGGAAAGACGTTTACGCCCTGATAAGGCAAATATACGAAGACTCCGACGGGAATATCTGGGCGGCAACCGCCAACGGCATATTCCAATACATACGCAGCGAAGATAAAGTAGAACATTACAGAGCAGATAATAATAAATCGCAAACGATCGGAAGTAACAACACCACTTCGATTTTCGAGGACTCCAAGAACCGGATCTGGGTGACGACCGACAACGGACTTTCCCTGTTCAACAAAGAAACCCGGTCGTTCAACCGCATCACGACCGAAGACGGTCTGCCCAGTAATATTATTTACCGGATTGTTGAAGACAGCGGACACTTTTTCTGGCTGTCGACCGCTAACGGGCTGGTCAAATTCAATCCCGACACTTACGTCATGCGCACGTTTGCCTATACCGACGGGCTGCACGAAACGCAATTCAATTACAGTTCCTCCTACCAGGCGCCCGACGGCACGATCTATATGGGAACAATCAACGGCATGTTGTCATTCAACCCGTCCCGGTTCAAAGAAGATACATTCTCCCCACCGGTATATATCACCGCGATCAACGTTCCCGACAATGAGGTCGACCAGCTTAATTACATAACGACTTCCATCGAAAATACGGAAACACTCAAGTTTCCCTACGATGCCTCTACATTCACGCTGTCGTATATAGCGCTCAGCTACACTTCACCGGATGCCATCCGTTATTCCTACAAACTGGAAGGGGTAGATAAAGACTGGATTTACATGAATCAAAATAAAGACGTAACCTTTGCCAACCTCTCCCCCGGGGAATATACCTTTAAGGTAAAATCGACCAACAGCAGCGGAATATGGCAAGACAACGAACAGGCATTGCATATCGTTATCACTCCCCCTTTCTGGGCTACCAGATGGGCTTTCTTCCTGTATGCAGTCATCATTTGCATTCTGATCGTGCTTTTCTACAACTATAAGAAAGCAAAGCTGGAAGAAAAACACCGCGTTAACCGGGATTTGTTTGAAAGTAAAAAGGAAAAAGAACTCTACGATGCAAAAATCCAGTTCTTTACCTTCATTACACATGAAATACGCACGCCACTCACATTGATCAAAGCGCCACTGGAGAAAATTCTCCGGTCCGGCGACGGCAACGCATCCACCCAAGAGAATCTCCGGATCATTGAAAAAAAATACGCAGCAACTGCTAAACCTCAGCAATCAATTGCTCGATTTCAGAAAAACGGAAAGCAGAGGTTTCAAACTCAATTACGTAAATACGGATATAGTGCTATGGCTGAATACGATCCTGCAACCTTTCCTGCCGGTCATGGAATATGAGGGTAAAACATTTGTCTGCCAAATGCCGGACAATCCTTTCTTCGCCTATATCGACCGGGAAGCATTCTCCAAGATCATGAATAACTTGCTGACGAATGCCATAAAATACTCCGACAAACAGATATCCCTGTCCATGCAAATACAGGAAGAGGAAAAAGAGTTTACAATCTCTGTGACAAACGACGGCATGCTGATTCCGGAAAGTGAGAAAGAAAACATTTTCAATCCTTTCTACCGGCTGAAAGAAACGGAGAATAAACAAGGAAGCGGCATCGGCCTGTCTCTGGCACGTTCATTGACAGAGTTCCATAAAGGTACGCTATCCTATAACCAAACACCCGACGGTAAAAACAGGTTTAGCTTAACCCTTCCCCAAGAACAGGAAGATTGCTATCTGCTGCCGGCAAAAAAACAGACAGAAGAACCGCCATCTATTGCCAACACCCCTAAAGAGAGCGGAAAACAGATTGTGTTAATTGTAGAAGACCAGGTAGATATGCGCCGGTTCATCGCCAAAGAACTTTCCGAAACCTACCGGGTGTTGGAAGCCGGCAATGGTAAAGAAGCCGTCGACCAACTAAAAACCAACACGGTGAATCTGATAATCAGTGATGTCATGATGCCTGTAATGGACGGCTTCGAGCTATGTAATGTCGTAAAGAATGACGTCGACTTCAGCCATATACCATTTATCCTGCTCACCGCCCAGCATAATCTGCAATCGCGGTTGAAAGGGCTGAATAATGGTGCCGACGCCTATATGGAAAAGCCTTTTTCCATCGAGCTGCTAACCGCTCAGATCCTCAATTTATTGAAAAGCAGGGAATTGCTGACAAAAACATATCGCGAAATGCCTTCTGCCCCGGCTATCTCGCTGGCTGTTTCTACAGTTGACGACCTGTTTCTTCAGAAACTCAACAGCTATCTGGAAAAAACATGGCAAGCGAAAATCTGAATGTTGAAATGCTGGCTACCGAAATGGGAATGAGCACATCCAGTCTGTACCGTAAAGTAAAAGGGCTGTCCGGTTTATCTCCGGTTGATTTTATAAAACTGGCCCGTCTGAAAAAAGCGGTTCAAATGATGCAAGACGGCGAAACCCGCATCAACGAAATTGCATTCCTTACCGGTTTTTCATCTCCCGCCTATTTCTCGATCTGCTTCCAGAAGCAATATGGGAAATCGCCGTCCGACTTTATGAAAGAACACTGATGCAGAGAGTTTTTCCGGGATTAATACTTTATCATTATATAAATGTTTATATTTGTGCGTATAAAACACACGTAATACATAGAATAACATGAAAACAACGATTTCCTTATTTCTAATTGCCCTCTTTTGCAGCTTCAATTGCATGGCTCAAGGCGATTTCGATACCTACTTCAACAAGAAAAGCCTGCGAATAGACTTTGCGTTAAGTGGAAACAAAGACTTTCAGGCGGCAGCCATCCAACAACTCCGGGAAGAACCGGTATGGGGCGGTCCTGTCAAGAACCTGATAGACAAATTCAATTACGGCGGCTACTATGTCAATATATACGACAAAGCCAGCAACAAACTGATTTATTCACGTGGATTCAATACATTGTTTGAAGAATGGCGTTCTACCGAACAGGCTAAAACGGAAACGCAATCATGGACAAACAGTATCTCTGTCCCCTATCCTAAAAATACCATTGTCATGGAAATAACGGCCCGCGACAAAGCAGACATGCAGTTCCATTCCTTATTAAAGATGGATGTAGACCCGACCAGTATTTTTATCGATCGTGGAAAACTCAAAGAAAATAAAATAACACAGATACAATACAAAGGCAATTCCAGCGAAAAAGTCGACCTGGTTTTTGTGGCAGAAGGATATACAGCCGACGACCAGGATAAATTCGTTGCCGATGCAAAGAAATTTACAGAATCATTATTCCAAACTTCGCCTTATACGACACAGCGGGAAGATTTCAATGTCTGGGCAGTCAACCTGGTTTCCGAAGATAAAGGAACTGATATCTCCGGCAAAGGAATCTATAAGAATACAGCTTTAAATTCAGGATATTATACCTTCGGGGTAGACCGTTACCTGACAACACCGGATATGAAATCTATTCGCGACGCTGTATGGAACGTTCCCTGCGATGCCATCTTCCTGCTGGTTAATACCGATACCTACGGTGGTGGTGGCATGTACAACTTCTATGCCATGGATACGGCTGATAATGAACGGACACAACACGTTTTCGTTCATGAATTCGGTCACAGCTTTGCAGGATTGGCGGACGAATATTTCAGTTCGGAAGTTGCCTACCAGGATTTCTACAACTTGAAATACGAACCTTGGGAACCTAATATCACAACATTAGTCGATTTCGACAGCAAATGGAAAGATCTGTTGCCTGCCAACACACCGGTTCCTACCCCGCTGGACGATGCCCATAAAGACAAAGCCGGCGTATTCGAAGGCGGTGGTTATATATCCAAAGGCATCTATCGACCGATGGATCACTGTATGATGCGCGACTACGCACCTTTCTGTCCGGCTTGCAGCCGGGCAATCCTGCGAATGATCGATTTCCTAAGCGATAGGGATTACTAAAAAACAATAACGAGGATGCGTCTCTTGACACATCCTCGTTCAATTTATTTCTACAAAAGAACCCGAAAGCTTAATTCATCGGGACTTCCATTAGTAAGACCTTTGCTTCTTTCAACACTTCTATCGTTATCGCATCGGTTTCAGAAAATCCGGCGCCGTCGCGTTTGGAAAGTACCGTATTGTTGACTTCCACTTCTCCTTCGATCACGAAAAGATAAACACCATTTCCTTTCTTATGCTGTTTATACTCCTTGATCTGTCCGGCATCCAATGTCCCCAACGAGAACCAGGCATCCTGATTAATCGCAGCGGGAGTCTCTCCGTCCGGCGAAAGGATTAGTGACAGTTCATTCTTCTTCAGAAGCGAACGTACATCATAATTGTTACACTTCGGAACCGTATTTTCCTCGCGGGGAAATACCCATATCTGCAGGAATTCAAGTTACTGTTCGTCACTGTCATTAAATTCGCTATGCAAAATCCCCGTACCGGCACTCATCACTTGGATATCACCTGGGGTAATCACTTTACTGTTTTGTATACTGTCGCCATGCCGCAAATAACCGTTCAAAGGGATGGATATTACTTCCATATTCTTATGCGGATGTGTATCGAAACCTTCACCCGGAGCGACCGTATCGTCATTCAAAACACGCAACATTCCAAAATGTACCCTTTTGGGGTTATAATAATTAGCAAAGCTAAATGTATGATATGTTTTAAGCCATCCATGATTTGCATAACCACGTGAATTCGCCTTATCTACAATCATTTTCATAAATTATTCCTCCTCTTTAATATTCACTTATATAACAGTTCATCC
>JAJPZM010000422.1 GCA_021204335.1 Parabacteroides sp. | reverse complement strand
AAATTACACATATTGAAAAGGATACCGGAAGTAATATGGACAACCTTTTGTCTGTTTCTGCTCTCCCTGCTTTTGATGCCGGAAATCAATGCCCAGACAACTTCCTATACGAAAGCAAAATCCTTTTTATTCTCCTTCAAAGAATATAACGACATGTTCCTGGCCGATTATGGTGACAATGCCTATCAGTTGGAACGGATGGGACAGCAATTGCCGGTTTCCCGCAAACGCCTGCTGGGCGATGCCTGCCATCTGTTGATCGTATCGCATGTGAGCGCATATAAGCCGGAGGAAAATGCGGTGGTCAATGAAGCCTCGCTTCGTGCTGCCCGTATCCGTGCCTACATAAAGAAACGTTTCGACATTCCTCATGAGTGCGTCGCCTTTTATATCGACCGTAGCGGGGTTTATCGTGACCGGGTACATGTCTATCTGGTGGAATCGCCGCTTCCCTGGTTTGCCAATACGTCGATATATTATAGCGAAAGCAGATATGCCAATACTATCGAGGTTGCGATCCGTGAATACGGTGCCGTACCTTACGTCGATTTGTTCCGGCGGGGCGAGGCAGGCGGTTACGACCGCGAGGTGTATCGTATCGACGACCCGTTGTTCGATCCGTCGGAGTTGGAAGATTACCGGCTGGCTTCGGTGGTGGATACTCCGGATACGGAAGCTCCTTTGGTAACGACAGTCACTACCCGCGAAACGGTGCGGGAGGAGACAAAAGAAACAAAAGTGACAAAAGCGATGCCGGCTGCCGTAGCAGAAAAAACGGAACAACATGCAACGTACTTTGCCGTCAAGACCAACCTGCTTCCCTGGTTTACGGTAGTCCCTTCGGTACGTCTGGGAACCGGCGAGACAAAAATTGAAACCGGTTCTTTCATGCCTAACCTGGCGGTGGAATGCTTTTTGCCGGTCGCTGGTCGGTTGTCGTGTCGGGCATGTATGCCGATTTCTCCTATAAAGAGAAGATGCGCGACAACTGGTCGGTGTCGGTATTTTCTGTGGAGCCCCGCGTCTGGCCGTTACGTAAGGGCGAGTATGCATGGCTAAGTGCCGGGCTGTTCGGCGAATACGGCGATTTCGACATATGTGGCAGTGCCATCGATCCTGACAAGGAAATTCTTTACGGGCGTACAGGCCGCTTCTGGACGGTGGGGGCGTCGATCGGTTGCCTGGTGCCGTTGGGAAGGGGCTTCTGTCTCGAGGCGGGCGTACGGACAGGTTACCGTTCGGTTTCAGAGGGCAAGAAATACCGTTACGATAAAATAGATGACAAGAATTATCTGGAGAGCCGTTTTGCTTCGACGGGGTTTATGGTCGGGCTGAATGTCAATCTGGTGTATCGTTTTCGGATCAGATAAGGAAAGGATAGAAATATGAAAAAGCAGAAAAATAACAGAATATGGGAATGGGTAGTATGCCTTGTATGTACTGTCATCCTGTCGGCATGCGCCTATCATACGCCTGCTGAGGACTGGGAAAGAAACGGGCGTGTGCGCCTGCATCTTAGCTGGCAGACGCGGGCATTGCCATCGGTCATGTCCTATTATTTCTATAAAGACGGCATCGGCAGCCCCATCGTAAGGCGTGGTGATGCTTCGGGCTACGAGGGCAGCCTGCCTGCCGGGCATTATAAAGTGGTGGTTTGCAACACCGACTGCGAAAACGTGCTGCTGGAAACAGACGACGGCTACGATGCTGCCTGCGGCAAAGCCCGGCAGGTCTCTTCCCTGAAATCTTCGGCCGTTGCGATCGTACAGCCCGGCAACCTGTATGGTATCGGCTGCGCACAGATTGACATAGGTGGTGATGAAATCGCGGTAAAAGAGCTGGCTCCTGCCGGCTTGGTACGGCAGCTGGAGCTGAATATAAAGATTACAGGCTGCGGGACGGGCGAGGTGCAGCCGGGTAAGCTGAGCGGGCAACTTGCCGGCATTGCATCAGGCGTGTACCTGTGCAATGGCAAACCTCTTACCGGTGCGCCCGCCTTCGTGGCCTTCGAGCCCGAAGTGACAGCCACGGGCGTTTACACCACAACGCTTAATCTGTTTAGCCTGCCGGAAAGGGATGCCGCCGGTAGTCCGGTCGATCTGAGGCTGGATATGGAGTTGGCAGACGGGACAAGGGTCAGTACATCGACCGACATCACAGAAGATATCGGCAATGCGTTCGTAGAAAACACCTTTTCCGTCATACTCGACCTGACGATCCGGTACGACGAAATAGGCGGACTGACCCTCTTACTGGCGGAATGGAAAAAGGGAAATGACGGTTCGGGCATGGTCGATCCCTGAAGATAAAGAACAACAATTAAACACTGGTATAATATGAAAACAAATGAGATTTTACAGACAAGTCTGTTGGCCGCCGCTCTGCTGGCAGGCTGCACCGGTACGGAAGAGCCGGTGACGGCAGACAGCGGGCATGCGATCCGTATCACTGCCGGTATCGGACAACCCACCCGTGCGGTGATCGATGCCGGTTATGCAAGCGATCTGAATGTATCGTTTGCCCGCATCGACAACCCGCAGACCGGAAATGCCTGGAATACCCCGGCGATCGATGCCGTCCGCACAGGCGGTGCAGGCAATACGGCTATCACCTTCAGTCCGGAACAAACCTACCTGACAGAGAGCAAACAGTCGTCCCTGATCGGTTACTATCCCCGTAAGGCTTTGGAAACGGGAACGGGCAACCCGGTCAGTGTCGTTTACACCATTACCGGTGATGAAGATCTTATGGCAACCGACGTGCAGACGGGTTCGCTGAGTGCCCCCTTCGAGACGTTTACCTTCAATCACCTGCTTACCCAGTTGCAGTTCCGCTGTGAAGGATCGGCCGCTGCCATTACCAAATGGACGGCTGTCACTTCGATTATCGTAAAGAATATAGCCACCGGGCTGACTCTTTCACTGGATAAAACGAAAGGAGCCACTTTGATGGCATCCGGTGCAGCCAACCTGAGCCTGGCGGTAAAGAGCTGCCCGACAGTTGTATCCACCCCGGAAGCCGAAAACCCGGCCACCGGTTACCTGATGCTTTATCCGACCCAAAATATGGGAACGCTGGCGGCAACCATCGACCTGGAAGTAAAAGCGACGTATGACGGAGCCACGAAAACGCTGCCTGTTGCCATTACGAATATAGAAGGCGGAGCGCTGGCGGGACATTCCCACCTCATTACGCTCACCTTTACGGAAGATGGAACGATCACAGCCGAAGCCGGCATAGCCGCCTGGCAACCCGGTAACGGCGGCAGTTCCGTCATTACCCCTCAGGAGTAATATAAACAGAACAACAATGAACAACTTAACAAAAATCGCGTCTATCCTTCTTCTTCTCCCGGCTCTCGCCGCCTGCTCCGACAGCGCCCCTTCGCCCGGGCAGACTCCGGAAACGATGATCAGCCTGGAAGCCGCCATCGGCCCGTCCACGCGTGGGGTGATCGGTTCCGGCTACGCGGAGGATCTGCCGGTCTGTTTTGCCCGGCAGGACGAAACAGGCGTTTCATCGGGCAGCTACGGCGTATGGCGTACCTGCCCTGCCATCCGCACAGGCGGACAGGGCAACCGTCCGATCGTGTTTGCCGAAGCCCAGTGGTATGGGTTAGATGGCAGGAGTACGCACCTGCATGGTTACTACCCGTCAGGTGACGTTACGGCTGTCGATGCGCAGACGGGGAAAGTGACTTTCACGATAGACGGAAAGACGGATATAATGGCAACGGGCTGCCTGGCGGCAACTGCCTATCAGCCGGTGCGGACATGTACGTTCCGGCATCTGCTGACCCAGGTCGCATTGGCCTGTTACAGTGACCGGGCGGAGCAGTGGGGCGCTGTCACGAGAATTGAAGCGGTTGATATCCGTACTGCGCAACAACTGGACTGGCAGTCGGAAACGCCGCGGCTGGCAGGTGCCCTCGATGGGCCGGTCGGAAATATGGCAGTGCAGGATATCGACGGGCTTCCTCTTGTGCAAGTGGACGAGGGTGAAGACCTGCCCGAGGCGCAAGGATATATCCTGCTTCCTGTCCCGGAATCCGGCGGTACGGTACAACTGGCAGTAACGACCACCAAAGACGGTAAAGGAACCGAAACGGCAACAGTCACCCTTGTGGCGGTTACCGTCGAAGGCGGTTTCCAGTCCGGCAAACGGCATGTGGTCTCGTTGTTCTTTACCGATGGCAGTAAGATACAGGCCACCTCGGTCGGCGTAAAGCAATGGACGGAGCAGGATGCCGGTGAAATCCCGATTTGAGGAATACAATCAACAACTAGTATTTATATTAAAACGAATGAAAATGAAAATGAAAAAGACAATAACAATGGGGGCTATGGCTGTAGCCCTGCTGGCAGCTACAGGCTGCTCGGAAACAGAAACCGCTTTAGGGATCGACCCCGGCAACGACGACCAGGTAGCGTTGGGTATCGCACCTAATCTGAAGGTGGATGCCGGAACTAGGGCTGCAACCAAATCGGTGGTAAGCGGCGAGGCGATCACGTATAATATCGATAAGTACGGTGATGCCGATCATGCGCCGGGTCTGGGAGTATTGGTAACCAACAGCGATACCTCGGGTTGGTACACCCCGGACGGAACGGATTATACGGGACACCATGTCTGGTATATGGGAGACGAGAAGGGAGCGGGCTGGATATCCGTCAAAGAGAAGGCAGCCACTTTCAAAGCAACGAAGGAAGTTCCTTATTACCTGACCAAGACGGTAGGAAAGGTGTATGCCTATTATCCTTACGATGCGACCCTAACGAGCTATCTCAACTCTATCGCGCAGGAATCGGATCTGAAAATCCCGGTAACAGTATTGACTACCGGAACGATAGATGCCACGACCAATAATGCGAAGAAATACTGGAATGCCACGAAATGGGATAACGGATTAAAGGCCAACCAGGTCAACCTGTCGTTGTCGACGGAAAAAGATTATCTCTTTTTTGCCGGCACGGACGGACGTTTTGTAAACAACGGACGTGCCACCGGCGAAGCACCGGTTGCCCCCCCCCGATGCGGAACCGGACAATACGAATACCAAAAATCCCGGCTATAAGATTAACCTGGATATGAAGCATGCCATGGCGATGGTTTCGTTCCGCGTGTACGACGGCGGCCGGTTGAGTGATAATAATGTAAATTTCACGAAACTCGAGATAAAGAACACTGATGGCGGAACGAGTCCTTTCAAGACGGGTAGCGGAACCATGTCGCTGGTGGACGGAACCATAGGAGGAAGCCTTTCTGTCGGTACGGTCGTTCGTACGATTACGAATTATATCCTGATGAGACAGGTGGATGAAACGGGTACCGAAGGCGAATATGCTTTTAAATCGACAGGCACCAGTATGTCGACTATAAACGGCAAAACCGTTTCCCGGACAGTCAGTGCCATCGTATATCCCACAACTTTTTCCGACGGTGATATAAATGCAATCATTACGCTTAAAGAAGGAAACAATGCGGAAGTGACCTACCCGGTTTCTTTACCGGGGAATGTATGGGAGGCAAACAACAATTACATCTACACCTTCTCTGCCGGCCGTAACAAGTTGACTGTTGTGGATGTAACGGTAGAAGCATGAGCAGATAACGATCTGGAGGAAATACCCTTGTAACCCTGTTCCAGAAAACAAAGCCCATGAAACAGTATACATATACATTCCCGCTAGCCGCTTTCCTGTTGTTGTGCAACGCCTGCACGCAGGCTGATATCGACCTGCCGGTGACCGGCGATGGCGGCGGGGATGGCGATAAGGACAAAGGGGTTCCCCTGTCCGTCAAGAATCTGGGCTTGTCGGTAGAGGTGGAGTCGAGAAGCATCGTGACGGGAGGCCCTGGAAAGGATGCGGCAAACCCCAATCCGCTGACGCAGGTGGGAGTTTGCGTCACGAAACAAAACAGCAGCGGAACGGTGAGTGCTTATGCCGGCGGTAATGCTACCCAACAATTTATCTGGAATGCCGGAGCTTCTCCGCCGGCCTGGCAGCTTGCCGAGGGGGAGGATGCGCTTTACTTGTATTCCGAAGAAGGTACGGTCTATGCCTGGTCTCCGGCAGAGAAAAGCGTGTCGCTTACAGGCAGTCCGAAAGCCCTGGTGATGAGCGGCGTCAGGGTGCTCGATAAACAGCGGTTCGTCTTTTCGGACGGCGGCGCTCCGGTCGATCCGTTGACCGATATACAGTGGGAAACGGATCAGGACGATTACCTCTATTGCACTGCGCCGGACCGTGTAGACCGTTGGCATCCGGAGGTGTCGCTTACGATGCGCCATGCCTTGGCAAAGGTGAGTTTCCGCGTGCTGGAAGATGGAGGTTCTGAGTTTTCCGATTGCCATGTAAAGCAGGTGGTATTGACGGGCAGCGGCGGCTTAAAGAAATCCACATCCGCCAAACTGAATATCGCAACGGGCGAGCTTGGTGGAACCATGACGGCGGTGGATCGGCTGACCTTTGTCGCGGATGGCGACATGCGTGCCATAGGTGTCGGTGCGGCCGATCCCAAGGCGGTGGCTGTGCAGGCCTTCGGGCTGGTGATCCCGGTATCGGATGTGCCTGTGACGCTCGAACTGACGCTCGACGACGGACGTATCTTCCGGATGTCGCCTTCGGAGGAAAGCGGTTCTCCGGGTACGTTTACGGCCGATTGGGAGAAAGGGAATAATTATATTTACAACATTCGTATGTCCTCGCAGGGCATCGAGATAGCGAATGTGGAAGTAGCCGGCTGGACGGAGGGCGGATCGACCGACGTTCCGGTAGAATAGGTTGCAACAAAGGGGGCGGGCAGGGAGCGAAACCCTTCCCGTTCACAGGAAATAAAGGATAAAACGAAATGGAATGAAACGGAATCGAATACAACTATATCTGTTGAAGCTACTGGCCGGCGGCTTGCTGGGAGGGTGTACGGCAGGCCCGGTGGAGGAGATCGTGCCGGAAGAGAGCCGGCCGGTAGCCCTCAGTTTCGGAAAGCCCGACCTGGGCGTGCCGGAACTCCTGACCCGTGCGGGGGAGGTACCGTCTCCAACGCCTTTACCGGCAGGGTCTACTGTGCGTATCGGCGCTTACTTTACCGGTAACATAGGGGAGGTACCTGTGGAAGCTTCCTTCTCGACGACGGCGCCTTCGTTTGAGGCTACCTATATAGTAGGAGCGGACGGTTCCCTGTCGCCTTGCGCGGTGGATGCTGCCGGAAAGCGTGTGGAAGGCGAAGCCAAAGGACTGGTCGTGCGGGGAGGTGTTTACGATTTTTATGCCGTATCTCCGGCGCGTGCGCTGCAACAGGGCGGCGACGGTTTTTATAAGATAACTGATATTCCCCATAAGGAAGATGTAATGACCTCTTTCGTGCGGGGTGTGGAGGTGACGAAAACCGCCCGACAGGTAAGGCTCGGAACTTTCCGGCGTAAATGTGCGATGCTGGTGTTCAATGTGGCGCCTTCGCCTTTCAATGCGCTTCCTTTCAAGGCATTGAAAGGCACTAGTCTGGTGTTAGGACGGATTTCTTCGTCGGGGGCAAGCCTGATAGCGGGAGATGATCGGGTGGGAATACCGCAAACAGGTGGCGCTACGGGAGAGGAAGCCGTTGTGAGATTTGAAAGCGGCGACTTTGAACCGGTGGAGTCGGGATCAGACCCGGACGGTCTGGGACTGAACAAGGCAAAAGGTATTGTTCTTCCCAAAGACAATACCTCTTTCGATGTGGAGATCACCGTAGTCAGAGATCAGGAAACGGCGACTTTGCGGGCAACGGTCGAAAAGAATATCTCTTTTGTAGAAGGGCAGCGCTATGTCTTTACACTTCAGATAAAGAACAACGAAAGTAGTTTGCAAATGTCGGTACTGACTTGGAATGCCGTCATATTTACAGATAACAACGTAGGCGGGCCGCCCGACGGAGGCTATCCCGACCCCGACATTAATCCGGGGACAGGCACCACTATTGAGGTAGCTCGATGGAATAACATCGATTGGAGTGGAAATGGAGATGTCGGTGGGAGTATATAGAAACAAATAAAACGAAATAGAATGAAACGAATGAATGAAAGAAAAGGCTTGTTTGTGTGGCTGCTGCTGTTTATGTGTGGCTGCACGCAGACAGAGGTGGAGGAAGGAGATATTCCGACACATGCATTGAAGGAGGTTGATGTGGGTTTCAGTTTGAATGTACTGGCAAGCCATGCCCCTTCTACACGTAGTATTACGTTTACAGCCGACGGAACGATCGAGTCGGATAGTTTGTCGGCCGGAGCAAAAGACATGCTGCAAACCAGGGCGACCAGCCCGTTAGGGGATGAAGACAAGATCGCCAGCCTGTGGGTGGGGCAATATGACGCTAAGGGCGGTAACCGGTTGTTTAGTCAGTATTTTGCACCGATGACCAGTAATCAAATAAATCTGAAACTGAAACAAACCCAGGAAAATATGCAAAGCCATGTTTGGTTTGTGACTAATTCGGGTGATCTGGAACAAACCGGAGATTTAATGACGGAAGAAGCATTGAAGAAGTATGTTTTGAGTTATTCTTCCGATGCCGGTGTGTCATCGTCCGGTTTATGTGGTATGACCGGAATGTGGCAAGGTGTTGTTCAAAAGGGAGGAACGGAAGGTATTACTGTAAATCTGACCCGCTTGGTGGCAAAGATAACCTTTACATACACGATAGACCAGAATAAATTTTCCTTTACTCCTGGCTCCGTAACATTGAGGAATGCCCCGGTCGTTTCGCAGGTGGGTGCGCCCACGACTCAATTGGCGGGTATCGGCTATACTGGTTATACTTACTATTATACGACCGGGAATACCGCAACGACCTTTTATTGGTATCTACCGGAGAATATGGCGGGAACCGTTGCCGATGACAAAAAGGTTGATTCTGAGCAGAAGAAAGTCGGCAACGGCGTAACGAATGCTACCTGCATAGAGTTGACAGGAACGGCCATTCAGGGGGGGGGGGGGTTTACTT
>JAJPZM010000089.1:560-8983 GCA_021204335.1 Parabacteroides sp. | reverse complement strand
GTTTATCATATCATAGAAATTT
This sequence comes from Parabacteroides sp., assembly GCA_021204335.1. Classification (GTDB taxonomy): domain Bacteria; phylum Bacteroidota; class Bacteroidia; order Bacteroidales; family Tannerellaceae; genus Parabacteroides. The sequence continues at coordinate 8,961 of JAJPZM010000089.1, read as the reverse complement.
TCTACTTTTGCACTTGGATTGAGAAAACTCTCTCCAAGACATATTAGAAAGCTAAGAAGCGTTATGCTTATCTTGTAGTTTGGAAACGTAGGAAATTTTCAAATGTAGTACAAGGAAGGCATAGTGGTTCTCACACTATAGCGTGGGCTGCTATTATCATATCTGTACTACAGGTTTCCTACGACCTCCAAACTAAGACGTGGTAGCATTGCAGTTCCACACTTCGTGCTTAATGTAAAAGGTCTTCTGGGAGCTGGGAGATTGTGCTAACAGCATATGCGAAAATTCTGCTCCCCTATATTTGAACTATATGCTGACGGATTCACGGCAGGGAACAAATCGTGTTCTTTGTGTCGAATCCGTTTTCTTTTTTGTCCCGAATCCATTTTTAATACAAAACCCCATATGAAAAATCAAATTAGATAAGCAACATTGTGTTGTGTCCTGCTATTGGCGGGCATACACTCTGCACGTGCCCAGCAACCCTGCCACGATGAGCCGCAGGTGGTGTTTCGTTTCATCAGCGGAAACGACATGTTTTATATCCCGTGGAACGACAACGGGGCAAGGCTTGATTCCTTGTGCGAGAGGCTCGATCCTGCCAAGCTCGAAACGGACAGCGTGCGGGTGGACGGTTACGGGAGTAGCAAGAAAATCGTGAAAATCCACTGTAACCGGGTAAAATCGGCGCTCATTCTTCGGCGTGGACTGACCGAAGACCATTTCACCACGACCAACCGGATCGGCTCGTTCAACGGGTTATCTGACGTGGTGGTTGTCACGTGCCCGGTTCTTGAACAGAGGGCAACAGAAACGCCTGTCACCACCGAGAGGGAGGCGGATAGGCAGCCCGAACGGCAACAGACCGTAACAGAGAAAACGCAAGAGCCCACGCAGGAAACAACAACGACATCTGACAGGCAGCAAACGGTCATACATGAAGTTACAAAAGAAGCACAAGTACAGACGGGAGAAACCCCAAAACCTGTTCCGTCCCGTTGGTATGCGGGGCTTAATGTCGGAATCCCGTTCTTCTGGGGCGACATGCTTTCCACGGCGGCAGACAAGACTCATGTAGGGTTTGCCGCGGGTGTGCAGGGCGGTTACCACATTTCCGACTTGCTGGCGGTGTCGCTTTCGGTGGACTACGCGCGGGGAAAACTCGGCGCACGCGACTACGCGGAAGATTACCTGCTCGCCCCCGACGGCATGACATGGTACGTGCCGCAAGAGCAGGCTATGCAGCGTTACGGCGACCTCTACTCGAAGGTATCGCTCGTGAACGTGGGGTTGAGCCGCGACATGAACATTAACCGGATATTCGGCAAGCCAGCTGCCGGACACCGGTTCACGGTATGGGGGTCGCCGACCGTGTACGGGCAGTTCTTCTCGGCCGACATCTACACGAAAGCGGACGACAAACGTTATTCGGACGGCACGACGAAGCCCGACGGGTTATCTCTGGGGCTGGGCGGGGCTTTGACATTGCGTTACCGGGTAACCCGTTGCATTGGCCTGCAACTGAAGAACTCCCTCTTGTGGATGACCGACAACCATTTCGACGGAATCCGCACGCCTTTCGGCAAAACAAAACACAACACCTTGTGGATGCCGCAAGTGGGAATCTTGTGGAACATCAAGTAACGGGAACATTTAATATCAATCAATTCACATAAAAATAGAGTAACAATTATGAAAATGAAAAGAATCTGGGTGGCCCTGCTGCTGGCGGGCATGGCTTTCGGCATGGGCAGTTGCACGAAAGAGGACATCGACGACATCCGGAAGGAGTTGCAGGAGCATGATAACCGTTTAACAAGTCTTGAAGAATGGCAGAAGTTCGTGAACACGAGCATTTCATCTTTGCAAAGTCTTATCGAGGCTCTCGAGAACAAGGATTACGTGACGGGGGTAACGCCGCTTGCGGACGGGAGCGGTTATAAAATTTCTTTCTTGAAAAGCGGGAAAATAACCATCAAGCATGGTGAAAAAGGAGAAAAAGGCGAGGCTGGAAACACGCCTGTTATCAGCGTGGAACAGGACACCGACGGGAAATATTACTGGACTGTAAACGGTGGATGGCTGCTTGACGACGGGAACAAAATGCCTGTAACCGGGGAGAAAGGTGATGACGGGGAAACACCCCATATCGGCGATAATGGTAACTGGTGGATTGGCTCCACTGACACGGGGGTAAAAGCACAAGGTAACACGGGCGACGATGGCCTAACCCCACATATTGGCGATAACGGGAACTGGTGGGTCGGAACAACCGATACCGGGGTAAAAGCACAGGGAGAACAAGGAAACCCGGGTACAAGCGCCATAGCCCCACAGGTGCGTATCAATACCGAGACTAACGAATGGGAAATATCGACCGACGGCGGTAAAACGTGGACTTCGACGGACGTGCAGGCCACGGGAGATAAAGGAAATCAGGGAGAACAAGGCCCTGTCGGCCCAAGCGGTGCGGCGTGTGGAATTTCCGATATAAAAATAGAAGGCAATAACGTAATATTCACTTTGGGGTCAGGTGCTAACGAGCAACAGATTATGATTCCGCTTTGTAGTTCCGTGTTGACATTCAACGATTTGGATGAAATAACGGAAAAGGACAAGACGTTCTCGACAGAAAGCGAACTTTTCAGCCGGGAGGATTTGGTCATACAGGTCCGGGTAGAAAGCAAGAATGCCTACGGCACGGATATTCTGTCTCATTCCGCTTTCGAGAGCTGGAACATAGGCACTTCCATGTCCGACAACAAACTGGAAATAACCGTCGAACCGGCAAAGGGAACCGCATTGAACGAAACCGCCATACTGAAAGTTTCGGTAACCACGGAGGACGGGCAACAATTGACTTACGGACAAAAAGTCTTTACCAATGGAATTTTTGCAGGAGTGCTGTCGCCGACTACGGAGGAGGAGGCGGATGAGCAATTGGAAAAAATGGGCAAAAAACTGAACAAGGACAAAGCTACAGATATTAAAGTTATCGACTGGCCGAATGGATCGTCTATAAAACAGCTAATCAATTATATAAAAGATGAAATATTGGCACGCTGGAGATTGCTGTTCCGGGGATAGAGAAGCTTCCCAGCAAGGCTTTTCAGAATTTCAAGAATATAAAGGTATTTAAATCGGAATATTGTCAATTATGGGGAACTAATGGTTCTACATTTGAGAACAGTAGCGTGGAAGAGGTATATTTGCCCGCTGTCGAAACTCTCTACCAAACGGAATTTGATAATTGTGCGAATCTCCGCACAGTATATTTGCCGAATGTAGAAACAGTGGAAGGAAGTCAGGTTTTCAATCGCTGTACAAGTTTGGAAACATTGGATTTGCCCAATCTCACGACGTTCAATTGTCTCAACTTTAGTTATTTCGCAGGTCACTGTCCTCTGCTGAAGGATGTGAATATGCCCAAAGCCACATCACTTCCGGGCAGTGCCTTTCAAGAATGCTACTCGTTAACATATCTGAGTTTTCCGAATGTTGAGGAAATGGGAAGCGACATTTTCTGGAAATGTAAGAATCTGGTAGCCATATCGCTGCCGAATGTCAAGGCCTTGCCGTTCAGAGCGTTTGCAGAATGTGTCTCATTGAATGCGGAAGAAGGGTTTGATGTAGTTGAGAAAGTAGGCGAGTCAGCTTTTGAGGAATGTACTATGATGAAAACGGCTACCCTTAAAAAGGTTACCAAAATCGGCAAGAATGCTTTTAAGAACTGTCGTAGTCTGACTTTGTTGGGCTTGGGATGTGTCTCGAAGGTTGATGATACTGCTTTCGATGGTGTGGATACAAAATCTTGTGACCTCAGATTTTGGGGAGGAAAGGGACCGACAGACGGAAGTTTGAACAATGAAAACAACAAGTGGGGCGGGAAAGAATGGAAATCGATACTTGTATTTAATTGAGGAAAAAGAGGTTATGCCAAAAGGCCGGCATAACCTCTTTCTATTTTACTTATAGGAATTTTTTATCATCCGTTTCTTTGTTTTTTTCGAGAATTTCAATGCTTTTGTAGCTGAAAGAGTTATTTGACAGCATAGCACCGCAAAATGCTGAAAATCGTAGGGTTACCAATTCGTTACTTCTATTTCTCAAATAATTCGCTAAAAGTTATTCCTCAACGGTTAAGTCAAATCGAGAAAAATCTAAAATAGTAGAACATTTGACATAAATATTCCTGCAAATTATAATTTAGTCTTTTTCTTGTCAATATTTTGTTCCTCTTTCCTTGCTGAAAAATCAGGAGAAACTGTAGCTTTTACCGACAAAAACGACCTGTTATTGACGGAAGTCAAGCTCAACGATGCCAGATACCAATTGTTGCAAGCGCAGAACAATAAGGAGATCAGCCGTATGGAACTGAACTCCTTTGCCGGTGTCCCGTTTGACGAAAATATCTCAATAGACCCTGCCATACAAGAGTCGCGCCAGGCGGAGGAATTTCCCGAAGTGGATTCTGCCATGGACGCCCGTCCGGAATTGAGGATTGCCCCAAATAAAGTGGATGTCCAGGTCTCTGTCTCCAAAATCGAGAATGCCAAGTTCCTGCCTAAATTTCCCATAGGGGTGGACGGCAGCTATGCCTCGCCGGGTTATGACCTGACTTCCGACCTTTCTCCCAACTACGCGGTATATACCAAACTGAGTATTCCCGTTTTTGAATGGGTCAAGCGGAAAAGCACCCGCAAGGCCGGACAGTTCAGTGTTAATATGGCAAAAGAGCATCAAAGTAAAGTGCAAGATCAAATCCGGTTAGAGATAGAAACCGCTTATTACTCTTATATGCAAGCCGTCGAAAAAGTGTTGCTGACGGAGAGTTCATTGCAAAAAGCCGCAGAAAGCAAGTCCGTAACCATGAGCAAGTATAAAGAGGGCAACGTGTCGATAGTGGAGGCGATTGATGCGCAAATCTATCATCAGCAGGCAAAGGTCAATTACATTCAGTCCAAATTGAACGCCCAAATAGCAAAGAGCAAATTTGAAAGGACAATAGGCAGAATGAATAATTAGTCCTATATTTGAGGACTCCAAATGACATCAATTGAAAAGTATATGGCAGGCAAGGATAGTAAATATCAATATTTGTTGGAATTTTTATTGTTTTCCGGACTGGCTTGTTTCTCGTTGTTTTTCATAGGCAATTATGCAGATATTCCTTCTGAAAAACTCTCACGCGTACTCGACCGGAAGGATGTGCTCCTTTTCTTCATTATCATTTTCAACGGTATTGGGTTAAGCATGACCTATATGGGCAGAAAAATAGGGAAGCTACAAAACCGTTTTTTTGCAGAACCGCAAACAGTTGATTTTGCTTTTCATCTTGTCGGCCATCTTGCTTTTTACATTGAACTACTTACTGTTGGTGTCCGCCAAATGGATTATAGGTGCGCAACACCCCTTCCGGTTAGTGTGGATAGGGGCTAAAACCTTAATTGCCATTTGGCTGGTAGAGTTGGTTGTGGTCAGTCAGTTACAGGTCAACTCTTTCCATCGTAAAACGATAGAACTGTATAAACGGACCTCCGAGCTGGAAGAGAGTGCCCTGCGTGTGCAATACAAGGCACTGCAAAGCCAGTTAAACCCTCACTTTCTATTTAACAGCCTGAATACCCTTATTTCCGAGATTGAGTATAACCCGCCCAAAGCCGTCCGGTTTACAAGCTATCTTTCAGATGTCTATCGATATATCCTGCGTTTTCAAGACCATCAGCTCATTTCGCTGAAATCCGAATTGGATTTCCTTTATGCCTATATCTACCTGCACAAGGTACGGTTAGGCGATTATCTGACAATTGACTGCCAGATTTCGGAAAGTTGCCTGAATGATCAGATTCCACCCCTGACTTTGCAGTTGTTGGCTGAAAACATCATTAAGCACAATGTATTCTACGCTGACAAGCCTATTACCATTTATATAACGGTCGGACCGGAGCAAGAATATCTGATTGTAAGGAACGAGTTACGTCCTAAAATGGATGTTCCGGCTTCCGGAAAGGGACTTCAGAACCTTGCCATGCGTTACCGGTTATTGTGCGACAAGGACATTGTCATTGAGAAAAACGAATCTTTTTTTACCGTAAAAGTACCCCTGTTAAACCATGAATAAAATAAAAGCAGTAATCATAGAAGATGAGAACCCGGCAGCACGCTTGCTGGATAAAATGCTTAAAGAGTTACGCCCGGAATGGGAGATTGTCATCCTGCCCGGCATTGTGGATGAAGCCGTCAAATGGTTCTCATGCAATCCGCACCCGGACGTCATATTTCTGGATATTCATTTGTTGAACGGAAATTCTTTCAGATTTATAGAACAGGCAAAGCCGGACAGCATGATTATCTTCACCACAGCCTATGATGAATATGCCATCCGTGCATTTTCCGTAAACAGTATTGACTATCTGTTAAAGCCGATTCATAAAGAACGGTTGGCCGAATCTATCGCGAAATTTGAACGGCTCTACCATAAAGAAATTAAGGAATATAAACAACTGCTTGACATACAAAACGTATTACAGCAGTTGTCGGATAACGCAAGGAAATACCGTACCCGCTTTTTGATCACTTATAGGGATAGTTTCATGACCCTTCAGGTTTCCGACATTGCCTATTTCTATACAGAAAATAAAATTACTTTTGCCAAGACATATCATAACAAGTCTTATTCTATAGACATATCCCTCAATAAACCGGAAGAGCAGTTGGACGGTCACTCTTTCTTCCGGGTAAACCGGCAATTCATCGTATCTGCCAATGCCATAAAAAAAGTAGAACCATACTTCCTAAACAAGGTAAGGATCCAAGTGGAACCACCATACGAGGGCAATATTCAAGTAAGCAGGGAGAGAGTGACTGCATTAAAAGTATGGCTGAATTATTGAAGATGTCCAACGGCGAGCAGCGTGTCAGAAGCGGCACACTTTCAATGTGTCTGTAAATTGTTCTTCTGAGTTCAAAAGTACAATCGTTTCATTGTCATCATGGAAGAAATTGAATATTTCTCCGGAATTACTCCGACATTGCCAAATAGTGGCGTCATTGTTCCCGATCATGCCGCGAAGCGTATAGCGTATTCCCCAATCCATACGGGCAGAATCCATCCTTGAGTGAGTATCCGACCAGGTTCTTATAAGTTGGAATATCCCGTCTCCATTATGTGCTTGATTTCTGATGCCCAAAATATAATGAGCCCCTTTTTTCTCATTATCAGCCAAGACGCTCTTGTATGTATTGATTTCCAAAGAAACTAATGCCGGTTCGCATTCTGTAATAGGCTGCCGATAAATTACCTTATCCTGCGCTTTTGCAGTCCATATCTTGCTCTCAAATACGATTTCTTGTTCTTTTTCTCCCAACCATTTTTCGCTTTTGTCGTTACGGACAAACATTTCCACCGAATCATGGGGAAGGAACAATTCTATTCTTGATGAATCTTCGGAAAAAACCATAAACCCGGTTTGCTTCCTGTCCGGTGTAATCACCAAGATTCCCTTTTCAAACAAGAAAAGAGAATCGTTATATAAACTGCTCCAATCATATCCTAAAGATTTATTCGGACGCTCTGAAGGGGAACTACACGAAGCCATGCTGATGGCTAAAAAAACGATTGAAATGATAAATACCATATTCTTAAATCTTTAAAATCCACTCCAAAGATACTTTTTTTAATGACAATCCTTGTAACTTATCCGGGAAAAATATCTCATAAAGTTTCTTTTATCTCTCCCAAGCCGCAACTCGGCATCGGATTCTACCGTTTCGGAAACTTCTTCCTTTTCGTATCCGTATAAACTGGCGATGTTTGTCCCATTATTAAAAATAAGTGGAAAGATATGCCGATCAAGTATCAAAAGACTTGTCATATGGCAAGGAGATATGGGATTACCAGTTGGAAGAGGACAGCATATACGGCAAGTTGAATTACCGTTTGGATGAAATGAAGCATAATTTCGACCGGATGGTCTCAATCATGGAACATCTTCCAGAAATATCAGACTGCATGTTGGATTCACTCGGACAGCAGGCGCAAAAGATTATGGGGCTGATGACCTTGATAGTAGACAAGACTTTCAACAATGTCGATTATCAGCGGAAAGAAATACAGCAGTATATATCGGAGGAACGGAAAAGTATCTTGGAGGAAATGCGGGTGATGGCCGATGATTCCCTCCGGACACTAGTGGATGCCTTACCCGGATTGATCGGGCAGATAACCGGATGGATCATCCTGCTTGTTGTGGTTGTTTTCGGAGTGCCTTTCATGGCCGGTTTTTGGTTGGGTAAGTTGCAAGAGAGACAACATATAAAGAAGAAAGAAAAAAGGAACAAATAGTATGCAAAAATAAGAGGCTCTCTATTCTACATATTAAACAATGTAAAACTAATAAAC
>JAJPZM010000089.1:0-550 GCA_021204335.1 Parabacteroides sp. | reverse complement strand
TAATAAACAATGAGGAAGATTTTTTATTATTATGTGTAGTCGCTTTTTCCGTATCGGCAAAAGCGCAAGTGCATTTGGGAGGTTCATTCGGTATCACCCGTGACGATGACATTGATGCAACAAATTTCACATTGGCACCGGAAATCAGTTATACTTTTACACAGAGGGTAAGATAACATTTGCTGTGACTTTCTCCGGTAAAGAGCATATCGTGGATTTGACTTTAGATCGTTTGACCGAGCAATTGGATCCAGATGTATTTTACTGGGCCAACAGACAAATTATTTTAAATGTAAATTCGATAGAGAAGATTGAACCTTTCTTCCAGAATAAGATTGTAGTGCATACCCAACCTCAATTTAAAGAGAAGATCTTGGTAAGCAGAGAGAAAGCCCCTTCCTTTAAGCTTTGGCTAAATTATTAAATGGTTAAGAAAGAACCTTTGAGGGATTCTTCTATAATATAGAAAAGGGACTGCCTAATAATTCAAAGACAATCCCTGCGTCTCTATTTATATATCACATACCAAAAAGAGCCTATATACACAAAT
>JAJPZM010000092.1 GCA_021204335.1 Parabacteroides sp. | reverse complement strand
ATAACTCCGACTTCAAATCCAGAATTTATAATAGGACATTATGCGGATAATCATTCTGATTAATCACTTGGAAGCATCTTGCTTCTTTAAATCAAAAGTGTAGCAAGAAAATTAAGATAGACACGGGGACAGACGACAGGGGGGGCCTCCTGCTCCTGTGCCCTGTATTCTTGCAGAGAAAAAGCCGGAAGCAGTGAAGCCAATGGAGAGGCAAACGACAAAAGGTCGGTCACTGCCGGCTGTAATTCAACAATCGGACTATTGAAGTTATTCCAATCGAAACTGATACGCTGCATACCGCAACAGTCGTCATTGCAACAACCGAAAGGACAAACCGGAGTTTCTTCCTCTGTGGCGCAACAACTGTGTTCATGCACTTCGCAACAGTTATCTTCCAATAATACGGCAACATCCTCGGCGCGGCAATCGCCACAACAATAGGTAATAAGGTTTACCCCGGCTCCACCATAGCAGATAAGAGTCGCCAGGAAAACAATAAACAGGTATGTTATCGTATTTTTCATTCCACACAAAGATAGTGCTTTCGTTTCTCTATGCCTAATCGTTAATATTATTTAGGAAATGCGGAAAGATAATAATACGTTTCAGGCGAAACGGCACTCTCGATATGGTAGCGTGTGGATGCCGAGACACTGAAACTGTAACCTCTCTCGTCGTTCGGATGCACCGGAAGATAAAGCACCGTATCACGCACGCCGGTTGCCAGGATCGATTTCGACGATTCGGTGTCGATTGAATCCGTCAACGAATAATAGACGGTATAAGTCAGGTCTTCGCTCTCTGCAGCCGGCTTCTGCCAGGAAAGTTTCAGTTCTTCGCCTTCCTTGTCCACATGGATGGCTTCGGGAGCCGCCGGCACCCTGTCGCTCAGCCAGGTAAGGGACAATAGCTGGGCCGGATATTTATAGTAATTGTCTTTCAATTCGTCGTAAAGGCCTTTCGTATTATCCAGTACGTTCCCGCAACGGAAGAAAGTGCAACCGGCACCACCATAATAACGGCTGTAATCGATCTGGTCGGTAATATCATTCACCGTCCAGTCCGCTTCGCTTTTATCCATTCGGTATGCACCCAATCCAGGGACAACCAGACGGCCATTGCAATTCTCCACCCAATTATCGACAAACGGGAAAAAGTTATCATGCAGATAATACATCATCGGAACAACCATATCCTGTTTCCCCTGCTGCATCCACTTCTTCGGGTCTTGGAAAACACTCTCGTAGGCCGTCCAACCGGCATTGGGAACGCGTTCGATGCGGTTATATTTTCCCAGCGGCGAACTGCTGACCTGCACCCAGGGCTTTGCCAGCTTCACCCAGTCATAGATGCGGTAAACCATCCGGTTGATGTTCTCGCGCCGCCAGTCCGACAGTTTCTGCGATTTACCGTATTTATTATGAACGGCTTTATCCGGGAAACTCTTTGCCTGTTCCGGATAACGGATATAGTCGAACTGGATACCGTCGATATCATATCCGTTCACCAGTTCTTTTACCAGGGATAAAATGTAATCTGCGGTTTCCGGCACACCGGGATCGAGGTACCATTCGCCGTTATGGCGTTTACACAGTTTGGGGTGGCGTTTCACGACAGAGAGTTTACCCTGTTCCTTCACCGCCTTCTCCGTACCAACGGGAAATGTCACAAACCAGGCATGGCATTCCATCCCCCGTTTGTGACATTCTTCTATCGCAAAAGCCAACGGATCATATCCGGGCATTGTTCCATATTTGCCTGAGAAAGTTTTCGAGGCCGGCTCTATCGCCGAGCGGTAAATCACGTCTCCCCGCAAGCGCACTTGCAGAAAGACAGTGTTGAAATTCGCATCCGCCAGCCGGTCGAGTATGTTGCACAGTTCCTGTTGCTGGGCTTTCCTTCCCGCCTCTGTGGTAGCCGGCTTTTTGGGCCAGTCCAAACCATAGATAGTAGTCAGCCAGACGGCACGAATCTCGTGTTTCGGAGATTCAACGGCTCCTATCGTCTGAAGCAGTAAAAAGACCAGGAATAACAGGCAATACTTTCTCATTTCCACTTATCTATTTAGTGGCGCAAAGGTAGTATATTTTCGTTATTTACCAATCTCAGACAGGTAGCGTTCGGCCTCGATAGCCGCCTTACAGCCACTTCCGGCAGCAGTAATAGCCTGGCGATAATGCGGGTCGGCCACGTCTCCGGCAGCAAAAACACCCGGCAGTTTTGTGCGAGGCGTATCGGGTATTGTCTTGATATAGCCTGTTTCGTCTGTTTCAAGCCATGGCTTGAAGATGTCGGAGTTGGGCTTATGGCCGATGGCTAGGAAGAAACCGTCGATAGCGATATCCACCTTTTCTTCGTCTGCTTCTCCCATACGTTTTACCAGATGGGCACCTTCCACACCATTCTCGCCAAACAGTCCGATGGTGTTATGTTCGAACAGGACAGTGATGTTCGGCGTGTTGAATACGCGTTCCTGCATCACCTTCGATGCACGCAGGTAGGGTTTGCGGACAATCAGATACACCTGCTTTGCCAAGCCGGCCAGATAGATAGCCTCTTCGCAAGCGGTATCGCCACCACCCACTACGACTACTACTTTCTTACGGTAGAAAAAGCCATCGCAAGTTGCACAGGCGGAAACACCCATTCCGGCATACTTCTGTTCGTCAGGGATACCCAGATATTTGGCAGCCGCACCAGTTGCAATGATAACTGTTTCCGCTTCGATCACTTTCTCTCCGTCAATCGTTATTTTATACGGAGCTTCCAAAAGGTCGGCTTCCGTTGCAATACCAAAACGGATATCGGCACCGAAACGAAGCGCCTGCTTCTTCAGGTCTTCCATCAGTTCCGGACCAGTAATGCCTTCGGGATAACCCGGGAAGTTCTCCACCTCGGTAGTCGTGGTAAGCTGTCCGCCCGGCTGAATGCCTTCATACAGAACGGGAGAAAGATTGGCACGCGAAGCATAGATAGCTGCTGTATATCCTGCAGGGCCGGAGCCGATAATCAGGCAACGGACCTTTTCATTTATTGAATCACTCATAGTATTTATGTTTATTGTAAATTGATATTATTCTTACTTGCTTATCTGCTAACGAAGGTCGATAACCTCTGCATCGGGATAATCGCTTTCCTTAAAAACAAAAAAGCCATCCGGTTGGTTTACCCCCGTCTTGAGGTTGCTGATATAAATCGTGTTACTGACTCCGTTTTTTGCTTCCACCTTGATAGACACCGGGAAACCGGAAAACTTTTCAATCTGCAATTCCACTCGCGTGATATCTCCTTTTTTCTTTGGAGTCAGTTCGATGTCGTAAGCGGCTTTGCCGTTAGAGGCTGTACTTTCGCCCAGATATTTAGGCGTAAAACCTTTCTTGTACATGCGCAGCAACAGCGCAGGGTTGGTAAACTGCAACTCATCGCCGGTCGGAGTGCTTACGTTGACCTCTTCATTACGTTCCACGTATGTCCATTGCGTCGTTCCGTCGAACCAGGTTATAATATCGGGAGTAACCAGCGTAAACTTATCCCCCTTCATATGAATCGTACCCTCAAAACTTTCAGATACTTTCTGCACATCCGAGCGGGTATTCAAGGTAAATGAAGCCGACATGCCGTTCGAGTTTTCATAAGCCGATGCCGCCTTATCAAGGATAGAGGCTGCATTCTGTGCCCAACTTGTTACCCGGATGCCAAAGAGCAGGCAGGCCAACAGCCCGAAAAGGGCGATTGCCCTCCATATTTTTATCTTTCTTTCTCTTTCCATAGATTACGTTATTTCAAAGAATTCAATAACTGTTCCAGATTATATTCATCCTGAATCAGCACCTGGCGAGCTTTGCTACCTTCAAACGGTCCTACTATTCCGGCTGCTTCCAGCTGGTCCATCAGACGGCCGGCACGATTGTAACCGATGGCAAACTTACGCTGAATCAAAGAGGTAGACCCCTGCTGCTGGATAACAATCAGGCGGGCTGCTTCATCAAACAACGGGTCGCGGTCGGACAGGTCAACGGCTCCGGGCGCTTTATCCTCTCCCCCTTCACCCACATATTCGGGCAGCAAGAAAGCGGTCGGATAACCGGCCTGGCCAGAGATAAAGTTGACAATCTGCTCCACTTCCGGCGTATCGACAAAGGCACACTGCACGCGGTTCGTATCCCCGCCCTGCGAGAACAGCAAGTCGCCACGGCCAATCAACTGGTTGGCACCCGGCGCGTCCAGAATCGTACGCGAGTCGACCATCTGCATCACACGGAAAGCCATACGTGCCGGGAAGTTCGCCTTGATAATACCGGTAATGATATTGGTAGACGGACGCTGGGTGGCAATAATCATGTGGATACCTACCGCACGCGCTTTCTGGGCGATACGGGCAATAGGCGTTTCAATCTCCTTGCCTGCCTGCATAATCAGGTCGCCGAACTCATCGATAATCACCACGATAAACGGCATAAACTTATGTCCTTTCTCCGGATTTAGGTGGCGGGAGATAAACTTGGCGTTATATTCCTTTATATTACGTACATGCGCTTTCATCAGCAGTTCGTAACGGTCGTCCATTTCCTTACAAACGGAGTTGAGCGTCATAATCACTTTCGTACAGTCGGTAATCACCGCTTTATCGGCATCCGGCAGCTTCGCTAGGTAATGGCGTTCCAGGTCGGAATAGATACCGAACTCTACCATCTTCGGGTCGACCAGCACGAACTTCAGTTCCGACGGATGCTTCCTATATAATAAAGAGGTAATAACCGCATTCAGACCAACCGACTTACCTTGCCCTGTCGCACCTGCCACCAGCAAGTGAGGCATCTTACAAAGGTCGAACATGAATATCTCGTTCGTAATCGTCTTACCCAGCACGACGGGCAGGTCATATTTGGATTCCTGGAATTTACGCGACGCAACGACCGATTGCATGGAAACAATCTGCGGGTCCTTGTTCGGCACCTCGATACCAATCGTACCCTTTCCCGGCATCGGGGCAATAATACGGATACCCAACGCCGAAAGGTTCAGGGCAATATCATCTTCCAGGTTCTTGATCTTAGAAATACGGACACCCGTATCCGGAATCACTTCATATAATGTAATGGTCGGGCCGACAGTCGCCTTGATGGAAGCGATGCTGATACCAAAGCTTTCCAGCGTCTGCTTGATACGTTTCTGGTTCGCCATCTGTTCCTCCATATCGACCTGGTGGTCGCTTACATCGTACTTCTTCAACAACTCGATAGGCGGATTACGGAAACCTGACAAATCCAGCTTCGGGTCATATTCACCCAAAGAGGAAGCATCATATACTTCGTCGTCGCCGGTCGGAATCTCTACGGTGAAACGCGGGTCCTCTGGCATATCTTCCGGGGTATCCGGCAGATTTTCGGGTTCCGGCATGTCGTAAGCCTCTTCCTCTTTCGGAACGGTCACTTCAAAAGCATCATCGTTGGAGATATTGGAATAGATATCTTCTGGCTGACGGGCAGCCGCCTCTATTTCTTTTTCGGTATCAAATACGAAATCGTCTGTTTCCGGGCGTCCATCCGGTTGTTCGGTTACAACAGTCTGCTCCGCATTGTCGGCACCGGCATCCACCTCATCATCTATCACATCCTCTCCGTCATCTTCCTTCTTTTCTCGTTTAAAGCGGTTCTTCAACCAACCGAAAGAAAGCAGGTTTTGCAGGAACGGGATTGTTTTCTTGCTAGTGAATATGGCGATAATCAGGAAGATACCTGCCAATAAAAGAATCGTTCCGGGAATACCGATATTCGTCATCATCATTTCCGACAGATAATACCCATGTTGTCCGCCCAAATAGATAAAGGTATCTTCATATCCGCTGATAAATACGAAAGCGAAGAACAACGACCCCCAAACAAGCATGGCTGCGCAGAAAAGAAAACGTTTGAGCAGCGATACTTTTTTCAGGTTCATCAACTTAGCACCGACCGATCCCAGGAAGAATAATATCATAAACGAGGAAATCCCGAACCAGCGGTTCATCAGCAGGTCTGCCAGATACGCCCCGCGTACCCCCGTCCAGTTATCCACTGAACCTCTGTTTATCAGCAGATCAGACAAGGGCACATTTTCTATCTTACTCTGATCGGCTCCCCCTGTAAAGAAGAAAGAGATCAGGGATAATCCTATATAAATAGTAATAATCGCTATCACCAACCCGGTAATGAAGCGGGTGCGTTCACTAGTGAAAAACAATTTGATTGCTGCGAACTTACCCGGTCCGTCGTTGCTATTTTGTTTTGTTGTAGTTGCTTTCTTTGCCATATAAATACCTGTAAATTAAAGGAGCGGGGAGATTTTATATATCTCCCCCCCCTCTATTATATAACATGCAAATATAAGGGATTATCTTTAGAAAGCCACACAGGTGCCAGAAAAATAAAACATCTGAATAGGACTAAGTTTATTTCAATTCGAACGTACCTAATTGAATAAAATCATCTATTATTCTATTCTCTGAAACCCCTACCTCAATTGTCTGATGGCAGCCCTCGGCTTCAAACGACAATTTCATACCCAATTCATAAATGCCGGAAGGCAAAGTTTCCGGCAGATTAAAACTATAACATTCAACAGACTCCTGATCAGGAAACCATTTTCTGTTTCCTAAGTCCTGAATCTGTATTTCCATACTCTCACCTGTATGTTTATTCTGCAAATGCAAAATCAATGCATACGCATAATAGGCAGGAGCAACTCCCTTATTAAACCAACTAACAGATAACAAATTTTTCCCAGGTTTCATTACAGACGAAAATGAAGCTTTTACCGGAAAATACCAATATCCGCATTTATTAGCCAATTCTTTTGATAAATCAGGATTATCCGTCAACCATTCTTCTGCATATCCATGAAAGCCTATATAAGTAGCATGCATCATCTTGATAATATTTCTTACAATATCAGCCCCCGAAAAGAATATGCAGGAATAACGCCTTCTCCATTTTTCCCAATCCAATTTCCAACTTCTTTCACAACACCATAATGCTGCAACTCCAATATTATGGGTTTTGTTTTGTATAACGGATCATAAAAATGAGGATGACTCACCGACCAGGTATCAAGGTTCTGCTCCAAATACCAATCAACCATCGGACTATTATCCCTAACTGTCATACCATTTGACACAGCATACCGATATAATTCATTTACTTCATTCTCCAGTTTCCCATAATACAGTAAATCATCAATTACCACTAACATCGATTTCCTGAAATGTTTCAGGAAAATATTCAAATTATCTTTTACTTCCGCAACAGTAGGTGGTATCTTGGTAGAGTTCGAAGTATGCCCTTCTCCCCATTCACCGATACTGGCAATATCAATATAACGAACCCAAGGCTGACCGTCATAACGTTCTGCAAAAGCTTTCTGAAAAGCATCCAGTTTCTCCAGATAAACAGAATCATTCCACGCCGGACTCCATGACCGGGCTCCCTCCGATTCCGTTACGACACCTTCCGCTCCGGCCTCTCGTACCCATACAGGCGTTGCATATTGTATACCTTCTTTTTCCTGCCCAACAACAATAGGATATTTACCTGTTTCTTTAGAAGTAATGGCAAACGATATACCATAACCTTTAGGAACAAAATCATTCACAATTTCATCAATCAGATGCCAGTCATAATGTCCTTCTTCAGGTTCTAGAAAACTCCATGCCAAGCGAATGTATAAATGATCCATACCCGGAAATGACTCAAACAAAGCCATATCTTTTACCCTGTATTTTTCAATCTGATTATCCAACACATGATGATACCATCCTTTATGCGGATTTTTCAATACCCGGACTGTATCCCAGGAAGAGTGAAAATCTACTGTTGTTACAGTTTCATTTATACAGCCCCAGCTTATTACGATAAAAAACAATACTATAAATAAATGCTTCATAAATAAGAGCTTATTTAGATGAATAAGATTTTAACGGAGTTGATAAAGGCACACGCGGTTGACCACCTCCCCCAATACTGGATGCCGAATTATTATCCACAACATGTAAACTGGTAAAAATCTTTGCCATATCCCTACTCCACGGGGTATCCGGAGAATCTTCTATAAAAGAAAATCCCCAGTTTTTTTTGAACTCGTCGATGAAACGTATCTCGGGAGACCACTCTGTAATAATAGCATATACATCCCAGCCGGTGTCATCGACCAGGTAAGCTCCATAGTCTTGTAATGCTTGAGCTATAATCCTGGCAGGTTCTGTTTCTAACCGTAAATCCAGAATATCCATAGATGCAGGAAGTGCCAACAAAGCCCCCATACGACAAGCCGGTACTACCTCTGCTGTACGATCTTTATAATAATTATCAGCAGCATAGGCATCTGCTGTACGAGCCGGCCACCGGAATCCTCTTGTTACCTCATCGTAATATATATTTTTACGTCCGAATAAGTTTATTTTCAGCGCATGCCTTATAGGACCAGATGTAGGTGTCAATTCATGTCCCCTTATGGCTCCTCCGATCGCTGATAGCCCGGAACCACCATGTGCGCCATATAATCCATCACCATAAATATCCGTATCGCTAAAAACATATTGAGAAGTAGCGTCAGTCATTTCGCATTTTGCAAATGGTTGCATTTGCTTTATAGTTCGCCCATCCGGCATTAAAACAGCTAAACCGGCATTAGGAGTAGCGCCGTCCCATGTATCTCTACTAACGATAAAAGAAGCCGGGATCGGTGCTGAAAATAAAATACCACCTTCTTTTTTTACAACGATCCTTCTGCCTATCCCACCCTGCCCTATTCTCATAAATATCGACAAGCTGTTCATCAGGAGTCATTACAATATAATCTTCATCAACAGTCATACCGGCACCTGTTGCCGGTTCTATATGAGCGTGTACATACACAGCATCGGAGCCTATCGGCATATTCCATATCGATTTTTCTGAAAATGGTTGCAAAAGAGGATCTCGATTTTCTATAGTTTCATTTTTCACTGATGAATTGGAACAACTCATGCAAAAAGAAAGCAATAAATATATGTTACCACACAATGTTTCATTTTATTATTTATTAAAAAGTTTTTGAT
>JAJPZM010000360.1 GCA_021204335.1 Parabacteroides sp. | reverse complement strand
GAATATATGTTTCATTGTTTATACATTTAAAAGATTGTTCTTATTGTCGTACTTTGCATCCGAAAATTCCACCGGCTATATTTCCCGGCAAAGCACGAAGTTTCACTGTGACTTTATCTTTCCCTTTCGTCAGCGATTCGGGAATGGGATAAGGATGATCCATAAACAGATCGAATGTCTCCGTACGAAGACTCTGGTCGGCAATCTTTGTTTCGTCAATAAAGATTTCAAACTGCCGATTTCCACCGTCGGTACTATGATACGTCAACACAAGCTCCATCGGTTTATCCGGAAGAACTTTTAGGTCGTATGAGAACCAGCCATCTTGTGCATCACGCCAACCGCCAGACTTATCCGCTCTAGTGTTTTCACCTTGCAAATTATGCTTTTGTTCCGAATCGTCATTAGCAATCAGAACCTCGTCGACTACACGTAATTCATCATGGAGGTTTGCGATAATCTTTTCTCCGTCTCTCGGCAACCAGACTTTCATTTCCCCTGCTCCGCGATAAGCTCTTGCGTAATAAGGGATCAATCTTATTTCTGCATCCTCAGCCTTTACATCTTTCATATCGGAAGAAATAGTATATTTTTTACCGATAGCATTGATCATGTAAATGCCATTTGCCAAATCAGGACAACTTTTCAATTCGTAAGAAGTAGTTTCCGGTAGAGAAAGATTCCGTACTTCGCCATTATTATCGGCAAATTCTGCACAGTAAACCAGCGGTCCGCGTTCTACAGCAACAAGCC
The DNA here is from genome assembly GCA_021204335.1 of Parabacteroides sp. GTDB lineage: Bacteria > Bacteroidota > Bacteroidia > Bacteroidales > Tannerellaceae > Parabacteroides. Next base: position 8,336 of record JAJPZM010000360.1, on the reverse strand, counting down.
CATTGTTTGTCTTAACAGCTTCATGGGTTATCACCTGACGTGGTTCCATTGGGAAAGAAATAGCAATAACGTCTCCTTTTTTCCACTTATTGGTAACGACAGCATATCCCTTTTCTTTCCGATACTTATAAGGTTTACCATTCAACTGGATTTGAACATCTCCGTTCTTTTGCCCTATAAAGCTATATAGATCTGATGGCACAACATCTCCTTCCGCCCAACCAGGAATACGTATTTTCATATCAAAAGCATTTGTCTCAACCGGATTGATAACAATCTTTACGTCACCACTCCACGGATAATCGGTTTGTTGTTCCAGCAAAACCTTGCGGCCATTAAATTGAACCTCACCTGAACTACCGACGAACAAATTCGCATAAATAGATTTATCATCGACCGCATAGATATAGCCCGGTACGGCAGGAATAAAGCGAGACAAATTAGTAGGACAACAAGAACAATCGAACCATAAACTTCTCTCCTGACCGTTTTTATTAGTTTCCAGCACATTGGGATAGAAAAACTTATCCCCACTGATGGAAATACCGCTCAGAACCGTATTGTAAAGAGAACGCTCCAAGACATCGATGTATTTGGAATCTCCATGCAGCTTAAACATACGGAGATTAAACATGCAATTGGCTATGGACGCACAGGTTTCGCAATAAGCCGTTGCGTTCGGGAGTTCATAGTTTTTGCCGAAAGCTTCATTGTTGGCTGTCGACCCTAATCCTCCGGTTATATACATTTTCTTACTGACAATATTATTCCAGATGGTATCAATAGCATTCAAATAAGCCTTATCCTGCATGTAAAGGGCAATATCTGCCATACCAGAATATAAGTATAAGGCCCGAACAGCATGCCCGACAGCTTCCTTCTGCTCAGTAACAGGTAAATGATCCTGCCAATACATGCCACTCTTCCGTATGTCAAGAGAATTTTTATCAAAAACCTTATGTCCGCGACTTTCCAGGAAATAACGCGATTGGTGCAGATATTTTTCATCGCCGGTGGCTTCATAAAGCCTCACCAATGCCATCTCGATAACTTCATGACCGGGAGCGATCTTCAAACCGCCCTCACGAAAGACACTGCATACCAAATCGGCATTTTTAATTGCGACATCCAATAAGGAGCGCTTTCCCGTCGCATAATAATAGGCTATTGCTGCTTCATAAAGTTCTCCGGCATTGAATGTTTCATGGCTTAAATCCCAATCTTGTACCCATCTCTCTTTCCCGACCCATGGATGAAGCGGATTGTTGATCGTATGGTTGGTAAAAAGGTACCCGTCCGGTTCTTGGGCTGAAGCGATAATGGCAATGACACTATCCAGATATACTTCCAGTTGCGGGTTCTTTTTTTATAGTCAACAAATAAGAAGCACCTTCGGATATTTTATAAACTTCCGCATCATCGAAAGGGAAAAAGGACTGGTATTTACCCTCCTTCAACCCACCGGCAATGGCAAAGTTGTCGATATACCCTGCCTTTTCGCTGCGCTTAAAAGCATAAGGAATCGTAACAGTCCGTATTGTATCTATGCGAGGTGCCCAAAAATGATCCATACAGTGTACAAATGTAAAAGGGACCTCATGTATTTTACTTTTTCCTTCATTATCAGCTTTACATTGAAATGTACAGAGTAAAGCAACAATGATAACAGATATAACATGTTTCATGACATAAATGAATAATTAAGTAAGTTCTTTTTGTATCTGCTCCAATGATTTATTCTTTGTCTCCGGTAATTTCAATGCAAAGAAGAAACTGAACAACATGGCAACCGCAAAGAAACCGAAAATATAGGTTCCGCCGGAAACCAGGAAAACCGGAAACATCCACGACAAGATCGCATTCCATACCCAATGTGTCATACTACCGAACACCTGTCCTTTGGAACGGACAGAAGTCGGAAATACTTCCGAAATCAACACCCAGATAACAGCACCCAGGGAGACAGCAAAAAGGCTATAAATTCCATCAGGCAAATCAACATATAATAACCGGAAAAATCGTCGGTATAAAATCCATAAGCTACCGAAGCCAGAGAAACGACCATACCCAGAGAGCCTACATACAATAACTGCTTGCGTCCCACCTTGTCGATCAACACCATGCCGATCATAGTAAATGTCAGATTCGTTAATCCGATAATAATAGATTGCATCATCGCTGAATCGTGAAAGACTCCCGACAATTCGAAAATACGCGGTGCATAATACAAAATTGAATTAATACCGGACAATTGATTAAAAGTAGCAATAAAGAATGCGAATAAAATCGGCTTCAGATGCTTCCGTTGAAACAGCTTTTCGCTGTTGTCGCTTGTTGTAGTAAGAGAGGCTTCTATTTCTTTCAATTCTTTGTCAACATTAACTTCTCCAATCTTTTCCAGCGATAAACGTGCCTGATCGATTTTATGTTCTTTTACCAGCCAGCGAGGACTTTCCGGAACAGTATTCAATAAAAGCCCGAATAATAAAGCCGGTATTGCCAATACACCCAGCATCCATTGCCAATCGTTAGGTATGCCGCTTATACAATAATTCGATACATAGGCTATAACAATACCAAACACAATATTAAACTGAAAGAACGCAATAAAACGCCCTCTCCAGTTAGACGGAGATACTTCTGCAATATACATAGGTCCTACGACAGAAGAAGCTCCAACCGCCAAGCCTCCCATAAAACGGAAAAACAGAAACGAATACCAGTTAACAATCAAAGCACTTCCCAAAGCCGAAAACAGATATAAATAGGCAACAGCCTTCAAAGATTTCAAGCGTCCGTATTTTTCAACCGGACCGCTACAGACAAAAGCCCCCACAATTGTACCGAAAAGGGCTATTGCAATTGTGAAACCATGGCTAAAATCGGACAGACTATAGATTTGCTGAATCGCTTTCTCCGCACCGGATATCACCGCCGTATCGAATCCGAACAGGAAACCTCCGAGGGAAGCAACGAAAGCAATATAAAACATAAAACCTTTCACCGAATTTTTCATAATAAGTAGAGTTTATAAATTAAAGACCAAATTCTATTCTGTTAATCACATGATCCTGATAACATTCTTCCAGTTCGACGAAGTAACCACTCCATCCCCATACCCGGACGATCAGGTTCCTGTAATTCTCAGGATGTTTTTTAGCATCCAGCAATTTTTCTTTACACACAGTGTTCAATTGCAATTGATGCCCACCCAATGTAATAAAAGTTCTTACAAGCATGCCCAGTTTAGCGACACTTTCTTCATTGCGGAAAACAGACTGGTCAAACTCCAATGTAAGCGGACCGCCATTAATCGTATTCTGCAAATCGGGTTTAGTGAACGATTTAATAACGGACATCGGTCCCTTTTGTTTGATAAATAAACTGGGAGAATAGTTAGCCGGGATTTTTTCGGAAGCATTCCTACCGTCGGGAGTTGCTCCCAATTCCGTTGCATGGAAAATATAGTACATTGCTGTACCTGTCCCTGCCCGGTAAATACCGCCTCTTTCGTTCACTCTGTTTTCCAAGGCTTTATCAAAAGAGTTTAATAAATCTTTGGCAATCAAATCCACATAATCATCATCCTGCCCCATTTTGGGTGCATCACAACGAAGTTTATGCTGTAATTCTTTTTCTTGTGAGAAATCATCTTTCAAAGCCTTCATCCAACTTTCATAATCGATGGAATGTTCTTCAAAATAATATTTTCTAATAGCAGCCAACGAATCGGCAGCAGTAGCAATACCTGTTCCATGAATACCATAGTTATTATATTTACTACCTTCAGAAATATCACAGGCTCTTTCTATCGTACCATCCATTAGTAAAGACATCATTGGTGCCGGTATAAGATAAAGATTGCGTTCTTCTTCACAAATCAAATCGAGCCGGTGCACCATCTCTTTTTCCACAAGATCATAAAAAGCCTGGTAATCAGAACAATCTTTAAGCTTTTCCATACAATCCTTCACACAATCTATCAGGGATAAAGCACCGATATTGGGAATATCCATCGCTACGCCCGGAATAATAAATTCCCAGCAGGCAGCAACAACGTAATTTGTAGCATCTTCTTTCGAATATCCTTTTCTGATAAGACCCGGTATTACAATATCGTCATTACTGTATTGTGGAAATCCCAAGCCTATCTTCGTCAATTGAGAGCCCAATTCATAAATCTCTGCCGGGGTATCCTTATCGACACGGATATTTATCTTCGGATCAATCAGTTCCAATTCATAGCTGGCTTTTAAGCACATTCTGGAAAGATCATTAAACAGGTATCCTCCGTTTATGCTTCGTCCGCCCAATACCAGGCTTTGACCATTATCCCCCTGTTGCATACCCGGATACAGATCGCTGTCTTTATTGCATGTCAGAAAAAATTCTTCCAAAAGATCAAAAGCTTCATCTTCTGTTAATATGCCATTCCGGATATCCTCTATATAATAAGGGTACATATACTGGTCAAAACGTCCTAAGGTATTATGGTAATTACCGGATTTCCAAATTGAGAAATGAAGTATTCTTAATAATTGGAGCGCTTCCCTGAAACTCTGTGCACCTCTTATTTTAACTGCTTGCAATACTTCAGCAATCTCTGTTTCACCGATCGATAAAGCATAATCCGCATATTTTTCGATAAACGACTGAAGAACAATAATACAGTTGTATGCCGCACTTAAAAACTCTTTCTGAGACTCGGTTAAAGAGTTATCTTTCAATCTATCCTATATCTCTTGCTTACGGAAACCTAAACCATTTTTGATCGTGTAAGCATAATCAGGAGATATATTACAGACAAATCCACGCTCATGAATGTAATGGTCTTGTTTTATAAGATCCCATTCGGCAGGGGTGTACAACTCCGGGATTACTGTTACAGTTCGTGTAAAAACAATCTTTTCACCTTCTAAAATAACAGGCACTTCTTTCTCCAAAAGTTGGGATAAACAAACGGAAGCTCTCATTACAGGAGAAAGATTTTCCTGTTCAAAAACGAGCACTCAAATTATTTAACCCTAATTCTTCGGTAGTTCTACGATACTGGTGATGTTTCTTATCCAGAATATATTCGCGCAGTTTTTTAATTCTCTCATTCATAAAATTATCGTTTTAATATTGTTTTCTTCAAATACATTATAAATTTGCGGAGTTGCCTCCGGATTAAATGGGGGCTCATACTCTTTACCGATCATTGAGTATTTAGCTCCTGCAATCTTGTTATAACGAAGCAATTCGATCCTTACTAAAGAACTTACCCCTTTTACTACATTCAATATAGACAGCATATTCTCTTTCGTATCATTCACTCCCGGGATCAGCGGAACCCTTATGATAAACTCATTACCAGACGAGCATAACGTCTCCAGGTTTTTAAGCATCAAATGATTATCTACACCCGTATATTTTTTGTACAACACCGTATCCATTTGTTTGATATCGAATAAAACCAAATCCAAGAAAGGAAGGACCTCTTTAAAAATGGAAACCGGAGCATACCCACTCGTCTCTATCACAGTATGTACAAAAGGCTTTATTTTACGTAAAAGCTTTAATACAAAGTCAGCCTGGAATAAAGGTTCTCCACCGGTTAATGTAATTCCACCGTTGTTTAGGGCATAAATATCTTTATTCTTAATTATTTGAGATGCCAATTCATCGACTGTAACTTTATATCCGCACAATGTCCTCTCCCCTTTTTTATCCATATACTGCGGTTCCGGAGAAATTCCTTCCGGATTATGACACCATACACAACGTAACGGACAGCCTTTCAGAAAGATGGTAGTCCTGATACCTGGCCCATCATTTACGGCAAACTCTTCAATACTGAAAATAGTTCCTTGTTGCATAATTCTTATCTTAGTTTCATATATCATTCAGAGTATTTCAAAATCGTATAAGAGTAAGCCGGGAAATCGAACTTCATAGTTCCGGTTGCACTCAGACTATTCGTCACCGGAATGATTTTGCAGGGATCTTCGGGGGTATTGCGATCTTTCAAATCACCGGACAAGGTTTGGATTTCGACATTTTTCATATTCTTTATTCCATTAACCTTCACATTTGTTTGAACAGATTTGTTTGTTGTGTTGGCAACATGCAACACCAATAATTTACCTTCTTCATCTCTGGTTGCCGTTACGTCCAAATTTCCTGTCGTTTTACTGTTTACCAGCAAGGGCAAATGATTTTTCGAAGCTATCTGCTGGGCATAAAAAGGCGGCATTCCCCATACTTGTGTCGGAGTAAAGAAGATTTGTCCCTGGTCCCAACCATTATCATTTTGCAAATAAGGCTGTAAAGCATTGGCTGCACAGGAAGTAAAAACAAAATCACCATTCCGACGAACCGCATTCTGCAAAGTGACATGCCCCAAAGCTCTTTGCATATTATGCAGATTCCCGTTTTCTTCAAAGATAGCACACTTCATTCGGGTATTCGGATCCCATTTAAGGAATAGCTGTTGCATCTGCTTCAATTCTTTTTCCACATTTTCTCCAGTACTAAGTTCATCAGCCCAGGGATGGTAATCCCAATAAAAAGATTTTCCATTAAGTGCTTTAAATACCATTTCCATATTGGGAGAATCAGGCCTCCACCATGCAGAATTAATCACTTCCACAGATTTGTCTTTACTTTTTATAGCATCGTACAATAAATTGAAACGATCGATATAATGCCTGCAACCCTCCGCATCATCTGCATGTATCACTTCTTCATTTCCTATCTCTATATATTTCACGTTATAAGGTTTCGGATGGCCGTTGTCCGCCCGTTTCTTACCCCATACAGACGATACAGGTCCATTCAGATATTCTACCATATCTGCAATATCTTCAGGTGTTTCTTCGATATTGACGGCAAATGCAGCGGTAAAGCCTGCTGCTTCACAGAATGCTAAAAAGTCTTCTATTTCAAAACCGTTTGTAGAGTATAGATTCCAATGTCCTCTGTATGGTGGTCGTTTATCCGGATCGCCAATCATCTTTTTAAAACGATATTCGGGAGCATTTACCATGGTACCACCATAGCGTAGAAATGTCAGTCCCTGTTCCTGCATCATTTGCCCTATATCATTACGGAAAGGAAGTTCGTGGAATTGTTTATCGCCTGTTGTCATCAAAACCACCTGGTCTATATGAATTTTACCCGGTTGATTGATATAAATAGCCAGACGCGACTTAGGATCTGTATCATTTGTCAACAAACTAAACGGATATTTCTCCCAATTGCCAGAGACAGATTTTATTGTTTGGGAAGCATACTCTCTGGTTCCGTCAGCATTCTGCAAGGCAACGGTTACAGTTCCCTTAAAATCTTCACCTTTTAAATATAACCGTCCTTGAAACAGTTGTCCTTTTGTAACGGAAATTCCCCATCGATTCAAACTCTGGTTAGCAATACCAACCATCCCCTTATTTCCGTCCATCTGAATAATCTGAGAATACTTTCCATTATATGCATCCGACTCATCATGGGCAAATACGGCTTTCGCATCCGCCGTTTGAATTGCATCCCAATGCGAACTAACCGACAAACCTTTTTTACCTATATAAGAAATCTTCTCTTTCCGACCTTCTTTTTTTATTGTTAAAGAACGGAACTCAGAGTCAGCATTCCAAGTTCTTAACGCAATCTGCCCTTCTAGAATTGGTGATTCTTTATCATCATAAATGAACAGGCTCTTTCCATTTAAAAAGACTTCTATCTGAGCCCCGTCCATCCTAACTTTCAACTTATTCCACATTTGTGGAGCACAATCTACGGCAACTTCTTTAAGAGATTGCCAGTTCATACGATGCCTGCCGAATATAACTTTCTTGCCGTCAGCAGCAAGACTGACCTCATATCCTTCAAAGCTATCAGCGCCATTGCCCGGATTATTCACACGAACCAACAAACCGGCATTATGTGCGGCATTTCCGTTCATGCGAAGTTCAACCTCAACAATACCTTTATCTATATTCATTGGTTTATATACTAATTTTGCACCGGGAAAAGCGCCTATTGCCACTCCTTCATCTCTTGGTTCCCAAAAACCCTCATACGCAGCAAATTGATCGAATGCAAAACCTCTGGCCGGTTCTTCAAAACTCTCGCCAAATATCTTCTGATCATAAAGTCCACCATAAATCTCATGATTTACATCCTCTATACAAGCGCCGTAAAGGTAGGGTGATATCTTATTTTCAATTTTAGAAGCATCCACATAAATATTTGCTTCCTGGGCGGAAAGCTTACCGGCAATAAGGGTTAGCAAGCCTCCTCCTAAAAAAAGATACATTCTCAATTTATTCGTTTCCATGATATAATAGATTGTTTTATTT
>JAJPZM010000327.1 GCA_021204335.1 Parabacteroides sp. | reverse complement strand
TCTATTCGAAAAAAAATACGATAATTATTGATTGATATTGATTGTATACAACAATTATTTTAACTACATTTGTATCCATTAATTTTCAATTGATGTCATTAATTTGTCAAGGAGGGGAGATTCTTATTAACAGTGTGGTAGTAATTTTAATTATAGAAGCAAATGAAAAGGTCAGATTTAGTTGCTGCTATCGCAGCAGAAAGCGGTTGTAGCAAGAAGGATGTCGACAAAATGCTGGACGCCTTTTGTTCAGTATCCACAGCGGCTCTCCGTCAGAGAGAGATCCGATTGTATTGAAGGGTTTCGGAACACTTTCACCCAGAGAACAGAACAGCCGTCCGGCTCGTAACCCGAAAACTGGTGAAGTCGTTGTTATCCCAAAACGTCTGAGTGTGAAATTCAGCGTAGGTAAATTCCTGTTTGAAGACTTGAATAAATAATTACTGAGGGCGGACGGAGTCGCGCAAGACGAGTATTCCTTCCGGTCCCATATTAAAAAGTAAGTCTACGATACTTAAGTTGGGGAGGAATCCGAATTTGTCCTGAAACACCTGGTAATAGGGTTTCGGGAGAAAAGCGGGATCTTCCCCTTCGTGTTTGGGGCGGATGATCTCGCGGAAATCATTCGGAACTTCCGGATTGTATTCTTCTGTAAACACAACTTCCGGATGCAGGTCGAGCAACTTGCAAACCAGCATTCTTAACTCCTCGTTGAAGTCGAACAGGAAGTCGAACTTCTTCTCATAAAACGGGGCGAAATCTTCTTCGTAATATTCAAAGAACAGACTCATGTTGTAAGCCGATACCAGCGCGTTCCAGTGCAGGTGCCGCCAGTTGCCATGATCGGAGATACGTATGTCTTTGGTAAGGCATTTCAGCGTATCCGGCTTTACGATGGGAACAGAGAGTGACAGCGGACCGTTGGCCGCCGCAATGGTACAGCGGTTGCGATAAGTCTGTTTCAGATAGTTTTCGGCAGTCTCGATGCGGATTTCCTTAAACTGGAAAAGTTTGCAATATTGCTGCACCGGGCCCAGGTAGGCAGATGAAATATATACAGGTTGCATGTTAGTTTACAGGTTTAAATATTCGTTGCCGGTCGTTGCTGTACCAGCAGAACCAGGCGTTTCCTATCACATGGTCGCGGGGGATAAAACCCAGATGGCGCGAGTCTACCGCTTCGTTGGTATTGTCTGAAAGCATCCAGTAATAATCTTGGTTGAAAAAGAAGAAAGAGGCTTCCCGTCCGTCAAGAAACAGTTTGCCGTCGCGAAAGACGGCTTTGTCGCCGGCTTCTGCCTGAATCGCTTCCCGGCAAGCTGTCAGAGCGGCCGCATCCAGCCGATAAGTCCTTCCTTTCCGGGGGACGATCAGTTCGTAGCTCTCGACCGGCTTTTTTACGAAACGGACATTCGCTTCTTCCGATAATTCTTCGCGTAGTTGGTATTCGTCGAACGAGGCCATACTGAATGAAATGCCGAACGATTCTTCCCTCAAATCCCGAAGTGGGATATTCAGTTTCTTCTGGGTTGCCAGCACTTCTTCCTGCGCTGCTTTCGTTACAAAATAGGTATTGAGCGCGCGCGGAGAGTACGGTATCAGTTTGCCGTTCACCCGGTATCCGTCGTTGCTGATCCGTATCGTGTCGCCCGGCATGCCAATGCAACGGCTGAGGAATAACGGTCGCGAGACGGTGTCTTGCAATAGTGGGCTGGTAAATAATACCACCCTGTTACGCCCCGGATTATCTTTTAGCGGAAGCTTATTCACCAGAATACAATCCCCTTTATGCAAAGCCACTTCCATCGAATCGGTCGAAACGCGGAAAGATTCCATGCAGAAAAAACGGACTACCATTACAATGGCTGCCAACAATACGATCGTTGCCAGCCATTTCATTATTGATATGAGAGCCCGTTTTGCCATAAATCAATTAATCCGGATGTACCATGCGGAACAGGCGGCTCCAGCGGATGCCGCCGTCGAACAGGCTGCGGTCTTTATCCAGAGAGAGCCAGATCAGGATAGGCTTTCCTACGATATGGTCTTCAGGAACGAATCCCCATGAGCGGCTGTCGGCACTGTTGTGGCGGTTGTCACCCATCATCCAGTAATAGTCATATTTGAATGTATAGGATGTTTCCGGCTTGCCGTTGATATAATATTTGCCGTCTTTCACTTCGAGTGTATTGTTCTCGTAGTTTTTGATGCAACGGCCATATAAAGCAATGTTGCGCTCGTTGAGCGGAATGGTTGCCCCTTTCTTCGGGATCCATAGCGGCCCGAAATTGTCGCGCGTCCATCCTGTTTCATACCAGGCGGGGTAAGTCGGTCCCGACCAGGCGTCCGGTTCAATGATGACTTTCTTTACCGAAGGCAGTTTCTCTGCGATGGCAAGTGCCTTTTTAGTCAGCGGTATGTGATACACCGGGTTATATTGCCCGTTCTCATTCGGTTTGAAGCCGAGAAAAGACAGCAGGGTGGCGTTATTTCCAATGGCGGAACACATGTAGTCGTCTTTGCTCACATCCATCAGGCGGAATTGTTCTTCCGTAATCGGTGAACCGTCAGTTTCGACAAAATAATTAAACTGCATGTTTTCCGGATTCTCGGCAGGTTTACCGTCGATATATACCTGGTTGTTACGCAACTCAATGGTATCGCCCGGCATACCGATACAACGTTTCACATAGTTTTCCCGTTTATCGACAGGGCGGTAAATGACATCGCCAAACGTATTTTTATCCAGCCAGATAGTTTCGCGTCCGTATTGGGCAACCAGTTCGTCGTAGCTTGGATTCTGCACTTTCAGGGCAACTGTGTCGCCGGCAGGGAAATTGAACACCACGATATCATTGCGCTTCACATGTCCGAAACCTTTCACACGCTTGTAGCCCCATTCCGGCCAGTCGAGATACGACTTGCTGTTGAAAAACGGCAATGTGTTCTGTACCAGCGGAAACGACAACGGTGTGTTAGGCACGCGCGGTCCGTAGCTCAGCTTGCTGACAAACAGATAATCGCCCACCAACAACGATTTCTCGAGCGACGAACTCGGTATCTGATAATTCTGGAAGATGAAAAGATTGATAAAGTAAACGGCGATCAGCGCAAACAAGATATCGTCCACCCATTCGAGCGCATTCCTCACTGTCGGATTTTTCGAACGTTTCCAGGCTCCCCAAGGGATATACTGGGTTAGGAAAATGTCTACCAGCACGATCAATCCCAGAAGCAGCCATAAATTCTGCATCCAGATCGAGAAAAGTATATACAGCACGGTAGCGATGCCGAATTTGATCCATTGTTTCTTGGCGAACTTTTTCATTTTACAGGCAAATCTGTGTAATTAAAATTTAAGCATATCATCCATACCCAGGAAACCTTTCTTTCCTGCGGTAAACTCGGCGGCAACTACCGCTCCGAGAGCAAAACCGGCGCAGCTTTTGGCATCATGCTTGATGCTGATATAGTCTACGTCTGATTCGTAAGTGATCTCATGGATACCGGGCACTTCGCCTTCGCGTATTGCATGGATGGGCAGGTCGGCCGGCTGCTCAGCTGTTCCCAGCGTCCAACGTTCTTTCCGGTCTACGTTTTCAATAATGCCTTCCGCCAGCGTGATGGCTGTTCCGCTGGGCGCATCCAGTTTATGGATATGATGGGTTTCCGTCATACTGACATCGTATGAAGGGAAATTGTTCATGATCTTTGCCAGATATTTGTTGAGTGCGAAGAAGATGTTTACGCCGATGCTGAAATTGGAAGCATAAAAAAATGTCTTTCCTTTATTGGCGCACTTCTCTTTTATCTCGCCGATACGGTCGAGCCATCCGGTAGTACCCGAAACAACGGCAACGCCTGCCTCAAAACATTTCACATAATTGCCGAAAGCCGTAGCCGGCGTAGTAAATTCGATCGCAACGTCTGCGCTCTTGAAATTGTCTGACTGAAATTCTTCCGGGTTGTTTATATCTACGATAGAGACGATCTGGTGTCCTCTGCTCAATGCGATTTGTTCGATGGTTTTCCCCATCTTTCCGTAACCGATAAGTGCAATCTTCATAATCTTTTCAGAATAAAATGAATAAATATGCTAATAACTTAGCCTTCAGGGGTGCAAATATAAAGAAAATGAATTAGATTTGTGGCATAAATCTTAACTCTGAAAAGAATATGGAACGTTTATTACATTATGTTTGGAAATACAAACTGTATCCAACCGCAACACTCCGCACAACCGACGGACGTGCAGTCGCAGTGATCGACCTCGGAATGTCCAATACCGATGCGGGTCCCGACTTCTTCAATGCAAAGATAAAGATCGACAATACGCTCTGGGCAGGAGGCGTCGAAATCCACACGAAAGCATCCGACTGGCTGGCTCATCATCATGACAAAGATAAAGCCTACGATGCTGTTGTCCTGCATGTGGTGGAGGTCTCAGACTGTATGATCTGCCGGACAAACGACGAAGAGATTCCGCAATTGGAGCTGTCCGTCCCCGAATCGGTGAAGCAGAATATCGACTGGCTGCTCTATCGCGATGTCTCCCTCCCCTGCCTGGGATACATCTCCGAAATAGAACCGTTGCATATCACCTCCTGGCTGGGAGCCTTGCTGGGTGAACGGCTCGAACGGAAAACCGCTGATATTTTCTATTTGCTCAACCAGTATGCCGACGATTGGAACGAAGTGTTTTATATTACTTTAACCCGCAATTTCGGCTTCGGGGTGAATAACGATATATTCGAACGTCTGGCGAGAAGCCTGCCTTTCAGGTATATCCAAAAGCAGCGGGACAGCCATTCGCAGATCGAAGCCTTGTTGTTCGGACAGGCGGGCATGCTGTCGGAAGATATAGATTGTTATTATTACCGTTTGCTTCAGCGCGAATACCGTTTTTTACAGCATAAGTTCGGATTGCTTCCTCTGGATGATTCGCAGTTTAAAAACCTGCGTACCCGCCCGGTTAACTTCCCTTATCTGAAATTGGCACAGCTGGCATCTGTCTGGGCACAGCACGATACGTTGTTTTCGGTTATTCTGGAAGCGGGCAATGTTGGCCAGATCAAACAATATTTCCGGGTCCGCCCTTCCGATTATTGGGAGACGCATTATCATTTCCGTAATGCTTCCGCCCCGAAAGATAAGGTTATTGGCGAAAGTTCGCTGTGCATCTTATTAATTAATGCAGTCGTCCCGATGATGTTTGCCTACGGAGCGAAAAACAAGCGGCCGGAATATTGCGACCGCGCCATCCGCATCCTCGAAACGCTTCCACCCGAAAAGAACTCGATCGTTTCCACATTCAGTCATGCCGGGATTCGTGTGTGCCATGCGGCCGACAGCCAGGCGCTTATCCAACTGAAGCGGGAATATTGTGAGAAAAAGAAATGTTTGTATTGCCGCATCGGGTTCCGGTTCTTAAAACGGTGAAATTAGCCCTGTTAGTATCGTTCTATAACGAAGCCCCGATGGACGAATCCACCGGGGCTTGTTTTTGTCTGTCTTTGCCCTTCACAGGGGTCCAACAGAAGAACTTTATTTCATTACTTTAGTATTAATACTGACTGCTTGTTCGCCCTCGCGGGGTAATTGGTCCGATATCACCGCGCAGTCAATTTAAAATTTATTGATTATAAATAGTTTCTTATTTTACGATTGCTTTGACAGCAGCTTCGCCTTCTACGGCTACTACAACTACACCGGCAGGTACAGCGATTGTGGCTTCAGAAGAAGCAACGACTGCGCTGGCAATTGTCTGACCAAGGACGTTAGTGATAACTACGGTCTTGCCTTCAGCACCCTTGATGATTACGGCACCATTAGTTGTGGCGACTGATACACCTTCAGCTGCGATTGCATCGTTAGCGGTTGGAGTACGATCTTCATCCAAATTAGCCATGAATACTTCTGCATCTTCAATTTCAGGAACTACATATACTACACCGTTATCATAACGCAGGTAACCTGCACGTTCGATTGTTGCATCATCATAATCAGCTACATTCAAATCCTTGTAACCTGTTTCGATTACGAATGCATTCTTTTCGCTGTCTACGATGCGGAACGCGAACTTAACCAACTGAGGAGCAGCAGTACCTACTTCAATCAAATCAGCTTTGCCCTTTTCACCATTCCAGATAGACAATACGTCAGCTGTACGGAAACCAGGAACGAAACCAAGTTTAGCCCAATCACCACGGCTGTCGGAATACATATATTTGTTTACATGGATATCTTCCTTACCAGCTGCAACAATAGCAGAATCTGCGAAGTTAACCAGGAAACATCCCTTAGTCGTATCAGCACGGTGAATCAGATGAGCGTGGGAAGGTTCGTCACATTTGTAAGTCGTATCGATACGAGTGATATTTACACCCAACAAATATTCCCAACGGTTGTTGCCTTCACGATCTACATATACAGTATCAACGTACAGAGCCGGATTGATCTTGTCGTTTTCAACAGCGTTGCCAATACCCAAGAAACCGTTCTTTTCATACAGTACATTCGATTCAGATGCATATTCCTCACGATACAGCTTGATGATCTGACCTTGTTCCAACTTCAAGTAAGCAGGAGCATCTTTTTGTTCGATAGAGAACAAGTCGTTTTCTGTTCTGCCATAGATAGATGTTCTAGCTAGGATACCTTTTGATGCACTGTTACCAGCAAATACTTTATAATCAGACAAAAATGCTTTTACTTCATAAGCTTCTGTTTCTTTTGTTACAGTGTTATAAGTTCCCTCTGCATAACCATCAGCTGTTGCAACATCCCCATAAGTAACCGGAATTAAGTTATAAAGATCTTCACCAGCCATCTTCACTGCGAAGTACTGTGCGTCTGTCAGTTTCTTGAAGCCTTCTTTTTCACCCACCAGACCTGTTGCATATCTGTTACGTGCATCAACTTCGTCATATTTTACATACTCGTCATTTTCACTATTCTTCAGAGAATAAACAAGAACTTTTAGATAAGAATTATTATTGTAAATATTTTTTGCATCATCAACCTTTGTATCAGTAAAGGCTTTTGCATCAGCATCCCAATAACCCAAAGCACTTTCAATACGGATTGTATCGGCAGTATAAGATACAGGTTTATTCCATGCATCGTTTCCTTCATAAGTCAAAGCACCCAAACGCCATTCAGTAACTTCTTTGTCTTCAGCAACCAAACCTAACTGATGGTTGTTCTTATGGCTTTCAGCTACATAAGAAATACCCTTTACGTCTGAATAAGAACCGATATAGAACAACTGGTCTTTTACTGCATTCGCATCGAAACGAGCAAAACCATCAGCAACAGAAGTGGCAATCGGAGCAATTTCCAGTGTATCAACCTTAGTCAGGCTTCCACCCTGTTTAATCCAAGCATATGTATTTGCCTTACCCGGAACTACATACAATTCGTTCGGATTGAAAGTGTAGAAATCCTTAGGATTATTTAAGCTGGCTGCATCTTTAGCAACAGTGTTTTCACGGTTCTTAATAACCATTTGACCACCTACAACAGTGATAGCCCACTGAGTTTCAGGTTGGCCGAACAACACTTCATCTTTCTTCATGAAAGCAACGTTGCCGTCTTCATTCAAACCTAATACTTTACCGAAGTTTGCACCTGTAATTCCGGCAGCATATTTAGCCTTTGTATTTACATTCTTGATAGTAAAGAATGTCGGATTCTTCAATACTTCTTTCAGATTGATCAAATTAGCTTTCGATAATTTGATTTTGATAGCATCCAGATAAGCAGTACCCATCACTTCTGCAGCTAAAGTCTGATTGTCGTCAGAATCCAAAGCGATAGAACCTAATTTATAAGTCGTACCATTACTTGCTGTTGCTGTAATAAATGCAACTTCTTCATTTGTTCCTGCAGCAAACAACGGATCAGCATAAATAGAGAAGTTGTACACATATTTAGTGCTATTTGTTTTTATTGCAGTTGCCAAATCTTTAGGATCCAAAGCAAGCACTTTATAACCATAGTTACCAGTTACAGCTACTTATCATCAGTCTGAACTACAATAAGTTTTCCATCGCCATTCTGCAGCATAAACAAACTAGTAGAGGTAGTTATCGGTTCCAAATCTGCATTATTTGCAATATTCTTCCATTTAACCGGAGTCAAGCTGCCAGTAAACGGATTGTTATCCAGTCCCTTGTCATTTCTTGAGATAGTCGCAGCAAAGCTTGAGCCGTAGATGCTCTGAAGTTCGCTAGAAGAAATAGGATAAAGAGAAATGTTAGCAACATATACAGAAGACAAGGTAGTAGTAGCTCCAGCTTCATCTGCCAAAGCAACTTCACCATCCGTACTAACAAGACCTTTCTTGTCATTATCCAAACCTGCATACAATATAGTTGTACCAGTAGACACTAACACACCACCATTTTTACTTGTAAATGCAGCCTTATTCAAATTTCCCTGTTTTTCTACAGTCCAATAGAAGCGGGATCATCATCAACTAAAAAGGCAGCAGGTTCAGCTGTTACATAACCATCCGTAACAGAAGGGACAGCTTTCAAATACTGTCCATCTGCATTCATCAAAAGATAATATTTGCCGAATTCAAATTCGTTCAGAGTGTTATCTCCGATAATGGTTTCAGCGAAAACTGCTTCTACACTATTTTCATTATAGAACTTTACTTCACAACCCGGACAAACTAACGAGCCACTAGTTCCGTTTATTGGAGTAAATACAGGCTTGGACTCTGCATCAAGACTTAAATTCACAGAATAAGTGCCACTACCCAACCAAATAGAAGAGGTAAAACCTGAATTCTTAGTAGTAAAGTCACCTGTACCCCAGCCAGCAGTACCGCTAGCGAGACCAACCTTTTGTCCACCTACAGTAAGAGCAATGTTTGTAGGTATCTCATCTACCTTAAATACCATTTTTGAAGCAGACAGAAGAGCAGCGTCAAATGGCTTAGCAACCAACCCGTTATTTTCAGCTGTAACCACATATTTTTGGGCTCCAACTGTTAATACCATAAATCCTGCAGTTTCATCGTTTGCATTTTCAGTAATTTGCACTTCTGTAGGAGAAGATACTAAACTGATTTCCGCGAACATGTTCTGAGGAGCAACCACAGCACCGGCCAACAGAAGACTGGCCATAAG
>JAJPZM010000359.1 GCA_021204335.1 Parabacteroides sp. | reverse complement strand
TAATTAATAGATTGGAAAGATGCAGACAAAGATGATGGCGTTGGTGTGGCTCCTCGTAAAGAGGTATATCAATGGGATACTCGAGGAAATATAGTTTATCATGAAAAATGGGAATATGATGGTGGACTTAAGTTGGAACTTGCAGCATCGAACGAGTATACGTATGACAGTAATGGCAATGAAACAATGACTGTGGTAGAAATAATAAAATTACATTTAAAACAGTTGAGCTTCTACATACTCCGGGAGTAACACCTCAAGTTCAGAACTATTACTGGGAAAACAACAGATGGAATTTTGAATCGTATGATGTTTATTATCCAGCAGCATTAACATCTATGGAAAGCGAAAATATCGAATCTGTAGGCGAAGATAATAAAGGAGGGTTTGATATTATCTTGAATGTACCGAAGGATTCTATTGCCGGAGGTTCCTTTGTTATCGATCTTCCGGAAGGATTTGTGTTGGATCAGGAAAATACGAAGCTGACTGTCGACTTCAATCAATTTGAATTAGTCATTACAAAACAGCCTGCAAATTCCTGGAGACTGGAAATAAAAGCAAAAACAAAAGCCTTCCTTGCCATGCAGGAACAATCGCAGGAGGGGCCGGCTATTTTGGCACATATTGCTTATCTTGTTGATGAAACATTGAAAAGGGATAAGTACGATATTGCTTTAAATAATATTCAGTTTACAACTCCCGGTAATTCAATTATTCCGGAACCGGAAATGATAGTATCTGTCCAGTTAAATCGTTGGGCTACAAGTACGGAGAGCATAGGCTCCCAAGCTGCAAAAGTCGTTTGCGAAAACCAGGTATTGATTATTGACAGTCCTGTTTCTGAATCGATAGAAATTTATTCTGTTGCAGGCTTCAAAGTATATCAAGGTATAAAACCGGCCGGACAGGTAACTGTTAATCTTTCCCATTTGCCAGGGAATATTATAATTGTAAAAGGTGGAAACAGTTGGGTGAAGAAGATATTTGTCCGTTAAAAGAGGATAGACGTTTTACCGAAACCTATTATTAAAAATAGAATCCCCTTATTTTGTCTGTTTCACCAGTTGAAAAGGTAAAATAAGGGGATTCTTGTATTTATTGGGTCAAATCGACTGAATTTATTAGAACGAATTCAGCAATTTATTCAATTCTTTCACCATCTCGGTAGCAGACTTCTGTGTCTCGGCCAAGCCTTCCGGGGTAAACATGGCAACCGCCTTGTTTAATTTATCCAGCTTGCTGCCTTTCAGTTCTTCGCGGAGGATGCGGATCTTTTCGGCATCCTGAAGGCCTTCCACCAAACGTTCGAAACGGATGCTGCTGCGGGGGCCCGGGTAGATGCTGTAGCAATCGCCGGCAGCCCAGGTGCGGAAACGGGAGTCGCGCAACGGATCGGCCGTCCAGCTATTGACTGCCCAACGCAGGTAACCGTCGTAACCGCCGGCAACGCCATGAAGGATTGTCCAGGGAGCTTCGGCCGGGTCGGAGAAGGTGAACGTATTCGGGAAAGCTTCCGAGCAGCAGGTGTAAACGGTGCTGATCTGGCCTTTGCGGTCGCGTTCCGCCTTCACGTCTTCCGGGAATTTATTGCCGTAGGGAATACTCAGATAATAGAGGTCGGACTGGATTTCCGGATGATAATTTCCGGCCAGCGTGATCTTGAATTCGGGGTCGGCCTCTTTAATGACTTTGATTGCTTCGCGCATTGCTTCCATCGGACGTTCGTCCATCGAGATAGCTGTCTTTTCAAACCAGCCTTTGGCACGTAGGTGGCGGGAGAAATCTTTCAGGAAACTGCCCCAGTAATCGGCGTAGGCCGCATCGCCCGGTTTGGCTTCGATAAACAGGACGCGGTTGGTTGCCTGGTCGAAATAGTCGAAGCTGAGTGCCCAGGGGATCATCGTGTAGCAGCTGATCAGGTCTTTGATGCCCACTTCGTTCATCATAAATTCCACCCATTTGTCGAAGACGGTGTAATCGTATTCCCAGCTGCCGTCGAGCTTTTTCATACGGAAAATCATGCTGTTGTAATGGTCTTCGGTCTGTCCCGCCCAGGGTTTGTGCATGATGCTAGTCGTGATAGCGCGCTGTCCGGCATTGGCGAGCATCTTCATGATGGGACGCATCAGGTCGAAATGTTCCTGGCTCCAGAGAGGCACGTTGTAGTAGCGGGCAACGGAATAGGGGTTCTGCCACAAATCCAGATGGAACTTCCAGTCCTGGGGGTCCGGCAGCGTACGGTTGAGCACATCTATTTCAACCTGCAACTTCATCGGTTGGAAGTTTTTGCCGGTAACGGTCAGCGTACCTTTATATTTTCCGGCGCGTGCATCCTGCGGCACCCATACGTTCATCCAGATCGGTTGCGTGGTACGGGCGGCGATGTCGCGCATCTTTACGATATCCAACACGTCGGCAACGATAGACGAATCCCATTCTGCCTTATTCTCGCGGTGGCCGCAACCGCCTTTCCGGTCTTTGTTAAGCTCGTCGGTCATGACATAGCGCACGAAGTTGGTGGTGATAGCCGAAGCCGGAATGACAGACGAGCCGTTCTTCAGGTCGCTCACCGTAGTGGTGGCGTCGGACAGGTCGTTGGTTGTCCATAATACTGCCTGGGCGTTTACGCGTTCGCCTTTCCAGGCTTTGGTTTGCCAGCGGGAGTTCTTTGTTATGGTCGGGATGCTGAGTTTCGGATAACGAACGTCGGTACTGGCCCAGTTCAGTTGTGTCGGCGTTGTTATTTTATTCCAGACTGTCTCACTGTCGTGCGGCTTGGTATCGGTCAGTTCCGTATAATCCGCGATAAGTTTGTTATCCGGTTGCTGTGCGTAACAGACCGGGCCGAGCGTAAGCAAGGCACAAAGGATAAGAGAGTTTTTCATGTATAATTTATTAAAATGATTTACCGGGGATAAAGATATAAAAATTAAACGATCCGGTTATAATGGCAAAATAATAAATTGCCGTTGTCGTCGTACAGGTGCATACCGTTGCCTTCGCAATAGCGGAACATTTTGCAGTCGGCGCATTGCCCCTTGCGTGTTCATTCGCGGTTGCGGTAAGGTTTGAACTCGTTGTTCCACACATCGATGAATTTGTCTTTGTAGATATTCCCCTGGTGGAAGTTGGCGCGAATGCTCGGACAGCCCGAAATGGAGCCGTTGGCAAGTACGGACGCCGTATTGATCCCGGCATTGCATTGGAAAATAGAGTCGCGCACCTCGGCTTCATAATTCCCCAGGAATCCCTCGCAACCGTAGCTGGCGTGTATCTTCCCTTCCTGGCGGCAGTAGCGTATAAAGTTGAGCATCCAGGTGAACTGTTCGTTGCTGAGTTGCAGTTCGGGCACCTCGGCGGCGCGTCCTACGGGGAAGATCGTAAACAGGCGCCACCTTTTAACGCCCATTTCTTCCAGGAATTCTTTGAACAGCCGCAGGTCTTTAAAGTTCTGCTGGTTCACGCAGGTTACGACATCCCAGACAATATCTTTCTCTTCGGCAAGCATGCAGATTGCATTTACCGCGTTCTCGAAGCTTTTCGGATGGCGACGCAGCCAGTTGTGTGTCTCTTCAAATCCGTCGAGGCTTATTGTTGCTGAATGCAACCCGGAAGCAAGCAGGGAGTCGAGTCGTTCTCGGGTAAGCAGCAAGCCGTTCGACACAATGCCCCAGGGATAGCCGCGGCGGTAAAGTTCCAGTCCGCAAGTTTCGATATCTTTGCGGACGAGGGCTTCTCCTCCGGTAAATATGACCAGTACTTTATTGGGATTAACGTATGGTGTGATATCATCAACCACTTTCAGAAAATCTTCCATCGGCATATCCTTCATGCCTGCCGATACATGGCAGTCGCTGCCGCAATGACGGCAGGATGCATTACAACGAAGCGTACATTCCCAAAAGAGTGTGCGTAGTTCGTGCAGTTTGGCTCTGTTCTTTCGGATACTGCGGAAGAGCTCGAGGGCGATACGTTTACGAAAACCGGGGCGTTTGTTCATTGCAGTTGAATTTGATTGTTTCCCTTATACATGCAAATATAAGAAAAAAATGAAACAAGAACGTATCGCAATCTTCTACTTGCCAGGCTCCTTTTTCATTGTAATAGTAACTTCTTTCCGGGCACTTCCCTGGTTCCAATTACCGCTTGCTCCTTTCAGGTCACTCTCCTTGAAAGCTACTTCGGTTGTTTTTTCTTCAAACAAACCACTATTTGCTTCACCATCAATATCTTCTGTCTTTACTTTAAATATGGCATCTCTACCGAAATAGGGAAAACCCAGTTGGGCATTGAATATTCCGCCACTGTTTGTCGTCAGCGTATCCCGATAAACAAAGTAGTCCTCTTCTTCGGCAAATGGATCCGGTATGACTACTTGTATATTTGGAATTGCTTTTCCCTGCTCGTTTATCACTTTCCCTTTAATCTCAAAAGTGGCGTGCGGGCATCCGTATTCTTCGGTACTCATCTTGTCGCATGCAGCCAAAGAAAATCCCAGCAGGCTTAATAATCCGGCCAATAGTTTGTTGGTGCCGGACAGCAGTAAATGTTTTATTCCGTTCATAATCTTTGTGTAGTGTTTCTTGTTATAAGATGCAAAGATAAGCATAAACGTTGCACCACCTGTTTTTTATAAGTAACTTGCGCGCCAAATCCAATCGACTAAATAAACATGAAAGATTTTCTACGCGTATTAAGGCGTTTTGTGCCACCTTATAAGAAGTATCTTATGTGGGCTGTGCTTTTGAATATATTGTCAGCCATATTGAATGTCTTTTCTTTTCTGACATTAGTGCCTATTCTGCAGATACTTTTTAAGCTGAATGACAAGACTTTTGAATTTATACCTTGGGATACGGCAGGTTTGAGCCTTAAAGATCTCCTGTATAACAACTGTTATTACTATATTTCGGAAATGATCAGTTTCTATGGTCCGAGCCTGACTTTACTTTTCCTGGGACTGTTTTTGGCTTCGATGACATTGCTGAAAACCGGAACTTATTTCCTGTCGTCAGCAGTGATGATACCTATCCGTACAGGTGTCGTTCGCGATATCAGGAACCAATTGTATAAGAAAATATTATACCTTCCTTTAGGCTTTTTCTCCGAAGAACGAAAAGGGGATATTCTGGCCCGTATAAGCGGTGATGTACAGGAGATAGAGAATTCCATTATGAGTTCGCTGGATATGCTGTTTAAAAATCCGATTCTTATTCTTGTCTATTTCGGAACATTGATTGCGGTGAGTTGGCAGTTGACCCTTTTTACAATCATTGTCCTTCCGTTGATGGGCTGGGTGATGGGGACGGTCGGCAAAAAGCTGAAACGGAAATCGATGGAAGCCCAGAGCCAGTGGAGCGACCTGATGTCCCAAGTAGAAGAAACGCTCGGTGGTTTGCGCATTATCAAAGCATTCAATGCCGAGAAGAAGATGGACGAACGCTTTATCAATGCCGATAATACCTATCGGAATACCATCAGCCGCGTCAACACCCGCCAGCAGTTGGCACACCCGATGAGCGAGTTCCTGGGAACGGTGCTGATTGTCATCGTCCTTTGGTTTGGCGGCACGTTGATCCTGAATAATAACTCCACGATCGAAGCCCCTTCGTTTATCTTTTATCTGGTGATGCTGTATAGCCTGATCAACCCGTTGAAAGAATTCTCGAAAGCGAGCTACAATATACCGAAAGGACTTGCCTCTATGGAACGCGTGGATAAGATACTGCAAACTGTCAGCACCATTCAGAATCCGGCAAATCCGAAACCGATCCAATTGAATGAATGCATCAGTTATAACGATATCTGGTTTAAGTATCAGCATGAATGGGTATTGAAGGGCGTAAACCTGACGATTCCTAAGGGAAAGACAGTAGCCCTGGTCGGGCAGTCCGGCTCCGGTAAAAGTACACTGGTCGATCTGCTGCCCCGTTTCTATGATGTAGAGAAGGGAAGTGTA
Source organism: Parabacteroides sp. (assembly GCA_021204335.1). Lineage (GTDB taxonomy): Bacteria > Bacteroidota > Bacteroidia > Bacteroidales > Tannerellaceae > Parabacteroides. Next base: position 3,247 of record JAJPZM010000359.1, on the reverse strand, counting down.
AAGATCGACGATACCGATATCCGCGAGGCTTCTTTGTACGATCTTCGCAGCTTAATGGGAAATGTCAACCAGGAAGCCATCCTGTTCAACGACAGCTTCTTCAATAATATCTCTTTCGGTGTGGAAGGTGCCACCCTCGAACAGGTGCAGGAAGCGGCCCGCATCGCTAACGCCCACGAATTTATTATGGCAAGCGAAGATGGCTACGATACTAATATCGGCGACCGCGGCGGCAAACTGTCCGGTGGTCAGCGCCAGCGTGTCAGCATTGCCCGCGCCATCCTGAAGAATCCGCCGATCCTGATTTTGGATGAAGCTACTTCTGCTCTCGATACCGAATCGGAACGCTTGGTGCAGGAAGCGTTGGAGAATCTGATGCGTAACCGTACTACGATCGTGATAGCCCACCGCCTGTCGACAATCCGTAATGCCGACGAGATTTGTGTCATGCACGAAGGTGAGATCGTCGAACGCGGTCGTCACGATGAACTGTTAGCCCTGGATGGCTATTACAAATGGCTTTGCGATATGCAAAGCTTCTAGGTTAGGGATACTTTTTATTATAATACTGTGAATACGATGAACTCAATTGGATTAAAGAAGATCGGGCGAAAACTATTGCGTCCTTGTGCACTCTTTGCAGTAGTGCTGCTAACAGCCTGTGCGATGCCGGATATGAAGACCGGCAGCAAACTCGCTTATCATTTTGACGAACCTGCCCGTCTCTGGGAAGAAACATTACCGTTGGGTAATGGGCGTCTGGGTATGATGCCTGATGGAGGGATTAATAAAGAAAATATCCTGTTGAACGAGATCTCTATGTGGTCGGGGAGTAAGCAGGATACCGACAATCCGGCAGCCTTGCAAGCGTTGCCTGCTATCCGCCGTTTGCTTTTTGAAGGACGCAACGATGAAGCGCAGGATTTGATGTACCGCACATTTGTTTGTAAAGGAGCCGGTAGCGGACAGGGCAAGGGGGCGAATGTCCCTTACGGAGGTTATCAGCTGCTGGGTAATCTGGTATTGGATTATATATATAAGGATAATTCGGATTCCGTTTCAGCCTATCGGCGGGAGTTGAATCTGAACGATGCGATCGCATCGACCTCTTTCCGCAAAGGCAAGGTCTATTATAACCGCGAGTCGTTTACCTCTTTTGCCGGCGATCTGGGTGTTGTTTATCTGATGGCTGATGCCGATAAAGCATTGAACTTCTCTGTCGGAATGAATCGCCCGGAACATTATTCGGTATCTGTCGACGGAAAAGACCTGTTGATGAAAGGACAGTTGCCCGACGGTGTGGATACGTTGGAAATGAAAGGTGTAAAATACGAAGCGCGTGTCCGTATCGTCCTGCCCAAAGGAGGCTCTCTTACGGCCGGCGACAGTTCGCTGACCGTTCAGAATGCATCCGAAGCCATCCTTTTGGTAAGCATGGCAACGGACTATAAGAATGAAGGATTTGAAGACCAGATCTATTCCCTGCTGGCAGAGTCGGAAAGGAAAGATTATCCCACTTTAAAGAAAGAACATACGACTGCTTACCATTCATTGTTTAACCGGGCAAGTCTGGATCTGGGCTATACCAAAAGGGATGATATGCCGATCTATGAACGCCTGGATTCTTTCCAGGTCGATCATAACGATCCTTCGCTGGGGGCTCTTTATTTCCAGTTCGGGCGCTATCTGCTGATTTCGTCGACCCGTCCCGGATCGTTGCCGCCTAACCTGCAGGGATTATGGTGTAATACGGTCAATACCCCTTGGAATGGCGATTACCATCTGAACATCAACTTCCAGATGAACCATTGGCCAGCAGAAGTAGCCAACCTCTCCGAACTGCATCTTCCGATGATCGAATGGACAAAGCAGCAGGTCGAAAGCGGCGAACGTACGGCAAAGGCCTTTTACAATGCCCGCGGCTGGGTGACGCATATCTTGGGTAACGTCTGGGAGTATACCGCTCCGGGCGAACATCCATCTTGGGGAGCGACCAACACTTCCGCCGCCTGGCTTTGCGAACATTTGTTTACTCATTATGAATATACGTGTGATAAAGAATACTTGAAAGAGGTATATCCTGTGATGAAAGGCGCCGCCCTTTTCTTTACAGATATGTTGGTGCGCGATCCGCGGAATAATTATCTGGTAACGGCTCCAACCACTTCTCCGGAGAATGGATACCGCATGCCGAATGGTAGTGTTGTCAATATATGTGCCGGTTCGACTATGGATAACCAGATCATTCGCGAGTTATTTACCAACATAATAGAAGCTGCGACTTTGCTCGGTGTGGATTCTGCTTTTTGCCGGGAACTGGCGGATAAGCGTTCGCGCCTGATGCCGACAACGATCGGAAAAGACGGACGTATCCTGGAATGGCTCGAACCGTATGAGGAGGCAGAACCTACCTATCGTCATGTTTCCCACCTGTATGGTCTTTATCCGGGAAATGAAATATCGGTAGAGCATACTCCCGAACTGGCGGAAGCTGCCCGCAAGACACTCGAAGTGCGTGGTGATAAAAGTACCGGCTGGTCGATGGCATGGAAGATCAATTTCTGGGCTCGCCTGCATGATGGCGACCATGCTTATAAATTGTTGGTAGACCTGCTTCGTCCCTGTGTGGAGAGAGCAACCAATATGACGAATGGCGGCGGAAGTTATCCGAACCTGTTCTGTGCTCACCCACCTTTCCAGATCGATGGAAATTATGGTGGTTGTGCAGGTATTGCGGAAATGTTGGTGCAAAGCCAGACCGGTTCCATTGAATTGCTGCCGGCTTTACCTTCTGCCTGGCAGACCGGAAGTTTCAAAGGACTGAAAGTGCGTGGTGGTGGCGAAGTCTCCGCCAAATGGTCGGAAGGTCGGTTGCGGGAAGCCGGTTTGAAAGCTGTCGTACCCGGAACATTCCGCATCAAATTGCCGGCAGAATCTTCCAATATGAGTATTAAACTGAATCAGAAACCAGCTTCTCTGCCGGTTATCGACGGAATGTTGACAGTAGATATGAAAGAGGGAGAGACGCTGTTGTTGCAGTTCTGACAAGATATGACCCTGCCAAACCGGCTCTCTCAATAGCACTTCAGTACCTTGCTTTCATGTTTCAGCTCTATTGTAATAGACTAAGAAATAGATAGACATACTGAACCCTGTTGCTTTCAGCCGAGTTGTGCAGATCAGCCGAAAAAAATAAGGGACTGTCCAAAAAGTGGATAGCCCCTTTAGCTATTGTTTATTTCGGTAA
>JAJPZM010000214.1 GCA_021204335.1 Parabacteroides sp. | reverse complement strand
TAATGAATTGGCCGCATAACAAAAAAGAAGGCATCCTTTTAGGACACCTTCATTTTTTTTTGTTATATATCTGCTGTTTGCAATTGAGTTGCAAAATAAACTTATTACTTTTGCAGCAGAGTTATGAAAGCGAAAGAAAAGATAATCCGTTATGTAATGCTGGTGGCAAGTATAGTCATGCTGCTGTCGGTGGTGGTGCCCCATCATCACCATAGCAACGGGATGCCTTGTTTCAAGTCGCTAACTACCAGGACACATGAGCACAAAAGCGCTTTTTCGCACGATTGCGGGTATGCCGGGCACAATCAGGCACTCTTTACTTCGCTTCTCTCGCATGCGAGCGACCTCGATGTGAGCCACCTGCTTTTCCCTTTGCAGGTTTTATTTGATTATGTTAACCCACCGATATCTGTTGCCGGCGGACAATTATTCGACCGCAACAGAGCCTTTTATATTGAGTCTCTGCACGATACGTGGATTGCGTATTCGGGCGGACTGCGGGCTCCCCCTGTGTTGTAATGTAACTGATTGAAGCGAACATTATTCGCGCACCGGTGTTGTTATCAAAACGCCGGACTATTGTCTATTGCATTAATAACACATTATAATACAATGAAAAAGATATATTTACTGTGGGTATTATGTGCCTACATTTTTACCGGTTGCAGTGGTAATGCCGCCGGACATGCCGAACATGACCATGAGCATGAAGCACATGAGCATGAAGAAGGACACGACCATGAACACGAAGGTCATGACCACGAACACGAAGCGGCCGGAGCCGCGCATTCCAATGAAATTATCTTTAAAGAGGAAATGGCGAAAGCCGTCGGTTTGCAGACTAAGGTAATGGAGCCAGCTCCTTTTACAGACGTGATAAAGACCAGTGGTAGCGTGCTGGCAGCGCAGGGCGACGAAACGACTGTCATAGCAACCGTTCCCGGCATCGTTACTTTTGGTAGCCTCTCGTTTGTGGACGGGACGGCGGTGTGCAAGGGGCAGGCCATCCTGAGCCTGGCATCCAATACGTTATCCGACGGCGATGTGGCGGCACGTACCAAATACGCTTACGAGAATGCGAAGAAGGAATACGAACGCATGGAGCAACTGGTAGGCGACAAGATTGTTTCCGCCAAGGACTTCGAGCAGGCTCGTCTGAATTACGAGAATGCGAAGGTCGCCTACGATGCGGTAGCCGGCAAGCAGACGGCAAACGGTGTCTCGGTTGTCTCCCCGATGAACGGTTACCTAAAGAATTTGCAGGTGAAGGAAGGCGACTATGTTGCCGTAGGGCAGCCTCTGGCAACTATCTCGCAGAACAGCCGCCTGGTGCTTCGCGCCGAGGTTTCGGAGAAGTATTACCAATATCTGCCGACGGTACAGTCTGCCAACTTCCGTACTCCTTACGATGAAAAAGTCTATCGGTTGTCCGACCTTCACGGGCGCATGCTTTCGTATGGCAAGGCTTCCGATACCAATTCGTTTTATATCCCCGTTACGTTTGAGTTCGATAACAAAGGGGCGGTGATACCCGGTTCTTTTGTAGAGGTCTATCTGCTTACATCCCCTATGCAGGAAGTGCTGAGCGTGCCTGTATCCGCTTTGATAGAGGAGCAGGGCATTTACTCCGTATTTATCCGCTTGGACGAAGAAGGATATCAAAAAAGGGAAGTGAAGCTCGGAGCCAATAATGGCTCGGAAGTACAGATATTATCCGGATTGAAATCTGGGGAAACAGTGGTTACCCAAGGCGCTTACCAGATCAAACTGGCTTCCGCTTCCAACGCCATACCGGCTCATACGCATAATCATTAACGGAAGGAGCGAAATATGCTAAATAAAATAATTTATTACTCGCTGCATAACAGGCTGGTAGTCCTGATATGCGCCTTGCTGTTGATGATAGCGGGGACGTACACCGCCTTTCATACGGATGTCGACGTATTCCCTGACCTGAATGCCCCCACCGTCGTTATCATGACGGAAGCCAACGGGATGGCTCCCGAAGAAGTGGAACTCCTTGTCACCTTCCCGGTGGAAACGGCTGTGAACGGTGCTATGGACGTGCGCCGCGTACGTTCTTCTTCTACCACCGGCTTCTCGGTCGTATGGGTGGAGTTCGACTGGGGAACGGATATCTACCGTGCCCGCCAGATTGTATCAGAAAAGCTGGCGGTAGTGGGTGAGAGCCTTCTCGAGAATGTCGGTAAGCCGACTCTGGGCCCCCAATCCTCTATCCTGGGAGAGATGATGATTATCGGTCTGACTGCCGATTCGACCTCGTTGCTCGACCTGCGTACGATAGCCGACTGGACGATCCGTCCGCGCCTGCTCTCTACGGGCGGTGTGGCACAGGTAGCCGTTATCGGAGGCGATATTAAGGAATACCAGATACTGCTCGACCCGGCACGCATGAAGCATTACGGGATAAGTCTCGACGAGGTGCTGACGGTCTGCCGGAATATGAATCGGAATGCCAATGGCGGTGTGCTCTACGAATACGATAACGAGTACATCATCCGCGGAAACCTCTCTACCGCCAAGGCGGACGAGTTGGCAAAGGGTGTTATCAAGACGGTAGACGGTTTCCCCGTCTTGCTGGAGAATGTGGCGACTGTGAAGATTGGAAGCAAAAGTCCCAAACTGGGTACCGCCTCCGAGCGCGGCCAGCATGCCGTACTGATTACCGTCACCAAGCAGCCGAATACGAGCACTATCGACTTGACCGACAAGCTCGACGGTATCGTTGCCGACCTGCAAAAGAACCTGCCCTCCGATGTGCATGTCTCGACGGATATCTTCCGCCAGAGCCGTTTCATCGACAGCTCTATTAATAATGTAAAGAACAGCCTGTTCGAAGGCAGCATCTTTGTTGTCATCGTCCTGTTCCTCTTTCTGATGAATATCCGTACGACAGTGATTTCGTTGGTAGCCTTGCCGCTTTCGTTGCTGGTATCCATCTTGGTGTTGCATTACATGGGATTGACCATTAATACGATGTCGCTGGGTGGTATGGCGATTGCCATCGGTTCGCTGGTGGACGATGCGATTGTCGATGTGGAGAATGTATATAAGCGCATTCGCGAGAACCGTATGCTGCCGCCCGACGACCGCCGTTCGATACTCGATGTGGTGTATGATGCTTCCCGCGAAGTCCGCATGCCGATCCTGAACTCGACACTGATTATCGTCGTCAGCTTCGTTCCTCTCTTTTTCCTGCATGGGATGGAAGGGCGTATGCTGGTTCCGCTGGGGATTGCCTTTATCGTGACGCTGTTCGCGTCTACGGTGGTGGCGCTTACGCTGACGCCCGTCTTGTGTAGTTACCTGCTGAACCGGAAAGCGACCGATAAGAAGGTCGATAAGGAATCGTGGGTGGCACGCAAAATGAAGGTCTGGTACGGTAATGCGTTGCGGGTCGCCCTGGCGCATAAGATGATGGTGTTGGGCTGTACGGTTGCCCTTTTCCTCGTTTCGCTGGTTATCTTCTTCACGCTGGGGCGCAGCTTCCTGCCGCCTTTCAACGAAGGGTCGTTTACCATTAACGTGAGTTCGCTGTCGGGCATCTCGCTCGACGAGTCGGACGAAATGGGTCACAGGGCGGAACAGCTCCTGATGCAGGTACCCGAAATACAGACGGTAGCCCGCAAGACCGGACGTGCCGAGCTGAACGAACATGCCCTGGGCGTCAACGTCTCCGAGATAGAAGCCCCCTTCGTGCTGAAAGACCGTAGCCGCGACGCCGTCATGAACGACGTGCGCAAGAAACTCTCCACCATCAGCGGCGCCAACATCGAGATCGGCCAACCGATTTCCCACCGTATCGACGCGATGCTGTCGGGGACGGAAGCCAACATCGCCATCAAGCTGTTCGGCACCGACCTCAACCGTCTCTTTACGATCGGCAACGATATCAAGAACACCGTCCAATCCATTCCCGGCCTGGTCGACCTGAAAGTGGAGCAGCAGATTGAACGCCCGCAACTCACTATCACGCCCAAACGCGAGTTGATGGCGAAGTTTGGCATCTCCCTACCCCAGTTTGAGGAATATATCAATGTGATGCTGGGCGGCGAAGTGGTCAGCCAGGTGTACGACGACGGCAAGACCTTCGACCTCACCGTCAAGACCAGCGACGAGAGTCGCGCCACGATGGAAGACATCCGTAACCTGATGATCGACGCCGGCGGGAAGAAGATACCGCTCAGCTACGTTGCCGAGATACGCTCGGTGACAGGCCCGAATACCATCAACCGCGAGAACGTGCAGCGCAAGCTGGTTATCAGCGCCAACGTCTCCGAACGCGACCTGCGTAGCGTGGTGAATGATATACAGAACAAGATCGGAACCTCGATCAAGCTCCCCGAGGGCTACCATATCGAATACGGCGGGCAGTTCGAGAGCGAACAGGCTGCCAGCCGCACCCTGCTACTCACCTCGATGATGTCGCTGTTGGTTATCTTCCTTCTGCTCTACAACGAGTTCAAGAACGCGAAGGAGAGCGACGTGATACTGCTCAACCTGCCGTTGGCGCTGATTGGCGGTGTCCTGATCCTGTGGCTCACCTCGGGCGAGATCAGCATCCCGGCGATTATCGGGTTCATCTCGCTGTTCGGTATCGCCACCCGCAACGGTATGTTGCTGATCAGCCACTATACGCAGTTGCGCAGCGAAGGGTTTACGGTGTACGACGCGGTGATACATGGCTCGCTCGACCGTCTGAACCCTATCCTGATGACGGCGCTGAGTTCGGCGCTGGCCTTAATCCCGCTGGCACTCAACGGCGACCTGCCGGGCAACGAAATCCAAAGCCCCATGGCAACCGTTATCCTGGGCGGTCTTCTCACGTCGACCTTCCTCAACGGCTTTATCATCCCTATTGTCTATCTCTTAATGAATAAAGAAAGATGAAACGATTTATAGTCATAACACTGCTGGCTTCGGCTGCGCTATCGGCATTCGGGCAAAACTCGATCGACGAGGTGCTGCGCAGCGTCGAAGCCAATAACAAAGAGTTGCAGGCAAACAACCAGCTGACCGTCTCGAAGAAGCTGGAAGCCCGTCTCGACAACAACCTGCCCGACCCGTCCGTCTCGTATGTCCACCAATACGGCAACCGCGAGGGGATGGGGATACAGGGCGAATTGGTGGCTTCCCAGTCGTTCGACTTCCCCTCGGTGTATGTGCAGAAGAATAAGCTGTCCCAATCGAAGGCGGTCAACTATGACCACCAGGGAGCGGAGTTCCGCCAGCAAATCCTTTTGCAGGCAAAGGAAATCTGTCTCGACCTCGTGTTGTTGAACCAGCAGAAAGCCCTGCTCGACCAGCGCCGGCAGAATGCCGAGCAGCTCTCCGAACTTTATGCCATGCGCCTGCAATCGGGCGATGCCAATATCCTGGAGACGAACAAGATCGACCTCGAGCTGCTCAATGCCAAGAACGAAGCCCGCATGAACGAGTCCGCCCGCCTTGCCAAGTTGCAGGAGCTGACAACGCTGAACGGGGGTATCGCCATCGAGTTTACTGACACGACGTATACCCCGGTAGCGGAGATACTCTCGTTCGAGGAAATCTGTTCGGATGCCGTCACTTCCAGCCCGCAACTGCTTACGCTCAAGAGCGAGCAGGTGGCTGCCCGCCGGCAGTTGAGCGTCAATAAGCAGAAAGGCCTGCCCGGCTTCGAGCTGGGTTACCGCCTGAATACGGCGGCAGGCGGCGAACGTTTCAACGGCTTCCTGGTAGGCATCAGCATCCCGCTGTTCTCCAACCGCAACAATGTGCGCCAGGCCAAAGCCCAGTCGCTCTACACCGACCTGCAACTGGAAAGCACCACGACGGCTGTCGAAAGCGAGTTGCACCGGCTATACAGCCAGTCGGTTGCCCTGAAGGCGTCGATGGACGAATACAGCGCCGTGCTCGGTAGTCAGAACAGCCTGGTCCTGCTCAACAAGGCGATCCAGACGGGGCAGATCAGCATGATCGAGTACTTCGTCGACGTCACGACCTTCTACCAGAGCATGCAGAACTACATGCAGCTGCAGAACGAGTACCAGAAGGTGATGGCGCAGCTCTACAAGTACAGACTGTAACACAATAGTCCTACGCCTCTTAACACAGTAGTCCCAGGCAGGTCAGCACTATAGTATTGACCTGCCTGGGACTACTGTGTTAAGAGGTACCATCTTAGTTAAAGGAAAGATGCTCCGTCTTTCAACCTGTTTAATGCCCTTTGATAGCTGTCGGTAATGTCTTTCATTACTTCTGCTACTGTTTCTTGCTTCCGGAACAATGCGGCCACCTGACCGATCTCCAGTTCTCCTTCTCCCAGATTACCTTCGAATATGCCTTTCTTGGCTCTGCCTTTCCCCAGCAGTTCACGCATTTCCTCCACTGATGCACCGCGCGCTTCGGCCTCTTCTACGGCAGAAGTGAAACCGCCTTTTACCAGACGGGTGGGAGAGAGTTTCTTCAGCAACAGTTTGGTATCTCCTTCATTCAGGCCGAGGCAAAGCTGCTTGAAGTTTTCATGTGCGGAACTTTCCTGAGTCAGGGCGAAGCGCGTACCGATCTGAATGCCTTCGGCTCCGAGAGCAAAAGTTGCCAGCATCGCATCACCTGTGCCTATGCCGCCCGCAGCAAGGAGCGGGAGGGAAGTCGCCCGGCGTACGGCAGGGATGAGGCAGAGAGTCGTCGTCTCTTCCCGTCCGTTGTGTCCTCCGGCCTCGAAACCTTCGGCAACGATAGTATCTACTCCTGCTTCTTCACATTTAGCGGCAAACAGGGAGCTGCTTACCACATGGACGACCGTCATGCCGTGTTCTTTCAGGAATGGTGTCCACTTCTTCGGACTTCCGGCCGAGGTAAAGACTATTTTTATCCCTTCCTCTACCAGAATGTTCATCAGGATTTCTATCTCCGGATACATTAAGGGAACGTTTACCCCGAACGGTTTGTCGGTCGCCGCCCGGCATTTGCGGATGTGCTCGCGCAACACTTCGGGGTGCATCGAGCCTGCGCCCAGCAAACCCAGTCCCCCGGCATTACTTACCGCCGACGCCAGGCGCCAGCCGCTGCACCAGACCATTCCACCCTGCACGATCGGGTGCTCGATGCCAAACAGGTTACATATTCTATTCATACTCACATCAATTTATAAGGTTAGAAAGCAAAGTAAGGCAAAACTTCTCTATCTTTGTACCCACAGCATTATAAATAATGTGGATATCTATTAATTCTTACAATAACATAGTTATGAACAAAACACTTATGGCTGCTTCTCTGGCAGTAGTTTTGGGGGCTTGCAGCTCGCAAAAGAAAAGTGATGTGGCGGACGCTACCCCCAATCCGTTCTTTACGGAATATACGACACCGTTCGGTGTGCCCCCGTTCGACCAAATCAAAGTGGAGCATTACAAGCCTGCCTTCCTCAAAGGGATGGAAGAACACAAGAAGGAAATCGATGCGATTGTGAACAACGGCGAGGAGCCGACGTTCGAGAATACCATCGTCGCCCTCGACCGGTCGGGCGAGTTGCTGACGAAGGTGGCGCTGGCTTTCAGCGGAGAGTCGAGCATCAATGCGACCGACGAGATACAGGAGCTGGCGCAGGAATGCTATCCGCTGTTCTCGGCACACTCGGATGATATCAGTCTGAACCCGAAACTGTTTGCCCGCGTGAAGGCGGTCTACGATAACCAGGCGTCTTTCAACCTCGACAAGGAGCAGAAGAAGTTGCTGGAAGAAACCTATAAGAGTTTCGTTCGCAGCGGAGCCAATCTCGATGCAGATAAACAGGCGAAGTTGCGCGAACTGAACGAACAAATCTCTGTGCTCGAACTGACCTTCGGGCAGAACGTGTTGAAGGAAAACAATGCTTTCAAGTTGGTGGTCGACAAGAAGGAAGACCTGGCGGGTCTGCCGGAAACGGTGATTGCCGCCGCTGCCGAAGCTGCCGCCGCTGATTCGATGGAAGGCAAGTGGGTGTTTACGCTTCATAACCCGAGCGTGATGCCGTTCCTGCAATATGCCGACAATCGGGCGCTGCGCGAAAAGATGTTTAATGCTTACGTCTGCCGCGGCAATAATAATAATGCCAACGATAACAAGGATGTGATCCGCAAGCTGGTGACTGCCCGCCTGGAGAAGGCGAAGTTGCTGGGTTACGAGGACTTTGCCGCCTACGTGCTGGAAGAAAACATGGCGAAGAATGAGAAGAACGTTTACCAGCTTCTCGACCAGCTTTGGAAGCCGGCGCTGGCTAAGGCAAAAGAGGAACTGGCGGACATTAACGCCGAGATAAAGAAAGCCGGCGGCAACTTCGAAGCGGAAGCCTGGGACTGGCGCTATTATGCCGACAAAGCCCGTCAGGCGAAGTTCAATATGGATGAGAACGAGGTGCGTCCTTATCTCGAGCTGAACCATGTGCGCGAAGGGGCGTTCTATGTGGCCAACAGGCTGTATGGGATCACCTTTACGGAACTGAAAGATATACCGAAGCCCGACCCCGATGCTTACGCGTTCGAGTGCAAGGATAAAGACGGTTCTTCGCTGGGCGTCTTGTATATGGACTTCTTCACCCGTCCCGGCAAGAGTGGCGGAGCGTGGTGCGGCGGTTATCGTTCGCAGGCTTATAAGGATGGCAAGAAGGTTACGCCGGTGGTGACGACGGTCTTTAATTTCAGCAAGCCGGCGGCAGGACAGCCTGTGTTGCTGAGTGCCGATGAGGCGGAGACGGTATTCCATGAATTCGGTCATGCGCTGCATAGCTTGTTTGGCGATGTACATTATCAGGGTGTAGCCGGTGTGCCCCGCGACTTCGTGGAACTGCCGTCGCAGGTGGACGAGCATTGGGCGTTCGAGCCGGAAGTGTTGAAGGTATATGCCAAGCATTACCGGACGGGCGAAGTGATTCCCCAGGCGATTGTGGATAAGATTGTCAAGAACAGCAAATACGGGCAGGGCTTTGCCACGGTCGAGTATCTGGCCGCTTCGCTACTGGATATGGATTACCATATCCTGAAAGAGATACCGGCTGACCTGGACATCGAGAAGTTTGAAGCACAGGCCATGACAGGCCGCGGACTGATGAGACAGATTGCTCCCCGCTACCGCAGCACCTACTTCGGCCATACGATGGAAGGCGGCTATACGGCAGGCTATTACAGCTACATCTGGGCGGAAGTGCTTGATGCCGATGCCTTCGAAGCCTACAAGGAAACGGGCGATATCTTCAACCAGGAAGTAGCTGCCAAGTTCCGCAAGTACGTCCTGACGCCGGGCGGCATCGACGATGCGATGGTGATGTACAAGAACTTCCGCGGCAAGGAGCCGAGCATCGAACCGCTATTGAAGAACAGAGGATTGAAATAACATAACTTAAACAGAACAATATGAAGAAAATGATTATGGTAGCCGGCATAGCCGTTGCACTCAGTGCCTGTGGTTCACAGGAGAAGAAGTCTGATACGACCGCTCCGCGGGGGATATTCCTGACGGAGTTCACTACCCCCTTTGGTGTTCCCCCTTTCGATAAGATAGAGCTCAGCGACTATATGCCTGCCTTTAAAGCGGGTATCGCCGAGCAGCAGAAAGATGTGGAAGCGATCGTCAACAACGCCGAGGCGCCCGATTTCGAAAACACCATCGTCGCCCTCGACCAGAGCGGCAAGACGTTGCGCCGGGTAAGTTCCGTCTTTTTCGGGCAGAACAGTGCCAACACCAACGACGAGATGCAGGCGTTGAGCCGCGAGCTCTCTCCGCTGCTGTCTAAGAGCAGCGACGATATCCGCCTGAACCCGGAGTTGTTCAAGCGTGTGAAAGCCGTCTACGACAACCAGGAGTCGATGAACTTGGATAAGGAACAGAAGAAGTTGCTGGAAGAAACCTATAAGAGTTTCGTACGTGGCGGTGCCAACCTCGATGCCGACAAGCAAGCCCGCCTGCGTGAGCTGAACAGCGAAATATCCATGCAGCAGCTGGCCTTCGGACAGAACATGTTGGAGGAAACCAACGCTTTCCAGCTGGTGATTGACAACGAAGCCGACCTGGCCGGCCTGCCCGAAAGCCTGGTGCTGAATGCCGAAGTGGCTGCCCGTACCGCCGGATTGGAAGGCAAATGGCTCTTTACGCTTCACAATCCGAGCGTGATGCCGTTCCTGCAATATGCCGACAATCGTGCATTGCGTGAAAAGATATTCAAAGGTTACATCAACCGCGGCAACAACGGCAACGATGCCGACAACAAGGAAGTAGTACGCAAGCTGATTGCCCTGCGCCTGGAAAAAGCCAAGCTGATGGGTTACGACGACTACGCCTCTTTCGTGTTGGAAGACCGCATGGCAAAGACGCCGGATAAGGTGTACGCCCTGCTGGATGAAATCTGGAAGCCCACCATCAAGAAGGCGAACGCCGAGCTTGCCGACATCAACGCTGAGATAAAGAAAGCCGGCGGCAACTTCGAAGCGGAAGCCTGGGACTGGCGTTATTACTTTGAGAAGGCGAAGGCAGCCAAGTATGACCTCGACGAGAACCAGGTGCGCCCGTATCTGAAACTCGATAACGTACGTGACGGTGCTTTCTATGTGGCCAACAAACTGTATGGCATCTCCTTCACCCCGATAAAGGATATCCCGCTACCGCATCCCGATGCACAGGCATTCGAGTGCAAGGACAAGGACGGTACGCATCTGGGTGTTCTCTATATGGATTTCTTCCCGCGTAAGAGTAAGAAAGGTGGTGCCTGGTGTGGTACCTACCGTTCGCAGACGTATGCCGATGGCAAACGCCAGGGTCCTGTCGTTACGATTGTCTGCAACTTCTCGCAACCGGCTCCGGGACAACCTGCCCTGCTGAGTGTCGACGAGGCTGAGACGTTGTTCCATGAGTTCGGTCATGGCCTGCATAACCTGTTTAAAGATGTCCACTACTACGGCATCTCTGGTGTTCCCCGTGACTTCGTAGAGTTGCCTTCGCAGGTAATGGAGTATTGGGTACTCGAACCGGAAGTGCTGAAAGTATATGCCAAACATTATCAGACGGGTGAAGTAATCCCTGCCTCTCTCATCGAGAAACTGGATAAGAGCGGCAAGTACGGACAGGGCTTTGCCACTGCCGAATACCTGGCTGCTTCTCTGCTCGATATGGATTACCATGTCCTAAAAGAAGTCTCCGAATCAATGGATGTAATGGCCTTCGAGAATAAAGTATTAGGCGACCGCGGCCTGCCGAAGCAAATCCCTTCTCGCTACCGCACGACTTACTTCAACCATACGATGGGTGGCGGCTACACAGCCGGCTATTATAGCTATATCTGGGCAGAAGTGCTCGACTCCGACGCTTTCGAGGCTTACAAGGAGAGCGGCGACATCTTCAATTCCGAAGTGGCTGCCAAGTTCCGCAACTACGTCCTCACCCCGGGTGGTATCGATGATGCAATGGATATGTACAAGAATTTCCGCGGCAAGGAACCGAATACGGAGCCGCTGTTGAGGAATAGAGGGTTGAAATAATCCGGAATTGTTTCTTCTATAAGGATGTCAAAAGTTCTTACAGGACTTTTGACATCCTTATTTTATTTGTTTACCGTCCGAATAACTTACCTACCAAATCTTTCTTTCCCATCTTCTGCAAAGCCTGGGTAATCTGCCGGCGGAATTCCGGTTTATACCAGAAGAAGAATTGCCGTTGTACCAACTTTTGCTCTTTGGTGCGGGCGGTGTAGACTTTTTCTAGCGTATAGGGATGGTAGCCGGTGTAGTACATTTCGGTGGCCAGGGTCATGGGAGTAGGCGTGAAGTCCTGTACCTGTTCCAGTTGGAAATGCAGTTTCTTGGTTTCGATGGCTAGCTTGGCCATGTCTTCTTCCGTACATCCGGGGTGGCTAGAGATGAAGTAAGGTATCAACTGCTGATTCAAGCCATATTGTTTGTTCACCCGGTCGAATATCCTTTTAAATTGTCCGAATTGATCGAAAGACGGTTTGCGCATCATCTTTAATACGTTATCTTCCGTATGTTCCGGTGCCACTTTCAGGCGGCCGGATACATGACGGGCAATCAGTTCTTCCGTATAGGTTTGTGCTGACTTATTCACGATTTCATCGTCATATCGGTGCAGGAGCAGGTCGTAGCGCACGCCACTGCCGATAAACGATCTTTTGATCCCCGGCAGGCTGTCTACCGCTTTGTAGATATCCAGCAGCGGGGTATGGTCGGCATTCAGGTTCTTGCATATCACAGGGGAGATGCATGACGGCTTCTTGCATTTGGCGCAGATGCTCCGGTCTTTGCCATGCATCTGGTACATGTTGGCCGAAGGGCCGCCCAAATCGCTTAGATATCCCTTGAAATCGGGCATTTCCATAATCGCCTTGACCTCTTTCATGATAGAGTCTTTGCTTCGCGAAGCAATAAACTTTCCCTGATGGGCGGAGATGGTGCAGAAAGCGCATCCTCCGAAACAGCCCCGGTGCATGTTGACGGAAAACTTGATCATCTCGAATGCCGGAATTACTTTCCCTTTATATTTAGGATGGGGCAAACGGGTATAGGGTAGGTCGAACGACGCATCTACCTCGGCTTCCGTCATAGGCGGGAAAGGCGGGTTTACCACGATTGTTTGTTTCCCTGCCTGCTGAAGGATACGGGAAGCGTTATACCTGTTTGATTCTTCTTCGATATGCCGGAAGTTCTTCGCTTGTTTCAGCTTGTCACGCAGGCATTCTTCATGTGAAAAAAGTACGATGTCATCGGGCTTTTTCTCTATATCCCCGGTCAGATAGGCTGTTTGCCGGATATCCTTTATCTCGCTGAACGGAGTACCGGCTTGCAGGCGGGTCACCAGCTCTTTTATGGGTAATTCTCCCATCTCGTAGATCAACAAGTCGGCAGGACTGTCGACCAGAATACCCGGACGAAGTTTGTCCTGCCAGTAGTCGTAATGCGTCAGCCGGCGTAAAGAAGCCTCGATTCCACCGAGCACGACCGGCACATCGGGATAGAGTTCTTTCAGTATTTTGGTATAAACAATACTCGGATAATCGGGACGCATGCCGGCACGACGGTCGGGGGTGTAGGCATCATCGCTCCGTAACCGCTTGTTGGCCGTATAGTGATTAATCATCGAATCCATCGCACCCGGAGAGACTCCGAAGAAGAGCCGGGGAATGCCCAGCTTTTTGAAATCGCGGTAATCGCCCCGCCAATCGGGTTGGGGGACGATCGCCACACGCAGCCCCATTGCTTCCAGGCAGCGTCCGATAACGGCCGCGCCGAATGAGGGATGATCGACGTATGCATCCCCGCTGAAAAGAATAACGTCTATATAATCCCATCCACGAGCTTCCACTTCTTTTTTGGTGGTGGGCAACCATGCTTCCGGTCTGAATGTTTTCATACCGCAAAGGTAGGAAATAATCTGAAGCGAAAGTATAACCTTCGATTATGGGAGATAGAAATTAATGATTGGCATACTATAAAATAACAGCTTACCTTTGCCCTCGGAAAGAAAAATATAGATTGTATTACAAACTTTATCGGTAAGATAAATATTCACTTAGCAAACGTAATTATTTAAAAACAATACAGTATGAAAGCATTAACAGACGAAAAGCTCACGATCGTAGGAGCTGCAGGCATGATCGGTTCTAACATGACACAAACCGCCTTGATGATGGGATTAACTTCCAATATTTGCCTTTACGACCCTTTTGCTCCGGCTTTGGAAGGTGTCGCTGAAGAAATGTACCAATCCGGATTTGAATACGCCAACATCACTTTCACTTCCGATATCAGTGAGGCTTTGAGAGGCGCAAAATATGTGGTTTCTTCCGGTGGCGCAGCCCGTAAGGCAGGTATGACCCGTGAAGATTTGCTGAAAGGTAATGCTGAGATCGCTGCCCAGTTCGGTAAGGATCTTCGTACGTATTGCCCGGATGTAAAACATGTGGTTGTCATCTTTAACCCGGCTGATATTACCGGTCTGATTACCCTGTTGTATTCCGGTTTGAAACCGTCTCAGGTAAGTACGTTGGCTGCATTGGACAGCACCCGTCTGCAAACTGCTTTAGCCCAGCACTTCGGTATCCGCCAGAACCTGGTCAGAGGTTGCCGTACTTATGGCGGACATGGCGAACAGATGGCTGTTTTTGCTTCTACTGCAACTGTCGATGGCAAGCCGTTACTCGATTTGATCGGTACGCCGGAACTGACCGACGAACAGTGGGCTGACCTGAAAGTAAAAGTAATTCAGGGCGGAAAACGTATTATCGAACTGCGCGGACGTTCTTCTTTCCAGAGCCCGTCTTACCTGTCGATCGAAATGATTCGTGCCGCCATGGGTGGCGAAGCATTCCGCTGGCCTGCCGGAACGTATGTTCATACCGGTAAATTCGACCATATCATGATGGCGATGGAAACAGAGATTACAAAAGAGGGTATCTTCTATAAGGAAGTGGAAGGCACAGCGAAAGAAAATGCAGAATTAGTTGATAGCTATATGCACCTGAGCAAACTGCGCGACGAAGTGATCGGCATGGGTATCATCCCCGAAATTCATTTGTGGCATACATTGAACCCGCATATCAAATAAGCCGTTTCTTATAATGATATATATGAAGAAGGGAGTGACCATTCGTTTGGCACTCCCTTTCTTTTTGTCAATGACGTATTCCGCTGACCATATAAAGCTGGTCGGTATCTTCCATGACATCGATATGGAAATAAGGCTCCATCAGGGCGGCAACCTCCCGGGCAGGGGGGCAGGCCGAACGATATCTTGTTAGCTTGTTTGTTGTGATGGCCGTTTATATGGTCTCTGCCTTCGCTGTGGCAGATTACGAGTTCTCCCCCGGCGACAAGCAGTTCTGCCAGGTGGGCGATCAGTTTGCCGGGATATTCGAAATGGGGGAATACGCTGTAAGCAATGATATAATCGAACTGTTCATCTTTCAGGTCCATGACATCCATACTGCGGAAATCTACTGTGGGTACTGTATATTTGGCACGTGCCTGTTCGATCATTCGCGGGGAAATGTCGATTCCGGTGATATGGGCAGGCGAGTAGGTCAGCAGGTATTGTTCGAGCACACCGGTTCCACAGCCCACATCCAATATGCGGAGTCCTTTATGCAACGTGGTATGTTCGAGGATATGATTAATTTTTTCCAGTGCGTGATAGCAGAGCTCGTCCCAGCGATCTGCCAAAGCATCGAAGAAGCCGGCTATCGCATTCATGGCAATTGTCCCTCCCAAACAAAACAATCTTTGAATTGTCCTTTCAACTGAGTCGGCGTTTCAAACAGTCCGAATACGGAAGACCCCGAACCCGACATGGAGGCATAAACGGCTCCCGCCCGGTAAAGTTCTTCTTTGATCCGGGCGATTACCGGATGCTTGTCAAAGACGCTTTTCTCGAAATCGTTTACCATCGTGTTTTTCCATTCACTGACGGGAGAGGCGATGATCTCTTTTAATGAAACAGCCGGGGCTGCCGGTGTCACCAACGAGTAGGCTTCGGGGGTTGAGACTGCTACGTCCGGTTTTACCAGGCAGAAATGATAGCCCTTCAGCGATAACTCTACCGGCTCGAATATGTTACCGGTGCCCGATGCAAATACAGGCGCGTTGCGGATAAAGAATGGGCAGTCGGCTCCGATGGAAGCGGCTGTTTTTTCCAGTTCTTCCGGCGACAGGTTTAACCGGCAGAAGTCGTTCAGCAGTTTCAGCATGAAAGCGGCATCGGCCGATCCGCCGCCCAGTCCCGCTCCGAAAGGTATTGCCTTCAGCAGATGGATTTCCAGCGGGGGAATATCGTAACGGGTTTTCAGCAGGTTCAATGCTTTTATCACCAGGTTTTTTTCCACAGGTGCATCCACCTGTATCCCGGTTTGGGTGAACGACAGTGTTTTTGCTTCTACCACTTCAAGCGCATCCTTTACCGGTATCGGATAAAAAATCGTTTCAATATTGTGGTATCCATCCGGCCGTTTGCTCACGACATTCAGCCCGAGGTTTATCTTGGCATTTGGAAAACAAATCATATATGGATTTTATTATGTTTTGCAGACAAACGTAGATAAAATAATCCTTATAAGCAAGTTGGATATCTCTTTATTTTATTGATCATTTGTTTGTCATTTACCGGATTTTAGTATATTTGCGAAAAAGAGACAGTCATGTTGTATTCTAAAGAACATATATTAAATCAAATAAAGAAGACTCTGCGTAAAGTAGCACCGGGTGCAAAAGCTATTTTGTTTGGTTCTAGAGCCAGAGGTGATGCACATGTGAACTCTGATTGGGATATTTTGATTCTTTTAGACAAATCAAAGTTGGATGCTACTGATTATGATAATATTTCGTATCCTTTGGTTGAGTTAGGCTGGGAAATGAATGTTTGTATAAGCCCTGTGATGTATACGCTCAAAGATTGGATGAAATATAGCTTTTCTCCTTTTTTTCATAATGTTCAAAAAGATGGTATAGAATTGGCATGACAATGAATCCGGAAGATATTGAAGCTGTTATTTTCTACCGTAAACAAAAATCGTATGCTACCTTGAAAGAGGTGGATGATTTGGTAAAAGATGCTCATTGGACTTTGGCAGTTCAGCGGCTATATTATGCCGCTTATTATATGGCATCAGGTTTATTGCTAAAGAACAATATATTGACCCAGACTCACAATGGGGTTGTAGCACAGCTTGGTTTTCATTTTGTTAAAACTGGAAAGTTGACAAAAGAGGAAGGACGTTTGTATTCTCGTTTATTACAAAATAGAATTACCGGTGATTATAATGATTTCTTCGATTTTGAGGAAGAAGATGTCAGGTCACTTATTATGCCTACAAAAGAATTAGTAAGAAAATTGGAAAACTTGATTGATTTGGATAAGTAGGGAGTTACTCAAAAGTCTTTGCCTCTCTAACTGAATCCGAAACACCAAACAAAATTGCCGGATAAAAACGTTACAAAGTGTCATTTTATCATCTTTCTCTTTGCTTTATTCGTACTGTTGGACAAGATATTTCGGGAATATATTGCTGTGGCGGAGTTGGCGGTTATCTTTTTGTTTGGTTTTGCCTGGTTGTTTGGGATAAGTGATAGCAATATGGGAAAGTTCCGGGAGACAATTGGGAGATGGGAAAGAAGAAAGAGCTGAGAGGCTGCCAAATGTCAATCTGAAATATAGTGCCGGACGAAGGCTTCCAGAAGAAAAACAGCATTTTTCCGGCTGCTTTTTCTTGTGTTTATACCCCTTTTGTCCGGTTTTTGCGAAATACTCTCAAACTGCCCCGGACTTCATCGCATCTGCCTCGGACTTATTTCGAATTATCCGGGACCCAATCGCCGTTTATCCCGGACCTGACAGCAATTGTCCCGGACTTCCTTCTACTTTTTCCCCATTTCATCGCATCTGAAGCGGCCCCTTATCCCCCTAAAGCAATTTATCAGAACAAACCGCAACGATATCTTTGTTATAGGAAATAACAAAAAACGCCAATATGAAAGTTCTAAACAATTAATTTGCCGTTTTGAAAAATTAAGGAAAAGTTACGAAGAACAAAGATTTTTGTAAACAGATGTATGAGCAGGAACAGCAAAAACGGGAGTGCGGAGATGATGGTACAGCCAATTTGTACCGTGCCGCCCGCAATCACTTTACCAATTTTGCCGGAAGTAAAACAATTACCCTAAAAGGAGTAACGCCGGAAGTAGTGCAAACCTTCCTATTGTGGTTGCAGGGTAAAGGGTTGCAGGTGAATTCGGTGAACAGCTACATGAGTAACCTGCGTGCCATGTATAACCGTGCATGTCTGGGCTGGAGAGGCAGACCGGTCGAGTCGCCTTTCGCCGGCCTTCGGCTGAAGCGGGAGGAGACAAGGAAACGTGCCGTTCCGGTTGAGGTGATCGGGAAGATCGCCTCGCTCGATTTGAAAGAGGACCCGAAGAAATAATTGGCAGCCGACATGGCACTCTTTTCTTTCATGGCGTGCGGCATTCCTTTTGTCGACATCGTACATCTGACGAAAGAGAATCTGATTGAAAACGGCAAGGTGCTGTCGTATAAAAGGCAGAAAACGGGCGCATTGGTCGAGATGGAAGTATCATCCGGCATGCAGTGCCTTATCGACCGGTATAGCCGGCCGGACGCCCATTATCTGTTTCCCGTTCTATCGGAAGATGCTACCTATGAACAGTATAAACATTGTTTGTCCGAGGAAAACCATTATCTGAAAGAAATATGCGTCGAGCTGAATCTGGAAGAAATGCTGACAACCTATTCATTCCGCCATTCCTGGGCATCGGAAGCTTATCACCAGAATATTCCGATCGGAATCATCAGCCAGGCGCTGGGACATTCTGCTGAAAAAATGACAAGAACTTATCTGTCTGCATTCGATGTCGGCAAAGTCGGAGAAGCGAATAAAAAAGTCTCGGGAGGAATAGAAATGTTGGTGAGGGGAGCTTAGAATACCTTATTTATATAATAAGGTAGTATCTATCCTTTCTATCTCATATCCAGTACATTTGGTACTTAAAAATAGTATTGTATGAATTAAGATACGCCGCAAAGGTAACAAGAATAAATGTAAAAACAAGGCTTCTCCGTTGTTTTTTAAAAAAACATATCGGATTTACATTTATTCATGCTTTAATCTGTTTTATCGCTTTGTTTCTATTATTTTCAACAGTAAGGGCATGAAACGGACAGGGACTGCCATCTCTTTAATCTTCGTTAGAAAAAACTGTTATTATTTCTGCTTCAGTTTTCTCCCCGAATCCGTAAAAAAGACATCAATCATCAATATTCTGTAATACAGAAAGATAGAATTCCTCCTGGAAGTGGTATTCTGTAGCCCTGTTTACCTTATTATATAAATAAGGTAAACAACGATAGCTAGTATTGATAATCAATAGTCGAGATAGGGTATGCGGAGAGTTAAACAACAAAAAAACACGAGGATAATGAAAGTAGTACTTCATTTGCTGGTACTCGGTTTCTTATCCGTTTTAGGAGCAGAAGCTCAGACTACGACATATAATAAGGCGGAATCCTTTCTTTTTTCCTTTAAAGAGGATAATGATATGTTCCTGGCCGACTATGGCGATAATGCTTATCAGTTGGAACGTATGGCACAGCACTTGCAGGTGTCGCGCAAACAACTGCTGGACGGTGGCTATCATTTATTAATCGTGTCGCATGTAGGCGCCTACAATTATGAGAATGAAGAAGTCGTCAACGAAGCCTCACTTCGTGCCAACCGCATTCGGGCTTATATAAAGATGCGTTTCGATATCCCTCACGAATCTGTAGCCTTTTATATCGACCGCAGCGGCAATTATCGCGACCAGGTGCATCTTTATCTGGTTCACAAACCATTACCCTGGTTCGCCAATACTTCGATACGGTATAGCGAGAGCCGTTATCCGAAAGCCATAAAAGACGCTTTGAATAAATATGGGGCCGTTCCTTACGTGGATTTGTTCAGACGCGGTGAGTTGAAGGGCTACGAGCGCGAAGTCTACCGTATCGACGACCCGCTGTTCGACCGCTCGGAGCTGGAAGATTACCGGTTGGCTTCGGTAGTAGAAACGGTTGGTCGCAGCGGCGAAGCTGCCGATCCGCCTGTGTATCAGGCTACCGTAACAACCCATGAGGCTGTGCGGATCGTACAAAGGGAAGAACCTGTGCCGGAAGATAAGAGACCAGCCAAACCAATACCAGTCAAACAGGCCGCAGCCATTAAAAAGCCGGTTGAAACGTATGAAATACCGGTGACACCTGTCCACCTGGCAATTAAGTCCAATCTCTTACCTTGGTGCACAGTCGCCCCGTCCGTACATCTGGGTACTGGTGAAACGAAGATACGGACCGGTTCGTTTATGCCGAACCTAGAAGTGGAATGTTTCTACGCCGAGCGGTGGTCGGTGGTGCTGGGCGGTTTGTATTCCGATTTCTCTTACAACGACAGGCAACGGGATAAATGGTCGGTCTCGAAAGTATCGCTCGAGTCGCGCGTCTGGCTGGTGCCCGGCAAGTTTAGCGGTTTGAATACCGGCCTTTTTGCCGAGTATGGCGACTTCGACGTACGCGGCAGCGATGTCGACCCCGACAAGGATATCCTGTATGGCAGGACTGGCCGTTTCTGGTCGGCGGGTGCGTCGGTCGGCTATCTGGTTCCTTTGGGTGCCGGTTTTTCTGCCGAGGCAAGTCTACAAGCCGGCTTCCGTTCCGTTTTCGACGGGAAGAAATACCGTTACGACAAACTGGATGATCGGAATTACCTGGAGACCCATTTTTCGTCGACCGGTTTTATGTTGGGCCTGAAGGTCAGTATAGCATATCGTTTTCAAATCAGATAGGGTAGAAGTAGTATGAAAAGACAAGCAAATATTCGGATAGCCGGTTGGATAGCCGGCGTTGTGTGCATTCTCGTCCTGTCGGCCTGTGCTTACCGGCCGACAGGACGAAGATTGGGAGAAAAACGGGAAAGTACGCCTGTTTCTGAACTGGCAGGCTGCCGGTCATTCGTCGTCCATGACTTATTATTTCTATAAAAACGGAACGGGCCGCCCTGTGGTCCGTTCGGGCGACGCGTCGGGGTACGAGGGTACATTGCCGGCGGGAAGCTATAAGGTAGCCGTATGTAATACGGATTGCAACAATGTTTTGCTGGATATGGACAGTGGTTATGAGGTGGCTTTGGGAAAGGTGCGGCAGGTGTCGGCCTTGAAATCGTCGCCGGTCTGCATCGCCCAGCCGGGCAATTTGTATGCCTGCAGTTGCGAGACGGTAACGGCGGGCGGCAAAGAAACATTCGTGAAAGAATTGTATCCGTCCAGTCTGGTAAAAACGCTGGAACTGAATATAAAGATAACAGGTGGCGGGGAAGGAGAGGTCAGCCTGAATAGTTTGTCGGGCAGGCTGACAGGTGTTTCGTCGCAGGTACATATCCCTACGGGCGACCCCGTTTTCGACACTCCGGCTTTTCTGGCATTTGAGCCGGAGCCTGTCGCCACCGGAGTATATACCACTTCGCTGAACCTGTTCGGCCTATCCGGAAGGGGGGGCAGACGGTGAGCCGGTCGATTTATATCTGACCTTAAAGACGGCTGACGGCAAAGAGGTCACTTCGTTTGCCAATATTACGGAAGAAGTGACCGATGCGTTCAATAAGAGCGTATCGGCGCATGTGATACTCGACCTGAGTGTCGATTACGACGGCGTGAACGGGTTGGTGATTACCCTGAAAGGCTGGAAGGACGGAACGGGAGAGGTGGAAAATTAGCATATATACAATGTATAGTCAGATGAAATTGAAAATAACATACTGCTCTGTATCGATCATGACTTTTCTGATGTGCGGGGCGACGGGGTGTTCAGACAGTGCTCCGTCCCCGTACCCGGAAAGGCAGGAGGTGGTGCTTCGTGCCTATTCGGGCAGCCTGGCGGGAAATGATGCCCTGGCCGATTCGGTTTGTTTTGCCAGGGGAAGCGAGTCGGGTAACTATACGGAGGTCTGGAAAGCCTTTGTCGGAACGGACGGGAGGGCGGCTTTGAAAGAGGCGAAGTATTATCCGGCCGACGACAGCCCTGTTTTCCTTCGCGGGTTTGCCCCCGAAGGGGAGCCGGCAGGAACCGGTCTGGTCCGCTACCGGATCGACGGCCGGCAGGATATACTGCTAACCGCCGAGCAGAGTGGCAGCCTGACGGATATGTTCTGACAGGAAAGCAAATCGTTCGAGTTTGCACATCTGCTTTCCCAACTGCGTTTCCGGGTTTGTTGCGACGAATCGGGGGCCGGCAAAGGGTGGAGGCTTACCCGGTTACTGGCAGAAGGGGTACAAGGCGAGGCTGTAT
Source organism: Parabacteroides sp. (assembly GCA_021204335.1). GTDB lineage: Bacteria > Bacteroidota > Bacteroidia > Bacteroidales > Tannerellaceae > Parabacteroides. The sequence continues at coordinate 9,184 of JAJPZM010000214.1, read as the reverse complement.
TGTCGTTGAAGGAGCAGACCCTGTCTTTTTTCCGGTGAAAAGGGAGAAGTGGCAGTCGATATGGATGCACTGCCTTTGGATTTGCAATGGGGCGATGTGGGCGGTGTCGTTATGATACAACCCGGCGTACCGGTTTCTCTGACCGCTGTGGTGGTAGACAGCCGCAGCAGCCTGACTCGCTTCGAGCATTTGCCGGTCACGTTCCATGAAGCGGAGGGCTATCCGGTGGGGGAACGTCTTATCTGCTTTCCGTCACGCTCCGCGGGGCGGGTGGCTGCTCGCTTTCGGCGCAGGTGGCGAAATGGAAGCGCGGAAATAATGGTACCGGGATAATCGATTGAACGTAATGATAATCATTTTAATAAAAGAGAAGTATGAAACAAATGAGTATGTATGTTGTCCTGTTGGCAGTCCTGATGTCGGGATGCTCTTCGAATGAGGAAAACGGACAGGGAAGTGTGGAAATCAAGGTCGGTGCTACCGTTAGTGGGGCAGTCACCAAAGCGCCTGTTACAACGGGCGAATCGTTTACAGCAGCGATAACTGCTTTCGAGGGAGCTAATCAGCCGTCGGATTGGACGGCGGCTCCGGCATGGGGAAACAGTATCACATTGGTTACCTCTGAGACGGCAACGGGTACGTCGGTGTCTTTGAACGTATCGAAGGTATATCCGAATACCGGAAATGTCTATATGGCTGCCTGGCATCCGGCTATCGAATCTGTATCAGGGGTGGTTACTTTTGAAAAGACAGGTACCGAAGATGTGATGTATGGCGGGATTGTAACCGGAAGTAAAACGGTTCCTGCAGGTTCTTTTACATTTAAACATGTGCTGACACAGTTAAACTTCTAGGTACAGGCTTCGGATGGCTATTTGGAAACGAATGTCGGAAAGCAGATTACCGGCATACAGGTTTTATCGGCTGCTTATCCGAATACAATGACGATAGCCGACGGAAAGATCGCCTATGCGGCGACAGCCGATATCGCAGTGCCGGGTGTGGAAGCTACGGAGCTTACCAAAACAGTTACGAAGATTGGCGAGCCTTTGATGGTCGGTGCGCTCGATGGCGTAAAGGTAAAAGTGATCTATGGGGATGGAACCACCAGTAAGGAAATCGACATCAAGGATGCATCCACCAAAGCGAACCTGAACGCGCTGGCGGGTTATTCCCATCTGATTACGCTTTCTTTCCTGAAAACCGGTGAAGTCACTATTGAAGGAACCGCCACCGTCGCCCCCTGGCAGGTCGGTGCTTCCGGTAATGGCAGTGTAGTGGAGTAAAGATAAAGAAACACAGTATTAATATTAAACAACTAATAAAATGAAAACAAACAAGTATTTAGCAGTAAGCTTACTGGCTGCTCTGGCTTTGAGCAGTTGTTCAAACAATGAGGAGGAGGTTATAGAACCTGCCGCAACGAATATGGAACTGAGTGCCGGTATCGGCCAATCAACACGTGCCGTAATCGACGCCAATTATGGCAATGATCTGGAAGTGGCATTTGTGCGTATGAACAATCCAGCCAGCAATACCACTTGGATAACGCCGGCTATCGATGCCACCCGCGCCGGTGGTAGTGGCAATACGGCTATCACTTTTGCAACGGCACAGACCTATTCTTCGGATAACGGCATTTCTGCCTTGATCGGTTATTATCCATGTAAGACGTTGGAAACGGGAGCAACTAATCCAGTTAGTGTAAAATATGAGATTACCGGCGATGAAGACATTATGGCAACGGAATTGCAGACCGGTGTAGCGAATAATCAATTCGCCCCGTTCACTTTCCAGCATTTGCTCACCCAGTTGCAGTTCAAATGCGCCGGTTCTGCTGAAGCAGCCAATAAATGGACAGCTATATCTTCTATCAAAATAAAAAATGTGGCAACCGGGTTGACGCTTTCTCTTGACAAAACGAACGGAGCAACCCTGGCTGCTACCGGTTCTGCCAATCAGGAACTGTCGGTTGTAAACTGTCCGGCTACCGTATCGGCACCTTCGGCAGATGCTGAACCTCAGATCGGTTACCTGATGCTTTATCCTGCTACGGATATGGGAACGGAAACTTCGGAAATCAGCCTTGAAGTAGTGGCTACTTATGATGGAACGTCTAAAACATTGACTGTACCTATCAACAACATCAGCGGTGGTGTGCAAGCCGGGCAATCGCACTTGATCACCCTTAATTTTACGATCGATGGTGAGATAACCGTTGAAGCCGGCATCGCCGAATGGCAGCCGGGCAATGGTGGCAGTTCCATTATCACTCCTAAGAACTAACAGTTTAAGCGACGGAAGTATAAACAGAGCAGCAATGAACAAATTAACAACAATAGCATCTATCTTTTTTCTTTCTCTCCTGGAGGGTTGTTCCGACGGTAGCGGACATGATCCGCTACCAGTCGCTGAAACGACAGTCCGTCTGGAGGGGGTGATCGGCTTATCCGCCACCCGCGCAGTAATCGACTCCGGCTACGAGAAAGATTTGGAGGTTTGTTTTGCCCGTCAGGACGAAACAACCGGTTCGACGGGTGCTTATGGTATGTGGAAGGTTTGCGAAGCTGTTCGCCTGGGCGGAGGCGGCAACCGTCCGATTACTTTTGCCGAGTCTCAGTTGTACCCGGCGGATGGCACTCATATCCGCCTGCATGGATATTACCCGGCAGGGGATAAAGTGACTTTTGATCTTAAGACGGGAAAAGCCACTTTCAGCCTGGACGGGGTGACAGATATTATGGCAACCGGCTGTCTGACGGCAACCATTTATGATCCGGTGCGTACATGTACGTTCCGGCATCTGCTGACGCAGGTCGCCCTGGTTTGTTACAGCGACCGGGCGGAGCAGTGGGGCGCTGTCACGAAAATTGAAGCAGTCGATATTTGTAAGGCTCAACAATTGGACTGGCAGTCGGAAACTCCGCAACTGACGGGGTCTCTCGATGGACCGGTAGGTAAGGTGGCTATACGGGATATCAACAGGCTGCTGCTGCCGCAAATAGGTGAAGATGAAGAACTGCCCGAGGCGCAAGGATATATCCTGTTGCCCGTATCGCCAGCCGATGGAACGGTGGCACATCCGTTGCAATTAGAGGTGACGACCACCAAAGACGGCAAAGGAAATGAAACGGCAACCGTCTCGCATGTATCTGTTACTGTCGATGGCGGTTTTCTGCTCGGCAAACGGCATGTCGTTTCGTTGTTCTTTACCGACGGCAGGAAGATACAGGCTACTTCGGTCGGCGTGGAGCGATGGACAGATAAGGATGCCGGTGAAATCCCGATTTGAGAAATTCAATAAACAACTAGTATTTATATTAAAACGAATGGAAATGAAAAAGACAATGACAATGGGGGGCTATGGTTGTAGCCCTGCTGGCAGCGGTAAGCTGTTCAGACAATGAAACAGAGATTATCCCCGAACCGGGAAACGACGGTGACGGCCAGGTTGCACTGGGTATCTCGACCAATCTGAAAGTGGATGCCGGAACTAAAACGGCAACCAAGTCGGTGGTGAGCGGGGAAAAGATTACTTATAAAAGCGATCAGTATTCCAGTGCCGACTATGCACTCGGTCTGGGCATTCTGGTAACCAACAGTGTCGCAAACGGATGGTACACACCAGATGGAACAGAGTATAGCGGACACCATGTGTGGTATATGGGCGATGAAAAAGGAGCTAACTGGATTTCTATTAAAACAAAAGGTGATACGTATGCGAAAACGGAAGAGGTGCCTTATTATCTGTCGAAAACAGTAGGGAAGGTATATGCTTATTATCCTTATGATGCAACGCTTGCATCATTACTTTCAAGTATTTCTTCGGAAAGCGACCTTAAAATTCCTGTGCTCGTTTTGGCTAACGGAACTATCGATGCGGTGACCAACAATGCCTCTAAATCTTGGGATAGCCAAAAAAGGATGGGTGAAGGTGACCGATCCGGTCAATTTGTCTTTGTCTACTGAAAAAGATTACCTGTATTTTGTAGGTGGAGCAGAAGGAAATGCCCGTTACGTAAATAATGGGCGTGCGGATGGTGAAACACCTGTTACTCCGGATGCAGAACCCGATAACGAAAATACAAAAAATCCCGGTTATAAGATCAACCTGGATATGAAGCATGCCATGGCTATGGTTTCTTTCCGCGTGTACGATGGTGGCCATCTGAGTGATAATGATGTGAAGTTTACGAAGTTTGAAATAAAGAATCATACTGGTAGCAGTTCAACTCTTTTTAAAACCGGAACCGGAAGTATGTCATTGGTAGACGGAGCCATCACCGGGACATCTGCCACTACTTCCATGACTCGTACGATCAACAATTACATATTGATGAGACAGGTGGAAGAAGGTGGTACTGAAGGAGAAAAAGCTTTTATTGCGAAAGGAAGCGGTACGTCTGCTATCAATGGTAAGGTTGTTTCCAAAGCAGTTAGTACTATTGTCTATCCGATTGAAAGTTTCGATGATAATGAAATCGATGTCGTAATTACTTTGCAAGAAGGCAGTAAAGCCGCTGTCGATTATCCTATTACGTTGCCGGCAAATGTCTGGGCGGCAGGCAGCAACTACATCTATACTTTCTCCGCCGACCGTAACAAGCTGACACTTATGGATGTGACGATAGAAGCATGGAATACTGAGGAACAGGAGGAAATACCTCTATAATCATTCTCTTAAAAACAAAGCCCATGAAACAGTCTGTATATACCTTTCCGGTAATCGTTCTCCTGGCATTGTGTACTGCCTGTACACAGGCGGATATCGTGATGCCGGTGACCGGTGGCGGCGATAGCGGAGGTGGCAACGCGGAGGAGGGTGTCCCTCTGTCCGTCAAGAATCTGGGCTTGTCGGTAGAGGTGGAGACCCGGAGTATCGTAACCGGCAGCCCGTCCGGCAATACTCCGACTCCCAACCCGCTGACCAGTGTCGGGCTCTTTGTCACGAAAAAGAGCAGTAATGGCACAGTAAGCGTATATGCCACCGGCCATGCGACACTGGCGTTTACTTACAACGCTTTGGCTACACCGGTACCGGCCTGGGAACCGGCGGAAGGAGAGGAGCCTCTCTATCTGTATTCCGAAAAAGGTACGGTATATGGATATGCCCCGTCGGATAAAAGCGTGGCGCTTACCGGTAACCCGAAAGTGCCTGTGATGAAAAGCCTGAAGGTGGCAGACAAACAGGTCTTTTACTTCAATGACGGCAGCGAGGTAGTAGATCCGGCAACCGACGTGCAATGGGAGCTCGACCAGGACGACTACCTCTATGGTGTCGCCGATGAACAGGTAGACCGCTGGCGACCGGAAGTGTCGCTGACGATGCGCCACGCGCTGGCGAAAGTGAGCTTCCGTATTTTGGAATAAGACGGCAGCTCCGCGTTTGGCGACAACTATGTGGAGAAAGTGGTGATGAAAAGCAGCAGCAAAGGTTTTAAGAAATGCTCCTCTGCCACCTTAAACCTTGCCACTGGCGAATTGGGCGGAACGTTGACGGCAGTTGACCTGTTGACCTTTACCCCCGGCGGCAATATGCGTGTTATCGGTTCGGGGACGATGGAAGCTGCCCGGGTTCCGGTGCAGGCGTTCGGGTTGGTTATCCCGGTAACAGGTGTTGGCGTCACCCTGGAGCTGACGCTCGACGACGGCCGTATATTCACTATGAAACCGGCGGAAGGGAGTAACACTCCCGGCCTGTTCACCGCCAATTGGGTAAAAGGCAATAATTACATTTATAATATCCGCATGCTTCCGCAGGGAATCGTAATAGACAAAGTGGAAGTAGCCGGATGGGACGACGGCGGCTCTACCGATGTGTCGGTAGAATAGCAGCCATCGACAATCAGGGCGGGCGGGGAGCGATACCCCTCCCGTTCACACTAAAAAAAGAAAGAAGATGAAACGCAGTAGAGTACATACATTTCTGTTCGGGTTATTGGCCGTCGGGCTGTTGGCGGGGTGTACCGCCAGCCCGGTGGAAGATATCGTACCGGAAGAAGCACAGCCGGTAGCACTCAGTTTCGGTAAACCGGATCTGGGCATACCGGTGGTGGTAACCCGGGCGGACGGGGAGACGGTCGCGCCCGACCCAACGCTGCTTCCCGCCGGTACGACCGTACGGATCGGGGCTTACTATACCGGAAATGTGGGAAGCAAGACGCAACCCGCCTCGTTCTCCACCTCGGCTCCTTCGTTCGAGGCCACTTATGTGGTTGCTTCCGACGGTTCGTTGATACCCTGCCAGGTGGATGATGCGGGCAAACAGATAGAGGGCGACGCCCAGGGACTGATCGTTAGGGGTGGCATGTATGATTTCTATGCCGTATCACCGGCGCGGAAGCTGGCAAAAGGTGCCGGCGGCGATTATATGATATCCGGTATTCCTCACAAAGAAGATGTGATGATCTCTTTCGTTCGTAACGTGGAAGTCACGAAAAACTCGCGACAAGTGAGGTTGGGTACTTTCCAACGGAAATGCGCGCTGGTCGTGTTCAATGTAGCTCCTTCGCCGGAGAACGCGGTCCCTCTGAAGAAACTGTTCGGGACCAAACTGGTGGTGAGCCAAATATCGTCGGCAGGAGCCAGCCTGATAGCAGGCGACGATACGGGCATATATCCCACAGGCGGCGTAGCGGACGAAAACGCAACCGTCACATTTGAAAGCAGTGAATTTGAAAAGGTAGAAGCGGCATCCGACCCGGATAATGTGGGTCTGAATAAGACCAAAGGCATTTTCCTTCCCAAAAACAGCCGGCCTTTCGATGTGGAGATCCACGTGCAGCGTGATGATGAAACAGCCGTTTTACGTGCAACGATCGACAAGGGGATCACTTTCGACGAAGGCAAGCGGTATGTATTCACCCTGGAAGTAAAAGGGACGGAAAGCACCTTGCTGATGAAGGTCGTTCCGTGGAATACAATAACCTTTGCGGATCATAATGTAGGAGGCCCCGATGAGCCTTATCCCGATCCGGATATCAACGAAGGGATAGGAACCACTGTGGTGGTAGCGAAATGGACGGAGATCGAGTGGAGCGGAAACGGAGAAATTGGCGGATAATGAAAAAGATGAAATACAATGAAACGGACAAGTAAAACGATAGGATTGTTTGTGTGGTTGTTTCTGTGCATGGCGGACGGCTGCACGCAGACGGAGGTAGAAGAAAATGACATTCCCCTTCATGCCCTGAAGGAGGTAGAGGCCGGTTTCAGTTTGCATGTGCTGGCCAACCAGACCCCTGCCACACGTAGCATGGAGGAAGACACCCTGCAAACAAGGGCGGAAACAGCCTTGACGGAGATACAGGAAAGTCAGATTGCCGGTTTATGGATCGGGCAGTACGATGCTACGACAGGCAACCGGTTGTCCGGCCAGTATATCGAATCGCTGACCGGCGACAATACAGTGAATCTGAAACTGAAGCAGACCCGCAATGGGGCGGAAAGCCATGTCTGGTTTATCGCTAATTCGGGAAATCTGGAAGAAAAGGAAGAGATCGCTACGGAAAATAAGTTGAAAGAACATGGCCTGACTTATTCATTTACCGAAGCCGGTCTGCCCTCGCCCCAACTATGCGGTATGACCGGAATGTGGACAGGAGTGGTGAAAGAAGGTGGGGTGAAAAATATAAAAGTCGATCTGACCCGCCTGTTGGCTAAGATAACGTTTACCTATACGATAGGCGGAACTGACTTTTCGTTTAAACCATCTTCGGTTACTTTAAACTCTGTCCCCAAAATGTCGCAGGTAGCAGCCCCGAATAAACAATTATCGGATGCCACTTACGGAATGTATAGCGGAACGGCGAGTGAAAATGGTGCGACGGTGTGCTGGTATCTGCCTGAAAACAGGACGGGTACGGCAAGCGGCTCGGATAGGGTCGATTCGGAGTTGAAAAAGGTCGGTAAAGGCGTATCGCATGCTACTTATATCGAGTTGACCGGTGATGCCGTACAGGCAGGAGTGAATTATAAAGATGCTACTTTCCGTTTTTACCCGGGAAGCGGTCCGAACAATTACGATATCATACGCAACTATCATTATAAAATGAATGTAACTCTGATCGGAATAGATGCTTCCGACGAACGTATTACTGTGGATAAGATCCCCTCTATTGAAGTAGATACAGATCCGCTGCCGGCGGCAAAAGGCGGAACAAAGGATATACAGATCACAGCCCGTCCGGGGCAGTCGTGGAGTTTTGAGATGCCATCGTGGCTGTCGGCATTGTTTGACGGCGAAGCTGTTCCGGGTACAACGGTTGCCCACCAGGGGCCTTCCAAGCTGACTTTGCAGACAGTGGAATCTAACCCGAAAGTCGACGAACGGAGTGCCGATATCCCCATCGACGTAAACGGCGTGAAGCAGACGATAACTGTCCGGCAGAACGGTTCGACACTGGTACCGGGAGCGGATATATTCCTGGATGCAGAACAGGACGCGACAGGCAGTTCTTCGTTTACGGCCACGCAAGGGTTAGCCTGGAATGCAACGCTAACCACTTTAGACGGAGATAACTGGCTGGATTGGGCGACAGGTAACCCGTCTGCTCCGGCTTCGGAATCGACAGGAGAGGCCCAGACGCTGACAGTCCGATCGAGCTCCCCGAACCCATTGGCAGAGCCACGTCTTGGAACGATAACGGTCACAGCCGGCGAGTCGGTAAATAACACAAGTTACACCGATCTTAAAAAAATAATAAATATCACACAGGCAGCCTCTACGGTAACCGGTAGTTCGTCCTCAATCTCTGCTGAAGCACACAATGACCTGAAGTCCTCTTTTACTGCTACAGCCGGATTATTTTGGCGAGCCAGTGTAGCGGGGGCAGTTGGATCACTGTATCCACTAAATCCGGCGGCCCAACCACTGGTTCCAGCGAGAATATCACTTACAGTGTCCCCGTCAACCCCAATGCCGATCCCCGCACCGATAATATAACTATCCATGCCGGAAATGAAACTTCCGGCCCGACAAGGGTGATAACGGTAAAGCAGGAAGGGTCTTTATTTGATGTTACGGGACCAACGGAAAAGATAGATACAATTGCAAATAGTACAGCAACCGGTTCGGTAACGGCTACCGACGGTTTAGCATGGACAATATCTCCAACAACTGATAATAAGATAAAATGATTATCCGCATGATGTCCGTTGATTTATTGAACATCATATGAATGTT
>JAJPZM010000304.1 GCA_021204335.1 Parabacteroides sp. | reverse complement strand
TAATGAATTGGCCGCATAACAAAAAAGAAGGCATCCTTTTAGGACACCTTCTTTATAGGTTTATAGGGCCCTAATAATAACCGGTTTCTTCTATCTGTGAGGATATCTTATTGATCGCTTCATTCAGCTTTTCTTCCGGTGGAATCACATTGAAGTTCTCCCAGAAACCGGCATCATACCTGAATTTCGTGTCTGAAAATATGGTGCGCGTAGGTAACATTTCTTTGCGGCCGCAGCGGCTAACATCGATCGTATCTATTTTGCATGTAACCATTTCGAACCAGATATGTAACGGCGAACTTTCAAATAATTGTTTTTTCTTTTTAATTTTAAAATACAGGTCTCCGCGTACATGGTTGATATAATAGGTGCCGTTCCAGGGTTTGTAGGAAACGGTATAGACGACCTTCTGCGGAGTGATCTTCAAATTACGGCTTTTCTTTTCGACCAACATACCGGTGGCGTTCTTTACATATTTGGGGTTGATTTCGAACTCTGCTTTCAGCAATGCGCTGTTTTCCGAATCGACATACAGGTTGCCTCTAAAAAGAGGTTCGTTGATAAACTCCCGTTGCTCAAACGAAATGACATTGGCAATCCGGTCGTCGACGACAGTGATATCCGAGTGCGCATAGACGTATGGATAATTGATCTCACTTTCCGGAATCAGGAATTCGGGCATATCTTTCATCAGATCCAGTTGCAGGCTGGCATAAATGCCCGATTCCATTTTGACAACGATGGTATCTTTTTCCTGGTTATTGGTGATGCGGCGCATCTTTAGTAGTTTAACCTGGTCGGTAATTGTGCTCGAATAGGAGCTTTTGTATATTTTGAAAACGCCTTCCGTCAGACTGACGAACCTGTTTTTCCGCTCGATGCCCTCTCGGTAGAATGAGGTGTGGAAAGCCGGTTTCTGCGGGTAATTCTGAAATCTTTTGTCTTGCATCTCTTTCAGCAGCTTGATCGGGTTTACGATACGTACTACCACTTCCTGCAGGGAGATAACCTTGGGTTCCAGGGTGAGCATGCTATACCGTTCGGCCAGCAGCGAGCTTTCTACTTCGAGCGGCTGGTAGCCTATATGCGAGAAACTGATTTGCGACAGGCGCAAAGAGTCGGGCAGGCGCAATCTGAATTCTCCCCCCTGGTTTGTAACGCTTTCTATGGAGCCGTTGCTGACGCTTACCGTTGCATACGGAATGGGATCGTTCGTGAATTTATCCCGCAGAAGCCCTTCAAGTGTAAAATAAGGAATGGTATCAATGGGAACGGGCGTTTCTTCTTTTACAGGCGTGGATGCAACCGGACAGGAGATCAATATGTGGTTGCCGATCACCCGGAGCGAGAGGTTTGTATCGCCTGTAATCCGGTAGATGGCTTCCCTGACGGAGTATTTGCCGCCCGGGACTTTTACAATCTGTTCGTTGTTTATTATCTTACTGTCGTAGATAAACAGGTATCCTGTACGTTCGGATACTTCCCCTAATAATTTATAGATGGTTCCTTTGCTTTTCGATAATTGGATCAGGCGGTCGAGGATATCATTATTGTCTGCCCGCAAAGGGGTAGCCGTCATCAGCAGCAATCCGACGAGGAGATAGAGGATACGATATGTGGCGGCCTGTTTCACCCGGTATAGTTTTTAGACTGTTAGTTTTCATGCAAAGTTAACACATTATTTTCACGTGTACATTTCAGATTCAGCGCGATGCAGATCAGTTCGGCGATCGACTCGGGCGTGTTGTCGGCAAAGGTGACGGTCAGCTTCCTGTTTTCGAGGGCGGGCGTCGTTTGCAGGCGGATATTGCCGGCGTTGGTATTGATGATACGCAGTATATCGGCGAGCCGTTCGTCCTTGAAACGTATCTGCCGGAGATATTGCTCGAACTGTCCGCTGTCTTTTGTCTGGCTTACCAGTAGCTTGTGTGAAGATAGCGTTGCCGTTTCGCCGGCATTCACATAAACGTCCTGCCCGCTCTTTTTCAATGTTACTTTTACCACGCCCCGCTGTACGGATAATTCAAAGGGATGGACGTTGTTGCTTTTCACGTTGAAAACCGTTCCCAATACTTCTATGCGTGTATCTTCCGTTTCGATCAGGAAGTGGCGTTCACGATTGCCGGCGACATCGAAAAGGGCATTGCCCTACAGGGAGACTTCCCGTTTGTCGGCCTGGAAATGCTCCGGGTAATGGATCGATGCGTCGCCTGCCAGGTAAACGATGGAGCCGTCCTCGAGCGTGGTTGCCAATGTCGTCGTTTCCATGTTATGCCGGGAAAGCAGGTTCGGGTCGGGTCTCCTTTCCGTTTGGTTGAAATAATGAATAGATGCATACATGCACAGCAACAAAATTGCTGCCGCGGCAGTCCATTTGAATGCAGTCGTACGAAGCGACGGGCGGATTTTCTCCGGTAGGGTGATTAAGCCGTCCTTCTCCAGGCGGTGGTATAACTTATCCCATGCCTGATCCGTTTTTCTGTTGTTCCTTTCTTTCTGAGTCATACTGTTTGTGTATAATTCTCAATTTCTTTTCTGAGTGCTTGAAGGGCTTTTGTCATTTCGGCTTCAACCGTTTTAACGGAAAGGGAGAGAATAGAAGCTATCTCTGTGTATTTCTTTCCCTCGAAACGGTGCATCCTGAAGATGCGGAGCCGGCGTTCGGGCAGCTTTCTGAGCGTACTGTTTATCAGAGTTTCCAGTTCTTTGTATTCCAGTTGGTCTTGCGGGTCTGACGGTCTGTTGTCCTTATCGCCTGCCAGGACGGCTTCGCGGTACCGGTTGCGCACGTCCTGGTGTTCGCAGTATTGGAGAGCCTGGTTGCGTACGGCTCCGTAGAGGTAGCTTCTAACCGAACGGAACACCTGCAACTTTTCCTTCTCCTTCCAGAATACATAAAATAACTCTTGTACGATCTCTTCGGCTACATCCCCGTTTCCGGTGATACCCGCGGCATACAGGCAAAGGGGGGAGTAGTAAAGCCAGAATAATCCTTCAAAAGCCTTGATGTCCCCCTCTTTTATTTTAGTCAGTACGAATAAGTCGTTTAGCATGCCGTAGATCTTAATGATTTGAGTCCTTCAAATGTACGAAAAGATATTGAAATTTATTTCTGTTGTTTTTTTAATTTGTTGACGGCACTGTCCAGCGATTCCGTCGGTTCGATGATATTGTAGGCACCCCAGAAGTCTTCGTCCAGGAAGTTTTCCACTTTGTCAGACAGGGATTGGGATTCTTTAAAAGCCATTCTGTACGGAATACCGGTTATGTTATTTTCTTCGCTGTCCGTTACGACCATCTCCGAAATAATGGTGTAGGTGGTCGAGAACAGTTTACGTTTCCAGTCGCATTTGAACCGTACCCCGTTGCGGATGTAGTTCAGATAGGTCACGCCGTCCCTTTCCTTGTAGCTTACCAGATAGGCTACTTCGAGCGGTCGGAAACGCAGTCCGAACGGTTTCTTCCTGAGGATTGCCTGGGTCGCCTTGTTGCGGTCGTCCATACTCAGGTTAAATTCTGCGCGGGTGAATAAAAGGCGTTCCTTGTCGATGTATAGTTTCCCGTAATACAGGGCGTATGGCATGATCATCTGTGGCTGGAAACTGATTACATATTGCGAACGGTTGTCTATATTGGTCGATTCTTCCATCTTGAAAGTATAGCAGGGCAAACTTTCGAGGTCGAGCAAAACATCTGGGTTTTTTACGATATCCACATAGACCGACATGGTAGGGCCGCCCAGCAACTTAACGGCAAGCGTGTCGCTACGCTTCTGGCTCAACAGTTTGCGCCCTTTGTATATTTGTACGCGGTCGCGATCGACCGATTCGTTGTAAGGTGTTTTGTAAACATCGATCACAGCTTCCGAAATGTTGATATACCGCCTGCCTTTCTGGACTGTTTCGCGGTAGAACCCAGTCAGCATATTGGTGTTCTTGCTGTAATTGGCGGGGATTTTCTTGATTGCTTCTTCTACAATCCGACGCGGGTCGTTGGCGTGGATGATGATCTCGTCGAGCATATTCTCGTAAGGGGTCATCCAGACAGTCAGGTCGGAGATGCTGCTGTTGTTGATGTCTATTTTATTATTGTAGTAGCCGATATGCGATACTTCCATTGCTTTGACATGGGAAGGATCTTTTATCTTGAACGAGAATTCTCCGTCTTCATTGGTGACTGTGCCGGAGGTGCTGCCCGGAATGGAGATATTTACATATTCCAGCCGCTTTTTGTTTTGCTTGTCTTTCACAACTCCGCTGATAGTGATGTAGTCGGCATTTTCATCGTCGCGTGCCGTTTCCTGTGCCTGCAGCGGATTAATTCCTGTTATGAATAATGCGATCAGCAAAAAACTGATTGATAGTCTGTACTGTGCTTTCATCTCTGTATTGTTTTAAAGGTGAATAATCGTGTTTGTACTTATAAGATCGCCCAGCCGGGGAATACCCTATGAGAAAATCTGTTTTTTTATTTGCCGGATATCTTTTTCTCCCGGAGATAGTTACATTATACTACAATAAAACCGATTCAGATTTGACTTTTTGTAAATATTGCATTATCTTTGCCTTGACTTTTTGTAAAAAAGACTCATTTAATGCCTTGATAAAATGGAAAATGAATATCTGTACCGTAAAATAGACGACCAACTCTTAGCTTGGAGTGAGGAGAATAAACGAAAGCCGCTGCTTGTCTGTGGAGCCAGGCAAGTAGGTAAATCATCGGCAATAAGAAATTTAGCACATCATTTTGATTATTTTGTAGAAGTCAACTTTGACCAGCAAAAGGAAATATGTACGCTATTTGAAAGGAGTATTTCACCACAAGAAATTTGCGAGAATCTTTCTTTAATCTATAATACTCCTATTATTCCCGGCAAAACACTCCTGTTCTTTGATGAGATCCAGGCATGTATAGCGGCTATTTCTTCTTTACGATATTTCTATGAAAAATATCCTGAGTTACATTTGATTGCAGCCGGATCACTCCTCGAATTTGCCTTGGAGGAACTGCCTTCTTTCGGGGTGGGCAGGGTGCGTTCTTTATTTGTGTATCCGTTTTCATTTGAAGAATTTTTGATTGCTAATAATGAAGCGATGTTATGGGGTGCCATACAGAAAGCCAGCCCGCAAAAAGCACTTTTAGAACCTGTTCATAAAAAAGCCTTGTTGCTGCTGAAGAAATTCCTGATACTGGGAGGAATGCCGGAAGTTGTCGCTTCTTATGTGGATGGAAAATCCATGCTGGATTGTCTTAAAATTATGGACGACTTGATTATATCTTATAGAGATGATTTTTCCAAGTATAAAAAACGTGTACCGGAATCCCGCATCACAGAAGTTTTTGATAGCGTAGTGCAGAATGCCGGAAAACCTTTTGTTTATTCAGGTGCGGCAAATGCGAATTACAAGCAGATAAAGGAAGCTCTTGATTTATTAATCAAAGCTGGACTTGTTATTCCTGTAACACACTCTGCGGCAAACGGAATACCTGTCGGAGCAGAGGTTAATCCCAAGAAACGAAAAATGCTTCCTCTCGATACGGGGTTATTTCAACGCATGCTAGGCTTGGATATGTCCGAAATATTCCTTTCCGATGACTTTGAAGTCGTAAACAAAGGAGCTATCGCTAAAATATATGCAGGATTGGAACTACAAAAATCAGCTTCCTGCTATCATAAGGATGACTTGTACTTCTGGAAAAGAGAAGAACGAGGCAGCAATGCGGAAGTGGATTATCTGATTCAAAAAAATGCAGATATAATTCCTGTCGAAATCAAATCAGGAAAGAGAGGTTCCATGCAAAGCCTGCATTTATTCCTTAGGGAAAAACAGTCGCCTTATGGTATTCGTAGTTCGTCGGAAAACTTTTGTGTTTATGAAAATATAAAGGTGATTCCATTATATGCAATTGGTAACGTTTACTTCTACTAATATGTCATCCGATTGCCAATCATTCAAACATTTTCAGCAACGTCTGCTTATCCTGTTCTTCCTTTGCGCGGAGATAACTCCGGTAACTGCTGAATCCGGCCATCAGCACCAGATCCATGTTGGTTTTTGCCGCATTGGCAGATAGCAGCCGTTGGCGGTCGAGTTCTTCCAGGCGGCAACGGTTGATCAGGCTGCAAAAATTCATGTCGTATTCTTTGTTGATGAAACCGGAGATATAGCTGCGGTTCGTGTTGAGCCCGGCGGCCAGGTCGGTGACACGCAGTTTGGGGTTGAGATAAGGCTTCTTATCATGCAGATAACACTCGAATTGTTTGCGGTCGACGGTCGTTGCAGTAGAGGGCATATCCGGTTCCGCAGCATCCGGCCGGATGATGAGGTAGTGGTGGTTAAGCAGGTTATAGCACAGGATCAGGTAATTTATAAAATACGACAATGCCCCCAGCAATACCAGATAACTGATTGCAGCGGTAGGAATACCCATCAGTAGCCCGGCTAAAGGGAGCGGGACGGTAATCAGTATAAGTATCTGTATAAAAGTCAGCCAGTCGAGGGAAGTACTGTATGCGTCGGAAGAATAATTGACGATAATCCGTTTGTAACGAGATATATTCCGCAGGTTTAATACCGGATATAAAGAGTTGTAAACGATAAACAGGACAGTCGTCGCCACATACACGAGCCGGAACCATGTACCCGAACCGGTATCCCTGTAAATAAGCTCCACTTGTTGTTCGTTCGGAACTATGATATCGTTAACAACCGAAATAACGCCGATAAGAATAGGTATTACCAGATGCAGCCGGTTGAACTTCCTGCGTTCCCCCGTATTCGTTATGATGGAAACGAACCGGTAGATCATGATCTGGTCGAACATCAGCGCCAGCAGGAATACGGTATAATAGGAAGCAAAAACAGGGGGGGCTGATTACGAAAAACACCATTCCCAGCCATCCCAGCGCCGAAATAAGATAAGCCAACGCCAGGAACATACGCAACCGTTTTTCCAACAAATTATGGAAACTTGCATGGGCATCCATCAGCATCATAACCATACATATCATGGCACATACGATCGGGGCGGAAAAAGCAAACGCTTCTATCAGTTTCATCTGGATCATTCGGAAGCTCCTTTCTTTTTGCGATCCGGGCTTTTTTCGGTGCCGGCTTCCCGTTCTACGGCCATGGCCCGTGTGTAATTGCGGAAATCCTTGAATCCCGCCTTGGCTGTCAGCGAACTTATGCTTTTGCCCTGGTTGTCGGGGTGCCGACGAAGCTGTTCAAGTTCCTTGAGCCGCAAGCGGTTCAGATAACGGTTGAAATTTATTCCATAGGTCTGGTTGATGAAAAAGGATACCGCCGTACGGTTCACATCCAGATCTTCCACGAGGTCCGTTATTTTGTAATCCGGATTCAGGTAAGGTTTCCTGTCGCGGATGAAGCTTTCAAAACGGCTGCGGTTGAGTGTGCCGGCATGGCGCCTGCGCTGGAAGCAGCTTCCAGCTCCGATGGTGGTTCCACCATCGGGAGTAGGGATATAATAAAGGAGATATTTACGCCGTATGATATGGTAACCAAGCAATATCTGCATAACTGCTATATTGGATGTGAGCAGTAATGTCCACAAGGAGTACAGTATTTCGCCACGCGGCTTGAAGGCCGGTAATAAGGAAGAAATCAGCGATGCGAGGGATATGCCGATCAGGAACAAAACCCACTTGGCCGGTTTGTGTATGGATGCCTGCTTGTCCGCTTTCTTATAGTATTTTACCAATAAAACGATTGTAAAGATATAATATACGACTCCGAAAAGCAGGCGCAAAGGCAGTTTAAACGTAAAGAAGCGGGCGTATGCCTCATACCCTTGTGGGAACACCAGCGCCTTGCCTTTCACTATCTCTACCTGCGTATCGAAAGGAACGAACAACGACCAGACCAGCATCACGACCGCCAGCAAACCCGGTAACAGATAGTGTACGGAAGGAAAGTTTTCGGATTGTCCCAGCCTGGTCAGGAAACGGATAACCCGGTAAAAGAGAATGGATATCAAAGCATACGACAGTAGGCACGGCACATTCAGCCAAACAAACACCTTCGGGCAAAACGGATAGAAGAAAGTGATGCACCAGGCAATCCCTTCTGTCGCAAAATAGGCCAATACGACCTTCTTCAACTTCTTTTCTTCCCATGTCTGGCTGTCCTGTAAGGCAAAAGCCATCAGTATTCCGCAGGCAGCAGACGAAAAAGCTGGAATAAGTACCGCCATCGCCATCCAATATGTCGTCATGATTTCCATCGCTGCAAATGTATTGCATTCCGATCAAAAAAAACATTGCTTTCCTATCAGAAATAGTTGATTTTTACCTTTTGGGAGCTATTTTACGATTTGTCCTGAAAATAAAATGCCCTATATACGATTTGTCCTAATAGATTTTGTTGAATTGTCACTAGCCAGATTCGATATTCATCTATTTTTGCTTGCAGAGGATTCGTCCCAGGCCTTGCAAATAATAGAACAAACACTAAAATAATAGAAGTATGAAAGCAAAGAATCTACTACTGATTGCCCTAGCATTGCTATCGCTAGTCGGCTGTAAATATGACGACGACGCCCTGTGGGATGCCGTCAACAAACAGGAAGAGCGCATCGCCGCACTGGAAACATGGCAGAAACAAGCCAGCCAGGAAATCGCCGCCTTGAAGGCCATCACCGACGAGAGCGACTATATCCTGTCTATCGACTCCATCATGGAAGGTACCACCCGCACCGGATACACCATCACTTTTAAAAAGAGCGGAACCATCACCCTGATGAACGGCCAGAAAGGTGATAAAGGCGACACCCCGCTTATCAGCCTGCAAAAGGGAAAAGACGGCAACTGGTATTGGACGCTGAATGGCGACCTGATGACCGATGCCAACGGCGCCCCCATCCGTGCCAACGGTGCCGCGGGAACTCCTGCCCCTACGCCGCAACTGAAAACAGGCAGCCAACTGAAAGCCGCTTCCATCCCCGGCACATGGCAAACGGATGCTTTCTACCTCTCGGTGGATAATGGTAAGACCTGGAGTAAAGTATCCGGCGACAAAGGTGATAAGGGTGACAAAGGAGATACAGGCGCTCCCGGTTCTTCAGGATCCGGCGGCGGGATTTTCTCTAATGTAGATAGCAATAACACCGCTTTCGTTACTTTTACTCTGGCAAAGGGTGGGTCAATCACCGTCCCCCGCACTAACTACGTATTGGAGCTGGTAATAAAAAAATGATTATCCGCATGATGTCCGTTGATTTATTGAACATCATATGAA
>JAJPZM010000247.1 GCA_021204335.1 Parabacteroides sp. | reverse complement strand
TTGTTATATCTTTTTATTATCTATCTTTGCGCAGAAAGAACCTTTGAATTACATCCTTTTCTTGCGAAATGAAGATAAAAAGACATGTGTTTTACCTTATTTCGTAAATAAGGTATCAAGCCTTCCCAGCCACCAGATCGTCTACCACTTTAATAATCTTCCTGTTTGCTTTTCTGATCACCGACTGATCGAGCGAGTCGAGATAGAAAAGCGTCGTTTTTTTCGGAAGTGTGACCCAACGCCTGGCTGATGACGGCTACGGGCGTATTTTTCCGTAGTGCCTCAGTCGCCCAGGTGTGGCGTGCCACATACGAAGTGAGTTTCACCGGGTGTGTGAGATGGCTTCCGATTTCTTTCAGGCAGGCGTTGTAGCGTGCCAGGATCGATTTGTAGTAGTTGTGGCTGCATCCTTCTTCGGGCAGGATCGGGAAAACGTAGCGGCTGCCTTTGCGGGCATACCGCTTCATAATCAGGCGCATGCCGGGGGTGATGCTTATCTGCACCTTGGTCCCCGTCTTGCAGCGGTGATAGATGATTTCTTTTCCCACGATATTGTCCCACGTGAGATGTGCCAGATCGATGAACGGCATCCCGCAGGCCATAAAGCAGAAAAGGAAAAAGTCGAGCGAACGGCGCGTTTCAGTGCCCACTGAGGGCTGTAACCGCGCGAGTTCGTTGATGGCTTGTGAGGTGAGTGCCCGTTTGGCTGTCATCTCCCGGCGCAGGTGAAGGTGTGCGAAAGGCGATTTCTCCGGCGCCTTGAACAGCCCGGCTTCCAGCGCAGAGTTGTAGAGCGTCCGGAAGCCGCTCAGGTAGCTGTTGACGGTATTCACCGCCAGCCCTTCTTCGCGCAGCGACTGCGCAAAGCCATCTACCCGCGTCGCCGTCACCTGTTCAAACGTCAGTGTCTCGTCATCCGCGAACCGCCGCAGCCGGTTATGTACCACCCTGTAAAGTCCGGCGCTACTGTTTCTCCCCGCCTGCCGCATCTTATCCACCTGCCCTGCCATGTAAATACATACATTTTGTTCCATAACAATAAGATTTGTGATGGAACAAATATAGGGGAGAGGGGGTGAGAAGGGGTTATTGTGTAGGTAGCGGCATTAACTTATGTAAACAACATGATGATTAGCTGCGCCGATATCACGCGAATAAACATCGAAAGCGGATAAACCGTCGCATAGGCTACCGACGTTTCGTCGCCTTCTACGGTCGTATTGGCGTAGGTAAGTGCCATCGGGTTGGCTATGCTGCCGCAAAGCATTCCGACATTATGGGCGTAGTCGAGCTTGAAGAATTGCGAGGCGATGAAGCCGACGATAAGGATAGGTACGATGGTTAGCAGGAAGCCAAGGCCGATCCAAAGCAATCCTTCTGCCCGGAAGACGGTTTCGAAGAAGTGGGCGCCCGAGTCGATACCCAATCCCGCCAGATAGATCACGATACCCAGTTGGCGCAGCATTAGGTTGGCACTCATGGTCGTGTAGGTCGTTAGGTGGAAACGGGGGCCGAAAGCTCCCATCAGGATACCGATAATAATAGGGCCGCCGGCAATACCCAGCTTAATAGGCGTATTCATTCCCGGTAGCATGATCGGCAGCGAACCCAGCAATACACCGAGCGATATGCCGATAAAGACGGCCAGCAGGTTGGGGTTGTCCAGCCGCTTGATCTCGTCGCCCAATATTTTTCCTACATTGTTAACTGCATTCTTTTCGCCGACGATAGTCAGGCGGTCACCGATCTGCAGGCGCAGGTTGGTGTCGGCTATCAGGTCGATTCCCGCACGGTTCACGTGGGTGATGTTGATACCGTAGAGGTTACGCAGGCGGAGCGAACCCAGTTTGACTCCGTTCACCCGGTTGCGGCTTACGACGATGCGGCGGGAGATCAGTTGCGAGTCGATCGCGTTCCAGTCGATGTCTTCCTTATTCCAGTCTACGTTTTCCTGTTCCCCAAACAATACCCGGATGGTTTCCACATCCGCTTTCTGGGAGATGATCAGCAGATGGTCGTCTTGATGCAATACCGTATCGGAAGTAGGGATACTTACTTTCCCGTTGCGCCAGATACGCGAAATGACGAAATGCTTTTCCGTCAGCTTCATGATATCCTTGATACTTTTATCGTAAATGGCAGGGTTGCTGATATGAAACTCTGTGATGTTGGGTTTGGCGTTGCGTTTTTCCTTATCATCCGGCAGGTTCTTGCTGCCGAACAGCTTTCGTAGCAGGATAATAGCCATGATAACGCCTACTACCCCCAAGGGATAGGCTACGGCGCAGGCCAGTGCCATGTCGGTTATTTCATTCCCGCCGGTCGGATTCATCTGTTTGAATGCTTGCTGGGCGGCACCCAACGCCGGCGTATTGGTAACGGCGCCACAAAGCAGGCCTACCATATTAGGCAGCGAAACCCCCATTGTCCAATGAAAGACCAGGGTCAGTATCAACCCTAGCAGAATGACGCCCAGCCCCATCATGCTCATGGCGACGCCGCCTTTCTTCAGGGAAGAGAAGAAACCGGGGCCAACCTGCAATCCCAGTGAATATACAAAGAGTATCAAACCGAAACTTTTTGCAAAGTTCAGCATATCCTTATTGACGACAATCCCGAAATGTCCCGCCATAATGCCGGCGAAGAATACAAAAGTAATACCCAGCGATATGCCGAATATCTTTTGTCTCCCCAGAAACAGGCCTACGGCCGAAACCAGCGAGATAACGATAACTGCCTGCAACATTGTCGGCTCTAAAAAAGCTTCCTGTAACCAATCCATACAAGTGTTCTTTGTTGAAACTGCAAAGATAAGGCTTTATTTTGATAACGCAGGCAATAATGGGGGAATTGGGGAAATAGGACACACCCCCTTCCCCCTATCGGGAAAGGACAGTTACCATTAGAACAATTCTACCTGCAATCTTTTTTCCGGGCTGATAATCATGTTATCCACCTGGTAGCTGACCGGCTGGCTGCCTGTCTTGGGAAGGACGACGAGGATTGTTTCGCCTGCCGGTATCTCGATTGTTTCGGGATAGCCGTTGGCATTCTTGTCGGTTCTTTTCAGCAGGAACGGAACGTCTGTGTGGTTGACGATGCTCCGGTAGGTGCGTTCGGGTGTTGTGTGATGAACCGGTTTAACCTCGACCGATGCCTGGAAGAACTTCTTGAGTAAATCTTCTTTTCCCATCAGGGTATCGTAGAACCAGACCAGCGTGCGGCGGTCGAACAGGGCTTCGCGGATGCCTTCTTCCGTACGGTCTTTCGACAGGACAAGGGTCATCGGGCGGTGGCTGGTGGTGCGGAAGTCATACAGGCGTTCGGTTACGTCGTGTACGTCGGTATTGCCAAGTAGGGTGAGGTTTTTCTCGTTTACCCAGTTCAGGGCGACGGGATACCATTCGAACTCGTTGAATACCTCGATGCCATTGAGCCAGCCTTTCTGGAAAAGCGTTTCATGCACGTCGTGTCGCATAATGGTGTCGACGCCCCAGCCCGGATGGTTCCATTGGATGAAGGCGCCCTGGTTGTGTGCTTCCTCGATTGCTTTCATATAATCTTTCTGGTCGAGGGCATTTACGTCTTTAACGAATAGTGCATTCAAGTGTCCCGGGGGCATCGAACGGGTGATTTCGCCGCCTTTTATCAGGATAATTTCCCGGCGGGCGGCTTCCTCTTTTGCCATCTCGAACGAGTTGTTGTGATTCCCCTTCTCGATGGCGGGGTGTGCCGGTTGTCCTTCGATATGGTCGGTGATGGAGATAGCGTCGAGCCCTTCTTTCCAGGCTTCGAGCACGCGAAGTGTTGGCCATACGATACCGTCGGAGAAGATGGTGTGGATATGGAAGTCGCACTTCAACAGTTTGTAACCGTCTATTTCCGGCAGGCGGATTTCTTTGCGTGCTTTGACGCGTTCTTTACCTGCTTTTATTTGTTTGGGCAGCGTTTTCTGTGCATTTGCACATATACCGGCTGCCAGTAATGCTGCTGTAATTAATACGTTTGTTGTTTTCATATACTTTTTATATTAAGATGATGTTTGATAATTATTCACTCTGTTATTCCCATCCGAACAGTTGGGGGCCAGTGCCGGGTTGAGTTCTACTTCGTGCTTCGGTACGGGACGGTAGTAGAATTTGGGTTCCTGGAACGTACCCATATCTTCAATGGTCAGGATATTTCCTTTGGTGCCTTCGGTCAGGTAAACGGTGGCGTTGCTGTCGTCGATTGAACCGGTGCGGTAGTACACTAGCTTTTTACCCAGCGAGTTGGTCTCTTTGTCGGCTTCGGCTGGGATGTCCTGTGAGGAAGGGATCAGGTAGATGTCTTCCACGCCGTCGCCGGTCAGGTCGAACTTGCCCAGCGAGGGGAAGTAGAGGCCTTCGGGTTCCTTTTCGAGCAGATTGCCGGCTTTCCAGCGCATCAGGTCGTCGTAGCGGAAACCTTCGAGAGCCAGTTCGACACGACGTTCGCGACGTATCTCCTGCAAGGTGGAAGAGATGCCGGGGAAGACTTTCTGCATCACCGGATCGGCAGCCGGGTTCAGTTGCAGCGCAGGGATGCCGGCACGCGAGCGGAGCTGGTTGATCGTTTTGTTCAAGTCGTCCTGTATCAGTTCGCCCAGTTCGGCGCGGGCCTCGGCGTAGGTCAGCAATACTTCGGCATAGCGGAGTACCGGATAGTCGATACCCAGATAATAATCTTCGTCTTTGTTATTGATAAAGCCTTTGATCTGGTGGTAGCCGGAGAAGTTCTTGTTCAGGTTTTGCACGTAGATACCGGCTCCCGGTGCGTAGGTCATTGTATTGATCAGCTCCCATCCCGGCCAGGCAAGTGTCTGCCACATACGCGGGTCGCGGTTCTGGAACTCTTTGACGAACTGCTTCGTTTCGTAACCCGGCTGGGCAGAGTAGCAAGAACCGTCCTTCATCAGGTAGGATTGTACCAGGTCTTTGGTGGGACAGGGAATGTAATTGCCGAACATAAAAGCCCAGAATCCGTTACCGTTGATTTTTCTGTCGAAGTAAGTTGCCAGGATGATTTCCGGATTGGTACTCAAATCCGGGCTTTCGAATAGTGTGTAATAATCTTTGTCGGCATCTCCGGTTGTGTAGATGCTGAAACCGCCTTCGTTCATGATCTGAAGGGCAACGTCGGCAGCCATTTTAAGGTACGTGTTGGCAGAGCTTTGCAGGTTCAGTTCGTCGTGGTACTTGCGGTAAGTGCCTTCGTAGAGGGCATGGCGTGCCATGTAAGTAAGGATAACCCATTTATCGACGGCGCCGATTTCCTGGTTGGTCTTGACGTGTTCGGCGGCAAACCGGTAGTCTTCGAATATCTTCTGAACGACCATGTCGCGCGAATCGCGTGCCTTGTAGAGGTCTTTATCCGCCGTAGTCAGCGTCTTGTCATACCAGGGGACGTCGGAGAAGCGTTTCACCTTATCCATATAGAAGCGGGTGCGGAAGAAGCGGGCCGCTCCCTGGTAATGCGCCAGTATATCGTCGGCTACCTGCGCCTTTTCGCAGTTGTCAAGGAAAAGGTTGATTGTGCGTAGTTTCTCCCAATCCCATCCGCTGCTGACGGTGGTCGAGTTGGGGTTGGTGGAGAGCATGATGTTCTTTATTTCCACTACGTCGGTGGTCACCTGGTTGTCTGTTCCGGCATCGGCTACGTAGTTGTTGAAGTTGGGGAAGTCGTAGAGGTTGTAGCAATACATCTTCAAGTCCTGTTCCGTATTGAAGTAACTGTCGACACCGATTTCAGTCTGTGGCTGACGTTCCATGAAACTGTCGTTGCAGGAAGTCGAAGCGAGGCAGAGGATAAGTGCTGCGGGATAGATATATTTCTTTTTCATCGTTTATCTTTTAAATAGTTAGAATGTGACATTGACGCCGAACGAATACTGGCGGTTGAACGGGTAGACATATCCATAATTGGATTCGTTGGTAACAGCTTCGGGGTCGAAGTATTTTTTCAGGGCGCTCCATTCGAAAATGTTATCGCCGCTGACGAATACGCGTACCCGGCTCAGACGTGCTTTCTTCGTAAGTTCGGAAGGCAGCGTATATCCGAGCGTGATATTCTTGATACGCAGATAGGCACCGTTCAGCAGGTAACTGGTTTGGGGAATGGCCAGACCCATTGCCTGGTCGATCCGTGTACCCAGGTTCTTGTCGGCGAGCCATGACTGGAAGACCGGATAGCGGGCATCCAGGTTCTGGTTAGCCAGGCCGGCGTTGATATAGGATTGCGAGTGTTTCGCCATATCCACATCGCTGTCGGTTGTCGGGCGATAGAAGTCGAACAGATGTTCGGGGCCGCCGGCGTAAGGCTGCTGGTAGAATCCCCAGTACAGGTAGCTGATCGGATAATAATCGCGTTTGGCAATGCCCTGGAAGAAGGTGGACATATCGAACCCGTTCCATTCGGCATTCAGGTTGAACCCGAAGCGGAAGCGGGGCGAGGAGTTGCCGATAATGCTCAGGTCGCCCGGATCGTCTACCGTAGTGTTTCCTTTGGTGATTTTCTTGTCGCCGTCCAGGTCTTTGTATTTCGGCTAGCCGTTGACGATTTCCAAAGCGCCCCAGGGAATGATGGACGATTCGTCGAGGTTCTTGATCTCGTCTGCGCTCTGGAAGAAGCCGTCGCTTTGCAAGCCCCAGATCTCGCCCAGTTCCTGTCCTTCGTAATACTGTGTCAGGTTTTTAGTCGGGTTGTCGAACTTGGTGATTCAGGAACGGTTATCCGACAGCATGAATTTGGCTCCCCAGTTGAAAGGCTTTCCGTCCAGCTGGAACTGGTCGCGGTAGCCGACGGTCAATTCCCAGCCGGTTGTTTTCATATCGGCGGCATTCTCTTTCGGTTCGCTGGCACCCAATGCGCCCGGCAGTTCTTTACCCATTGTAAGCATGCCTTTGGTATCGCGGCGGTACACATCGACTGTTGCGGTCAGTTTATTATCCAGGAAAGCCAGGTCGAGACCGCCGTTCAGGGTGCGCACTTCTTCCCAGGTGTAATCGGGAGAGACGAGGGAAGGGGGAGTGACTACCTGTTGCAGTTTGCCATTAATAATGTAGCCGCCCAGTTGGGAACTCATTGCCGGAATATATCCATACTCGCCGACAAGCTGGTTACCCAGCGAACCGTAGGAAGCGCGGAGTTTCAACTGGTTGATGGCCGGACGGAGAGATTCGAAGAACGGCTCCGCGTCGATACGCCAGGCAGCCGATGCGGAGGGGAAGAAGCCGAAATGCTTTTCCTTCGGGAAACGGGATGTTCCGTCGTAGCGTCCGTTCACTTCGAAGATATAACGGTTGTCATACGTATAGTTGGCGCGGAAGAAGAGTCCGCGGATGGCCCAGTCGGCATATTGCTCGCTGACGAACTGGTCGCCCGACGACAGGCCGATGGAGGGGAGAGAGGTCGATATGATTCCTTCCCGTTCCGCCTTGTACCAGTTCCAGCGGTTATACTCCTGGTTGAATCCGAGGATACCGGTTACATAATGTTTGTCGAAAGCCTTGTTGAAGGTGGCGAACAGTTCCAATACGCTGTAATAGTCGTTGGTCGTGCTTTTGTAGGCTTTGCTGTCGCCCAGTTCGCGGATATCGTTGGGGCCGTATCCGATGGTGTATTTGTTTTTGAACCAGTTGTAGTCCTCGTTTCCTCTCATAAAGGTGAAGTTGGCGTTTACCAGCAGCATCTTTTCCCAGAACGACATTTCGGCGGAGAAGGTGCTTTGAAGGCGGTTGTATTTAGACGTTTCCTCGCCGCCGTCGACCAGTTGCGCCATGGCGATACCAGCAGCGTTGTTTGCCCAGGTGCCGTCCGGGTTTTTATCCCAGTCGGTGGGAGCCAGGTCGTAGAAGATACTCATGTTTGAATCGCCGTTACCTTTCTGGCGGATGCCGTTGCTGTCGATATAGGGCTCGCCGCGGCTGGAAAGATAGCTCGGCTTGATGCGGTTGGTGGCTACAAACGAGGTGTTGTTCGACAACGTAAGCCAGTCCCATATCTTGTAACTGACTTTGGCACGCATGCTGTACCGGCGATAGCTGTCGTTCTTCACGGTACCTGCCAGGATGCCGTTCTCGTCGTCCACACCGCCGGAAAGATAGAATTTGGTTTTCTCGATAGCACCGGAGACGGATAGCTGATGCGTGTTGCTGAATGTGTTCTTATCGAGGAAGTAACGTATCCAGTCGCGGTTTCCCATGTATTTCCATTGGGTTTCATTCAGCGGGTTGAGGCGTACCGGATCGGTGCCGTCCGGGTTGTCGGAACGCTGGCGTGCCCATTCGAGGCGTTCGTCGCTGGCGACGTGTCCGGAGCTCCAGGGAGTGTTAAGTACGGCGATGTTTTTCAGTTTCAGGTAGATATAAGGGTCGGACGTTTTGTTCGGAAGAATGGAGGGGCGCTTCCAGGCGAAGTTATTGTTGTAGTTTACTTGGAAGCGGTCGCTGCTTCTCTGTTTGGTGGTGATCAGGATCACCCCGAAAGCGGCACGTGCACCGTGGATGGCGGCAGAGGAGGCATCTTTCAGCACGGAAAGCGTTTCGATATCTTCCGACAACAGGCGGTTCAGTTCTTCGGCATCCGAAGCCACACCGTCGATCAGGATCAGCGGGCTGCCGCCATTGATGGAGGCTTCTCCGCGGATATTGATCTTGGCAGCCTGTCCGGGCTCTCCGCTGGTGAAGTCGATGTTTAGGTTAGGAACCATTCCCTGCAATCCTTTGGAGATATTCGTGATAGGGCGGGCTTCCAGTTGCTTGGCATTGATCTGGTCTACCGAACCGGAGAGGTTTACCTTGCGCTGTACGCCGTAGCCGACAACGACCACTTCTTCCAGTTTCTCGGAATCATCTTCCAGCACGACTTTAAAAGAGGTCTTGCCATTGACAATGATATCTTGCGGCTTATATCCGATATAACTTACCGACAATACGGCGTCGGAGGGAACTGCCAGGCTGAAATTTCCGTCAGCGTCGGTAATCGTTCCGTTACCGCTGGCCTTTTCGAGTACGGTTGCTCCGGTCAGAGGCTCGCCGGTGGCATCGACAACGATTCCGCTTACCTGTATTTTCGTTCGGACTTGATGGGAGATAGTTACCGGAATGTTATTGTTTGCAGCAATATAAGTCGGTAGTAACAGGCTGCAAGTCAATAATCCGGCCGGCAATAAGAGCACACGCCTTACACGCAAATTAGAAGTAGAGTTTGTTATAACTATGTATCCATTTTTGTTGCCGCAAAGGTAGGAGTGAGGAATTACGGACTTATTGCTGTTCTTTTTCATTCCTGATACAATCTGATCTCTTTTAAGTTACTTCTTCTTTATCCATGCCTCTGTTCTTTATAAATTTCCTATTTTTGCAGAAATGACTTTATCATGAATAAAAGAGAGTTAGATATAGCTTATTTCCTTTCGTTTTGTATCGAACAGTATAAAATGGAACAGGGATTATCTGGTGAAGAGGTTATGAACTTATTCGAAAAGTATAATGTATTACCCTATTTATCTGATAACTTTGAAGTATTACATACGCAAAGCCGGCAATGGTTGTTGGAAGAAATAGAAGGCTACATCGCAAAAAGAAAGGAGGAAATACAATGAAACTATATCATGGCAGTTTAGAAATCGTTGATAAGCCGCAAATACGACTTGCCAATCGTACGCTGGATTATGGCATGGGGTTTTATACTACTACCTCTGAAGAACAAGCCGAATTATGGGTGAAACGTAAGATCGGCGGGGAGATTCATAAAGGATTTATGAATGTATATGAATTTGATTTATCCTCTATGGAGAAGTTAAAGGCCTTACATTTTGCGGAACCTACGGAGGAATGGTTGGACTTTGTCATGGCAAATCGTACAAATAGAGATTACCGCCATGATTATGATATAATGTATGGTCCTGTCGCAAATGATCGTGTTTATGCGGCCTTTGCCTTATACGAAGGAGGCTTGCTTACTAAACAGGAATTAATTCAAGAACTGAAGGCTTATCTTTTAGTGGATCAGTTATTGTTTCATACGGAGCACGCATTATCATATTTAATCTTTTTAGAAGCAAAGGAGGTATTGAAATGAACCGGGAAATCACAGATAAAAACCTTTACTTATTATTACCCTCTAAGATCAGTCTTTTAGCACAAATGTATGTAAAAGAGCATGGAGGTTCAATTATCGAAGCTATACAGAAAATCTATCATTCAAACACTTACAAGGCTTTGGAAAAAGAGAGTACCAAACTGTGGCATTATGGTTCCGTTGCTTTATATGAGGAATTCATGGATGAGAAGTGAATGAAATATCAATTGTAAACTATGTCTTTAAACCTTATACATACTGCCGACTGGCATCTTGGGCAGACTTTCTTTGGTTACGACCGGGAGGAAGAACATGATGCCTTTTTGAAGTGGCTGGTGGCGACGCTGGCAGAGCGACAGACGGATGTCCTGCTGATTGCCGGCGACGTGTTTGATGTGGCGAACCCTTCCGCTTCCGCACAGCGGCGTTTCTTCCGTTTTCTGAGGGAAGCTAACCGTTGCAATCCGCATTTACAGATTGTGGTTGTTGCCGGCAACCATGATTCGGCTGCCCGGCTCGAGGCGCCAATCCCTTTGTTGGAAGAATTGAACACTTCGATTGTCGGGATTATTAAACGGACGGAGAGCGGAGAGATCGACTTCGATTCCTTGCTGGTCCCTCTATATAATAAGGAAAGGAAGCGTGAAGCCTGGTGCCTGGCAGTGCCTTATCTCCGCCAGGGCGACTATCCGCCTTCGGAAGAAACGGCAGATACTTATATCGCCGGCATTAATCGCATGTACCACCAATTATATGATTATGCCGACGCCAAGCGGCAGGCCGGAGAGGTCCTCGTCGCTATGGGGCATCTGCATGCTACCGGTGCTGAACTGTCGGACGACGATCGAAGTGAACGTATCATTATGGGCGGCCTGGAATCCGTTTCGTCGGAAACCTTCGATGAAGGGCTGGCTTATACTGCGCTGGGGCATATCCATAAAGCGCAACGGATAGGAGGAAGGGAGAACCTTCGCTACTCCGGCAGCCCGTTGCCTATGTCTTTCTCGGAGACAAACTACCGACATCAGGTGGTAGAAGTGAGTCTTGATAACGGCTGCCTGTCGAAGGTCGAGCCGATGCCTGTTCCCGTACTTACCGGCTTGCAACGTATTCCTGCACAACCGGCACCCCCAGATGAAGTTATCTCGCAACTGGCCCAACTGCCTGTTGCCGGTACGGACGGAAACGAGACTCCTTCCCTTTGGCCTTACCTCGAAGTCCGCGTCTTGCTGACGGAGCCCGATCCCGGATTCCGCCACCGGGTGGAAGAAATGCTGGCGGATAAGGCAGTCCGTCTGACTTCCATCGTTCCCTCTTATCCTAAAAGGGAGGACGACGATACTGTCAGTCCCCTTTCTTACAACGATTTGCAGCGCATCGATCCGCTGGATATGCTGAAGCATGCCTTTACCAGTAAATACGGCGGCGAGTTGCCGGGAGAGATCGAATCATTGTTCAACAACGTTATGCGGGAGGTTTCCTTATGAAGATATTAGCTATACGGGGGCGCAACCTGGCCTCACTGGAAGGAGAGTTTGAAGTCGATTTTACGGCGGAGCCTTTACTCTCTACCGGCATCTTTGCCATATCGGGCCCTACCGGCGCTGGCAAATCAACCATACTGGATGCCATGTGCTTGGCTCTGTTTGCCCGTACTCCACGAACCGACCAGGCAAAAGAGAATAACGTAAAACTACGGGATGTAAACGATGAAGTGCTTCCCCAAAGCGACCCCCGCTTCCTGTTGCGACGGGGAACGGCTTCGGGATATGCCGAGGTGGGTTTCTTGGCGTTGAACGGTCATCGCTACTGCTCGCGCTGGTCGGTCGGACGTGCCCGCGACAAGGAAAATGGCCGTTTGCAGAATCCCCGCCTTACCTTATATAATATAGACAAGGGAGAGGAGGAGCAAGGTACCCGCTCGGAACTCCAAGCCCGTGTCGTCGAACTGATCGGGCTGACCTTCGAGCAGTTTACCCGCTCCGTCCTGCTGGCGCAAAACGACTTCTCCACCTTCCTGAAAGCGGAGCAGGGCGAGAAAGCCTCTCTGCTGGAGAAGCTAACGGGAACGGAACTCTACTCCGCTATCTCCCGCCTGATCTTTGAGAAAAACGCCGTAGCCAAAGAGGCATACGATAAGATACAAGCCCGCATTCAGGGAATTGAACTGTTACCGGAAGAAGAAGAACAGGCCTTGCAAGCCCGCCTGAAAGAATCGGAAACCGCCTTGTCGGCCCTCGAAAAGGCAAAGGCAGAGCAACAGACATTACAGGAAGCCGTCAAATCCGCCACCCAACAGATTGCCAGCCGCCAGACACAACAGAAAGAAGCTGCCGATAAACTGCTCCGGGCGACGGAGCTTTTCAATACCGCCCGTCAACAATATGAGCAAGGCATTCAGGACGAACAACAGTCGGAAGCCGCTTTCAAAGCCTTGCAGCAGGAGTTGTTGCAGGCCCGCAAGCTGGACGTACGTCTTGACGAAGCCGCCCGTTCCATGAAAGAAGCGGAGACCCGCCTCAGCGATGCCCTTCAACGGAAGAAAGAGGGAGAGGACAAATTGAAAGCCGCCCAAACCCGCCGGCAACAAAGTGCCGCCGAGATCGTCTGCCTGACCGACTGGCGAACACGCTATGAACGCAAAGCAAGCATCGCCGAGCAATTCTCCGCACTTCTTTTGCATCTGGATGCCGCTTCTTCCGCCCGCCAGACCGTCGAGAAGTCCGGCAAGACGATAGAAGCTACCCGACAGACAGCCGTCCGCTTGACTACCCAGTTTGAAACGGTGCAGCGAACGGTTGCCGGCAAGCAAGTCACCTTTCAAAAGACAGAAGAAGTCATCGCCCGCCAGGAACAGGAGTTGAAAGCACAGGATATGGAAGCCCTCGACAAACAGATCGAATCCATACGTGCCGAACGCGAGAACCTGCTGGTCGAACAGGCGCGCCAGGCTGTCAGCGGCGATGTCTTGGAGCTGCGGAAGAATTTGCAGGAGGGCGTCCCCTGTCCGGTCTGCGGCAGCGTGCATCATCCGGCTACCCAAAGCGAGGAGAAGAAAGATACGCTTCCAGCCCAGGCAATTGCCGCCCTGACCTTAAAGATTCAGCAGCTTACTGCGAGTAAGACAGCCTACGCCGCCAGCGAAAAGCAACTGACCCAGCTTCGCCGCCAACTCCTTCAACTGCAAAAGGAACTGACCGAGGCTAGCCAATCGCTTACTGATATCCAGGGACGCCAGAAACTCGCCGACACCCAGATCGCCCGCGAAGAATCTATCCGCACCGAAAGCCTCGAAGCCCTCGACAAATCCCTTTCTGCCGCCAACCGCCTTTTCGGCAACGACGAATGGCAGAAGGCCTGGCAGCAAGACCCGGAGTCATTCCGCGAAACATTGACCACCTTTGCCCACCAGTGGCACGACAACACCGAGAAGTTGCAGCAGCTCCAACGCGACCAGAGTGCGCAGAAAGCCGAATGCGACTCGCTTGCCTCTTTCCTTCCTTCCTTGCAGAAAGAAGCGGAAGAAGCCACCCTTCGTCGTGACAAATCACGCAAGGAGCTTACCGCCCTTCAGGTAGAACGCTCCCGGCTTCTTTCCGGCAAACCTGCCGACCAAGTGGAACAGGACTACAACCGCCGCAAAGAGGAATTGAAAGAACGCCTGAAACGTCTGCAAGCCGTTCAGACCGAACAGTCGACCCTTGCCGATCAATTGCGGGGCACGTCCAACCAGATCGCACACGATCTGGAAAAGGCTTCCCAAGACCTCGCTACCTGTCAGCAAGCCCTGTCCGACTGGCAGGAATCGTGGAACCGCACGCATGAAGGGGAGACGCTCGACCTTCTTCTCCCGCGCATCACCCAGGAGAAAAACGAAAACGCTTTCCTGTTGCGCACGCAGGCCGAAAACAAACAGAAGATAGCCAGCCAGCAGGAAGAACTCAACGCCTGTCGCCTCGAGAGCGAACGTTGGGCAAAGTTGAATGAGCTGGCAGGCTCTGCTGATGGTGCCAAGTTCCGCCGCATTGCACAGGGATATACGCTGGATGTGCTTTTGAACTATGCCAACGTCCAGCTGCGCGACCTGAGCTGTCGTTATCGGTTAGAGCGTGTGCCGGAGTCATTGGCCTTACAAGTGATCGACCGCGACATGTGCGATGAAGTCCGTACGGTGCATAGCCTGTCCGGTGGCGAATCCTTCCTGGTTTCGCTGGCATTGGCGCTCGGCCTGTCGTCCCTTTCTTTCAACCGGATGAAGGTGGAAAGCCTTTTTATCGACGAGGGCTTTGGTTCGCTCGATGCCGACACGCTGCGTATCGCCATGGATGCCCTCGAAAGCCTTCGCACGCAAGGCCGTAAGATCGGAGTTATTTCGCATGTACAGGAAATGACCGAACGTATTCCGGTGCAGATCCGGGTAAACCGGGCAGGGAATGGAAGAAGTTTTCTGGAAGTTATTTGACAGTGATTTGTATATTAGTTCGTTCAGAACTACGTTAATTGTGCTGGCAAAGATAGTAAAACCTATTAAATAGACAACCTTATAAGTCAAATGTTTCAAAAGATAACCGCTATTTATACTACAAAATAGCGGTTATCTTTTTTATTTATGTACCTGATTGGGTACCATACCAGAATCATTCTTATCCTGAATTCACATCTCTTTTTATTGTTTGTCGTTATGTTTCATCTGCTTTCGGAAAATAAAAACCTTAAGGATCAATCAATTTGCCATAGTTCTGAACGAACTAAATAAATCTATATAATCATGCTAAAATCAACATATTCAGCATTATCCCCACCAGGGAGTATCTATAAATAACCACAAATACAAGGGATAAAACAGGGTAAAAAGCTACCCATTTTCTACTTAAAAAGTATTGACAATAAACAAGTAAATAACTAAAGGATTCACCCATTTAACCAACGGGTAAAATACACAATTATCAAGTATATGGCAGACAAAACTATTCTGAGTGTCGATCTATACGACAATGTACT
The DNA here is from genome assembly GCA_021204335.1 of Parabacteroides sp. Taxonomy (GTDB): domain Bacteria; phylum Bacteroidota; class Bacteroidia; order Bacteroidales; family Tannerellaceae; genus Parabacteroides. The sequence continues at coordinate 15,984 of JAJPZM010000247.1, read as the reverse complement.
GACTGAAAAACAAGGTGACTATTCCGGTAAAGTAGCTATTACCGGTAGCTGTCACAATATCGACATCGCAAAACTTATCGTTAAAGAACGTACTGAGTACCGACTGGAAACAATCGTAAACATTCTGGACCTTGCTGACCAAAAGAAAGTAGAGCTGATCTCTCAAGGAAAGAGCCTGGCAGACGGTGTAGGGCAATACCTGCTCAACATCATCGGCTCGTTCGATGGTGAAGCGCCGACTTTCGATCCCGAAAAAAAATAAGTTCGGCGTTACCTTCACTCCCGGAAAGTCTCTTTTGAATGCATTGAAAAACCTGATTCCTCATTTCAGAATTGCTAAAACAGGTCCGGTGATCAACTCTATTACTGATTCAACTTCCCAGTCTGTAAGCCAGCAGATTACTCCTAATGCTCCGGCTATTATTGCCGGTGCAGGTTTACTGCTGAAAGGTAGTGATCCGTCTGTCGGCGTTTATTTTACGCCCGACGGTGAAGGCAAAACTCCTGTCAGAGTCAACCTGATTGTTTCGAACACGACTTCGCAAATCATTATCCAGGTGCCGCAATTGGCAGACGGACAATATTGGTTGAGCGTCACAACGCAGGCAGGCGCCGGTTATACACTGGTTAAGGAACCCCGCACCTATAAGTTCCCTATTCTGCTAACCGTAGATAGCCAATCGGATGACGACGATCGTCCGGTTATCGAATAGCCTCTTATTAAGCGGCAACTCAAAGCCGGTATCGGCATATACCTCAATACCGGCTTTGATACTTACCTCAACACCGGTGTCAGCATACCCCTCAACAGAGGCTTCGGCATACCCCTTAACAGAGGCTTCGGCACGCAACTCAACACCGGTGTTGAGGTATCCCTTACAAATAAATGTTAACAAGAAAAATAAAAGAAAATGAAACGAACATTACAATGTATTTTATCCCGTCTGCTGCTATTGGCTTGTATGGCGGTGATGCCTGCCGTTTCCTGGGGGCAGGATAGTTGGAAAGATCTGGCTGTTACGGATTGGTATGATGGCCATGAAAGTGATCCTGAATATGAAATATCTACCGCTGCCGAATTAGCAGGATTGGTACAACTGGTAATCAATAGAACAAACTTTAGCGGTAAAACGATTAAACTAACCCAGGATATTGATCTGGAAAGCAAAGAATGGCTAAAGGCAGGAAGTTCAAGTCAGAACTTCAAAGGAACTTTTGATGGTCAGGGATTTCTTGTACAAAACCTGAAAATAGATGTCGACGGACAAGCAGGCGAAGCACTTTATCTTGGGTTATTTCCATGTATCTCTGATGCTACCATTCAAAATCTGGGAGTCAAAATCTCACAGGAAGGCATACATGCTGTTGCCAGATTCGGAAGTGGTCCTACGTTATTGTATGTAGGAGGAATTGCCGGAGACAGTTCTTCTTCAACTATAAAAAAATTGCTATGTAACTGGTGGAGAAATAATTCTGGATACGGAAGATGTCGGTTATGGTGATGTTCCACTTTATGCTGGAGGATTAGTGGGTGATCTATTTAATACAACGATTGAAAATTGTTATACCCAAGTTTCAATTAAAGCAGGAATGACTTTTGACGATTTGATTTCATCGGGTATAGGAGGTTTGGTTGGATTTGCGTATGCTTCTGATCCTTTTCAAATTTCTAATTGTTTCAGCTTGGGAACAATAAGCATAAAAATCATTCGACTCAGTCCCCAACTACAGAGTTTATCGGAGGTATAGTTGCTAAACTTAATGGTAATAAAACAATCACTATAGAAAATTGCATTTCATTAATGTCAATCACTTGGGAAAATACAACAGGTACATCAATTAGTACAGATAAAATACATAGAATTGTAGGAGGACATACTTCAACAACTCCTTACACAATCATGAATTGTTATGCCTCGACTGATAAAGCTTCGATTTTAATCACTGACAATACGGGAACGAACCCATTAAACATTACTAATCCAGGTGCTACAACAGACAATGGAGCCGATTGGGACGAGCAGGCACTTCCTGCTGGTATCTTCGATAATGCCAACTGGGAAGCCGGAACTTTTCCTATGTTGCCTAAATTAAAACAACAGAAGGTGTTTTGATGGCTAACCAACCCAATATTCGTTTGAGTTCATTCCCGATAACTTATAATGTAACAGCTGGAAATGGAATTATAACAACCGGAAGCGGAGACGATGAAGCTCACGAAAACGAAGATGTTTCAGTAGTTACTACGCCGGATCCCGGATACAGGATATCGACTGTTTCCTATACACCGGAAGGAGAGCAAGCCATAACTATTGATAAAGACGATAATGGCAAATACCAGTTTAAGATGCCGGCTAAAGCGGTCGTTATTAATGTTTCTTTCATGCAGGAACACAATATAGCAACTGCTTCAATCAACAGTACTATTCAGATAGAAGATGGTAAAAAGGTTGCGATAGAAGGTGAAGAAGTTATCTTTACAGTTTCTGCAAGTAGCGGCTATGAACTGAAAGAAGTGAAAGTACAAACTACCAACCAATCCCCTGTACAGTTGACGGAGCAAGGCAACAGTAAATATTCATTCACTATGCCGGCAGCCGACGTGGTTATTATGGCTTCTTTCGAAAAGATAGTTGATCCAACACCCGATCCTGACCCTGTACCTGATCCTGCCCCAACGGTATTCTACACCGTTTTCCTTCCGGCAATCAAAGGAGCTGTAACCGATCCGGTTGCGGGCGAATATGATGTAGAGTCGTGGGGGAGTTTCCGTTTCTATCTGACATTGGATGAGGAATATAACCAATCTGTACCTGTCGTAACGACCAATCGTGGCGAAACCATCGAACCGCGTAGCAGCGACGGTGCATATATTATCAAATATGTGCGTAGCGATGTCGAAATCTTTATCGACGGCATCGTGAAGAACCCCGATCCGGTGGCTAACGAGGCTATTGAAGTCAACCAATCCAATGTATGGACAGGCGAGGGCTGCCTGTATATCAAACCAGCTACCGACAATAAAGTTTATATCTATACCTCGGAAGGCAAGTTGGAAGCTGTACGGATATTTGGCGCAGGCGAAATGCAAACGGTCCGACTTCCGGCAGGTATCTATCTGGTTAGGATTGGTAACGAGCGGTTTAAAGTGAGGTTGTGATAGGTCTTAAAGCATGATGATTAGTTAGACAATAGTAAAGGGGCTGCTGCAATGGATATCTTGCAACAACCCCTTTTTCATAACAGACTATACTGTCTGCTTATTGTATAATGCTTATTGTAAGTCCAAACCTAACTCAAATTCTTCCGTAGCAGACCAGTTCGCGCTGATTGTATTGAGAAGCATTCCTGCCATTTGAGCTTCTGCAGGAATAATGCCTGCTTTACCTAACATATCCCATATCGCTAAAATATCGGAAGTGCCGCTTTCGTTTATTTTCATGATCGGGTCGAAAGTAGCTTTATCAAGATACATGTAGGTGTGTCCCTCCGCTGTTTTTACAGTCATTGGAATGCCGTCGATTGCCCAACTCTGCAACATTTTGATCGTAGCGTCGCTTATCGGTAATTCGTCAACCTCTAGTAAGCCGGCTAATAACGCTTTCAAAGTGGCAGGATCGCCGGTAAGAAGTTGTGTTATAATATCGGAAATACCTTCCATGTTAGTGCCTGTCACTTGTGTAATGATAGCTTCGATGTTCAGTTTCGTATAAAGCTTGCCATCTTTTTCAAACCAGTAAGCCAGATGATGCGGGGCGGACAACCAGCCTGAAGCAGGAATCAACCCTTTTGCAACATCGGCGGTAGGAGCCTGTAAAGCCCAGCCCGGCTCGAATGTGACGCCTTTGCCGTTCATATATTCGGCAGTGATATTACCGTCTGCTTCCAATGTGACAGAGTGTAAGACCTGGGGTAACAGTACGCCGAAGATGCCTCTGAGCATAACTCCGTAAGAGGTGCCGTAATCGGAAGAAGTGGTTACGCATACATAATTTACGTAGCCGGCACCCGCCAATACTGTATTCGGATTTTTATAGCCGTTATATTCCAACTCGCCAGTGGTATATTCAGCCAAATGGTACGTTTTAGCCCAACCTTTCGGATCGTTCATTGTGACGTTCAGGTTCAGTGATAACACTTTGTTTTTAATCGATCCGGTATATTCCACCTTGCCATATGTGGCATTGGCAGAACCGCTGAACGTATCGTTGCTGATCTGAATATCGGAAAGTGTCGTTTGGGCATCGCCCGGGATCACATCGCTTAAAAGGATAGTCACCTTATCGCCATCCGTTGCGTCAAGTACGGCTGTTTTACCACCCAATATATCATCTCCATATTTAAGAAGGAATGTATCGCCACTGTATGTTCTGATATACAGACCTGTGCCTGAAGCCGTGATGTCAAGAGTCAACAGACCGTCTGTTGTGATGGAACCATCCAGATTAACAGACAGAAACGGTGTCGACGTAGCAGCCTGTTTGGTTACAGGTTTGGTGGTAACATCTTGTTTGCCGGTTAGTTTGAAAGAACCGTCTGTCTGTTTTTCCATTACGGCATCGACAGCAATGCTACTATAACCATCTATGACATTTTTGATCGTAACCTGGGCGCTTTCAAGACTCAGTGCTTTAAATTCTATGGTTCCGGTTGCCGGTTCGCCATTCAGTTTTATGCTCACTTTGTCTGCTGTAAGCTCTCCCTGCGGCAGTTGCTGCCAACTGTTGTCCTCATCGTCATCGCTACAAGCGGTAAATAAACCGATGGAACAGATCAGTGCAAATAGATATAGTAATTTTTTACTCATGATTAACCTTGTTTTGTTAGTAATAAAAATAAAAGTTCAATAACAGGTACAAAGTAACTGCTTTATTCTTTACCAGGCAATATGCATTTTGAAGAATGAATGTTCTATAATTAATCTTCTTCAATAATATCGTATCTATTATCTGGCATTGTATCTTTGCAACTTAATCAAACAACAAATCATGAATAAACGAGTATTTAGTTTAACCTTATTGTTCGCCTGCCTGGCATTTGCGACGATGCAGGCGGAAGGCCGGAAAGTAGAACCGTTCAACTCCGGCTGGTCATTCAGGAAAGCGCCGGCCGAGAAGGAACTGGCAGTAAATGTCCGCAAGTGGGATAGCGGTTGGTCGGAAGTGGAAATTCCTCATACCTGGAACGCCAAAGATATGCAGGTGGAGGCCAATAACTTTTATGAAGGAGCTGCCTATTACCGGAAGTCGTATTTCTTTCCGGCAGAGTTGGAGGACAAACGTGTCTTTCTTCGCTTTGAGGGAGTCGGTTCCTGTGCGGAGGTATTTGTCAACGGGGTACTGGCAACGACCCACAAAGGGGGCTACTCGGCCTTTGCCTGCGAGATCGGCCCGTTGCTGAAAGCGGGGGAGGAGAACGAGATTATCGTGAAGGCAGACAATCAGTCGCGTCCGGATGTGATTCCGGTTAACCATAACTTGTTTGGCGTTTACGGGGGTATCTATCGTCCGGTATGGCTGATCGTGACGGAGCCTTATAATATATGTGTAACCGATTGCGCCTCGTCGGGTGTATATGTAACTCAAAAGAATGTATCGAAAAAGCAGGCCGATGTGAAGGTGAAAGTGAAGCTGGATAACGGTACCTTGCAACCGGCTGCGGTTACTTTGCAGAATACGATCTACGACCGGGACGGAAAGCAGGTGGCTGCCGATACACAATCTTTCGAGCTGACGGCGCAGGGCGAGCAGGCTTTCGAATCTTCTTTTACGATTAAGAAACCGACCTTGTGGCAAGGCCGCGAGAATCCATATCTCTATAAAGTGGTAAGCCGTTTGATAAAGGACGGCAAAGTCATCGACGAGATGGTGCAGCCGCTGGGATTGCGCAAATACGAGATAGTGGCAGGCAAAGGCTTCTACCTGAACGGCGAGAAGTATCCGATGTATGGAGTTACCCGCCATCAGGACTGGTGGGGACTGGGAAGCGCCCTGAAGAACGAGAACCACGACTTCGACCTGGCAACGATTATGGATCTGGGGGTAACCACCGTCCGCTTTGCCCATTACCAGCAGTCCGATTACCTCTATTCGCGTTGCGATAGCCTGGGGTTGATTATCTGGGCGGAAATACCGTTCGTCAACCGTGTCACCGGACAGGAAGCGGAGAATTGCCGCAACCAGTTGCGCGAAATGATCCGCCAGAACTTCAACCATCCTTCCATCTCTGTCTGGGGCTTGCACAATGAAGTCTATCAGCCGCACCAGTACACAAAAGAACTGACGCAGTCCTTACACGACCTGGCGAAAACGGAAGACCCCGACCGCTATACCGTTTCGGTAAACGGATATGGGCACATGGAACATCCTGTCAACCTGGTTGCCGATATCCAGGGCATGAACCGCTATTTCGGCTGGTACGAGAAGAAGATACAAGATATCAAACCCTGGGTAGAGAATCTGGAGAAAGACTATCCGCACCAGAAGCTGATGCTTACCGAATATGGGGCAGACGCCAACCTGAACCATCAGACCGAGTATCTGGGCGATGCGCTCAACTGGACGAAAGAGTTTTATCCGGAGGCTTTCCAGACAAAGACACACGAATATCAATGGAGCGTAATTGCCTCACATCCGTATATCATTGTCTCTTATCTCTGGAATACGTTCGATTTCTGTGCGCCGCTGTGGGTGCGTGGCGGAGTGCCGGCACGCAATATGAAAGGCCTGGTTACTTTCGACCGGAAGATAAAGAAAGATTCTTATTTCTGGTATAAGGCTAACTGGAGCAAAGACCCTGTCCTTTATCTGACGCAGCGCCGCAATTGGGATCGCGAGAAAAAGGAGACATCGATTACCGTTTACTCGAACATCGGTACGCCGAAGGTTTATCTGAACGGGAAGGAGTTGGGCGGAATACGTGAAGGCTATATGCTCGTACATTATATTATAAATCATGTAACGCTTGAGATGGAAAAGAACATCGTTAAGACTGTCGTAGTAAAAGATGGCAAAACCTACGAGGATGAGATCGAGTGGATGTATAGTGGTGAAAAGAAACGCGACTCCGACCAGTCGGTCAACAAGGAGGAGCATGCCGGGTTCTGATTTCTCCCTGAACTAAATATAGATAAAAGCTCCGATATTGGGGCTTTTATCTATATCTTTGTGACCATCACATTAAACGAAAACATCATGTCGATCAATTCAATAAACAGACGTCGGGAAGACCTGATAAAGCAGATCAGCCAGATTGAGGATGAGGAGTTGTTGATATTCCTTGAAGATCAGTTGTTCGCTTATAATAAGGAACAGTATGAACCTGTTGCATGTCCTGATAGCTTTCGTATCCAGTCAGTAGAACATTTCCGTAGTCTGATCGACCAGGTGTTGGAAGACGATCGGAATGGAAAGATGAAGGATGGGGAAGAATTTTTTGCTGGTATGGAGAAGAAATACAATATTGGTCGATGAACCCTCTTAATTATAAATTGTCACCTTTGGCTCAGAAACAAATTGATGACCTGTATTTATACAGTATACAAAGTTTCGGTGTGGTTAAAGCTGATAAAATATATGTATCTATAAAGAATACAATCCAATCTCTCACTTATTTCCCGGGCTTGGGTTATGTCGAACCTACCCTGGCAGATTACCCTCAATGTTTTCGTACTTTTGTGCAACATCCTAATATTAAGATCGTATATTGGGTAGAAGATAATATTGTGAAAATAGCCATGCTCTTTGATACGCGCCAGCAACCGTATAAACTTCGTCATACGATCGAACATGGCTCTGACTGGGTGTGTGAAGAAATAGTGCCTTATGGCTTAACCAATCTCTGACATTCAACACAATAGTAAATACTGCTACCCAGGTAGCTCTCTTTCCGTATATCTTCGCCGCAAACCGGACAGGGCTTTCCTGCCGTATCCTTTGATAAAAAAGGAATATAGCGGCCTTTATTACCGAACAGGTCTGTTTCCGAGTTATGGCCACCGGCTTGATATATTTCCTGGAGAACATCCTTTACGCAATGGAAGAGTGTCTCTTTTTGCTTTTCTGATAAAGTACTGATTCGTGTTTTAGGATGGATGCGGGCTTTGAAGAGGATATCCTGTAAGACGCCGTTACCCAATCCCGGTATCGTCTGTTCGGTAGCCAGGAATGCTTTTGCCGTTTTCTTCTGTTTCTCCTCGTTGTTGATCAGGCTCATGAAATAGGTTTTATCGAATGCGTCGGAAAGCACTTGCGGCTTTCTTATCGCTCCTTCCCGGTAAGGAGTATAATCGCAATGGAACGAACCGGCAGGGAAGCACATAATGGCGGCATACATACGTACCGATCCCATAAGGCAGCTTTCGTTTTCAAATGCGACCAGCAACTGATGCTTTTCCGGAAGCTTTTCGCCGGGGGGCATAGTAGCGGATATTCGTGCCGTCACTGATAAGCAGGCGGACATCTTCGATATCTATTTCTATCACTCCGCCGTAGGCATGGGCTTCTCCAACCGTTTTCCCTATGAGCATAGCCGGATAGTTAGCCGGATCTCCATAAAACCAGGTAAACTTATGTGGGGTATATCCGGCACAGACAAAAGTGATTGTCTTCCCTTTGATCGTCTGGTTGAGTTGTTTGGAAATATACAGGGCTTCCGGTGCTTCTATCATATTTTGTGACTTTGGGTGTTGAAAAATGCTGTTGTTTTTATCGTAATTGTTACAAAGATATGAAAATATTAAATCAGCCCACGTAATAACCAAGCCATGTAGCAGAGATAAATGATAATCAGTAGCCAACCCTCTATACGCGATATTTTTAGTCCGCTTTTAACTACCGGAAGCAAAAGCAATGTGAGCCCCAGCATGACCAGCAAATCGACATGACTTAAATTTTGGCAATGATTGGTTGTATCACCGAACTGGTACCGGCTATTGCCAGAATATTGAACAAGTTTGAACCGACAATGTTACCGATGGCAATATCCGGATTTTTCTTTAAAGCGGCTACAACAGACGTTGCCATTTCGGGAAGGCTTGTTCCGGCAGCGACAAGGGTGAGTCCTATCACAGCTTCGCTTACACCCACTTCTTTGGCGATGGATACTGCATTGGTTATCAACAAATGAGAAGCGAAAATAAGAACAGCCAATCCCCCCAGAATATATAAAACGTCTTTATACCAGGGATCCGGTTGCTTTTCCAGTTCTCCATTTTGTTCTTCTATCTTCTTTTCATGTTTGCGGGAGAAATAAAGGCTGAATAATGTATAGAGTATGATGCCTAGCAGAAAGAGGGCACCTTCCAACCGTCCAAGTTCACCGTTCCAGAAAAGAACGGTTAGCAAAATCGTAGCCAACAGTAAGATAGGGATATCTATTTTGGTCAGCTGGCGTTTGGCTTGCAGTGGGTGGATAGTAGCCGAAATTCCTAATATGGCGGCAATATTAAAAATGTTGGAACCAACCACGTTGCCGATGGCAATATCTCCCTGCCCGCTTAACGAGGCGTTTATGCTGACTACCAGCTCGGGTGCACTGGTACCGAATGCAACAATTGTAAGACCAATTACCAATTGGGATATATTGGCTTTCAATGCAATCTCCGTACTACCCTTAACCAACCAACCTGCTCCGATATAAAGAGCAAACAATGAAAGAACTAATAATGTCACACTTGTTATCATGGCTGCAAATTTATTAATCTTTATTTAAAATGTCCGGCTTCCTGTTGTCCGATAATCTTTCGAATTATCGTAACCAAGTAAACAGCAAGTTATTTTTTAGGCAGAAAAACGTACCTCGGAAAACCCCGGAATCTCTCCGGAGTAACAGCAGGAAGCTCATCAGACATTCAGTTAAGCTTGTTAGGAATATTCGTATTAGCGATTCAATATTCGTATTCTTTCTTTGGCTCTTTTGCTTCTTTACGCGTTTGTATGATACGAAGCGTAACCATCAAAACTGTTAGTAGCCCAAGGCTTCCCATTGTTGCATTTTTTACTGTTTCACTTTCGAAGTCAGTTGTACTAACCAATACTAATATGATAAATGACACCATCATGACGGCATCTACCAAATCTTTATTTATCTTTATTTTATAAAACTTTTAAGTTGTAACTTTTGTTCACAGAAAACATTATTCTTTTTCTTCCAATACAGTTTCTTCGGAAGAACTGCTTTGGCTCAATCCCTTCATAATACCGAACAGACCATACCCCAGAGCTCCCATTACAAGAAGCAGTTTCAGATAATCGTTCGGGATGATGGAACTGCAAGCCAGTACACAACCGATAATAGTTACAATGACAAATATATAAATACGTGTTTTATTTGATTTGTTAGTAGACATAATAATTTGATTTTTAATGATAAATAATAAATGTACAATCTGTGTGTATGCCCGGGTTGTCGGGCATAAAGCAGAAGTGTGCGGATCGTGTAGATCCACAGAGTTGTTGTATAGCGATTAAATCTCTATACGGCAAGACATAATTATCCTTTAAAAATCAAATAATGAGTTTCCGCAGGGCAAATACATGTTGCGCCATACGGCAAAAGAGTGTGGAAAGATTAATGGTTTGACATTCCGATACGTTTTCCGATACTTTGCGAAGCGCGTTTGTTTCTTTCAGGCGAAGATCCTGAAGTACTTTTTCTGCGTTTTTCTGGATGCGAAGCTGGAATGTATTATTAGTCGTTTGAACTGTTCTGCGTGCTGTCAGTCCCTTACTCTCTTTCAGGTCGGAACTCAAAATAGTAAGATAGTATTGTACATCGGCAGAACCTTTCTCTTTCATAACGGCCTCTTTTCCGGATACCGTAAACTCATCGCTGTTTGTTTCCTCTAGCGAAGAAAAAAGCAGGCAACCCAGAAGCAGAGTCAATATGAATAGAAAGTTTTTTATGCTGCAAAGATATACGAAATATCAAAAATAAAACAAGTTATTGTGTATTTTGTTTATACTTTTGTCTGTCAATTTTTAACGATAAAAGATGAAAGAAGAGATGAGCCTTTTTAAATCATGGGTAGAGGCGGCACGGCCTAAAACGTTGCCGGCTTCATTAAGTCCGGTATTACTGGCATGTGTGTTGGCCTGGTGTGACGGTGTATTCCGTTTGATCCCTGCTATTTTGTGTTTTGGAGTCGCTTTGTTGGCACAGATCGCGAGTAATTTTGCCAATGATTATTTTGATTTTAAGAAAGGGGCGGATAAGGAAGACCGGCTGGGACCCGAACGGGCTGTCGCACAAGGCTGGATCACTCCGAAAGCGATGCTGAAAGCTACTTTCCTGACTTTGGGCTTGTCTTGTTTATGTGGCTGTATGCTTTTGTTTTTTGCAGGATGGGAACTGATACCGGTGGGAATAGCGATCGCATTATGTGTATTGGTCTATTCGGCGGGTCCGTATCCGCTGGCTTATAATGGTTTGGGAGATGCCTGTGTGGTGTTATTCTACGGCGTTATCCCGGTTTGTTTTACTTATTATGTACAGGCTTCTTCTTTTTCTTTGCTCTCTTTTCTGTTGTCGCTGTCACTGGGACTTCTTTCTACCAATATATTGGTTGTGAATAACTACCGGGATTATGTGCAGGATAAAGCGGCCCGTAAACGGACTACAATTGTGCTTTTCGGTCGTGGTTTCGGTCGGATTTTTTATCTGGTGAATGGGCTGGTCGCATTCCTGTTGGTCATGCCTTTATTGTTTGCGGCTCCTGTATGGATATTATTCCTGTTTGCCGCTTTCTTCGTTTTGTTTATTAATACCTGGCGGGAATTATATCGTTTTGAGGGCAGAGCGTTGAATAAAATATTGGCGCATACTGCCCGGAATGTTTTTATCTTCACTCTGCTACTCGTATTATTGTTCCTTATTCAATGTTCTTTCTAATCTTGGTCAGATAATCTTTCATCGCATCCGAATCTTTGTCCTTAATAATATCCTGAAGGATATTCAATTCTTCCTGGATACGTGCGATTTGCATCGGCGTACGCGGGTTGAAAAGGATTTCCGTCAACAGGTAATCGTCTTCCGACAACAGGCCGCGGGCAATCTTCATGTGACGTTTGAAAGTCGTACCCGGTGCATCCTGGTGTTTCATCGTTGCGGCAAATACCATGGTTGAGGCAAACGGGATTCCCAGCGAGTAGGCAACCACCTTATCGTGTTGCTCGAACGTGTATTCGCAGATGTGCAGGCGCAGGCCGGCATAGATATCCTTGAAGAAAATCTTTCCGAGATGATCGCCTTCGGAGATGATGATCGTATTCTCCTTTTCCAGTTGTCCCAGATTGGCGAACGTAGGGCCGAACATCGGGTGGGTGGAAACGTACGGGAAGCCGCAAGTCTCATAAAATTCTTTCAGGTGAGTTTTTACCGAAGCAATATCCGAGATGATGCAATAGGGTTGCAGGTAGGGCATGATGCTTTTGAACGCTTCGATCGTGTAACTTAATGTTACGCAGTTGATCACCAGTTCGGGAGCGAAGTCGGCTACTTCTTCCGGCTTTTGCAGGCGCAGGGCGTTGTAGATGAAACGCATTCGTTTGGGATCGTTTTCCAATACCGCCACTTCGTGGTCGAAACTCAGCAGGTCGGTGAAGAAAGAACCCATCTTTCCTGCACCTAATATTAATATTTTCATTATCTTATTTGTTTATCTATAATTTACGATACCCGTCACCCCTCGTTGACGATGACCGTCAATGGAAGGCGACGGTGTCCGTCAACGAGAGGTGACGACCATCGTCATTACTCGTTCATGATGATCATCTGCTGACGTACGGACTCTTCGTGTATCTCTTTCAGTATCTCTTTTACAAACTCAACGCTCAGATCCATTGTCTGTCCCATGTCGGAACGTTTTTCCAGGATTTCACTGTAACGCGGCGATTGAAGGATGGGCATGTTGTGTTCTTTCTTATACACACCGATTTCGCGGGAGATACGCATACGTTTTGCCAACAGTTCGAGTAATTGTTCGTCGATACCGTCGATCTGACGGCGCAGTTCGGCCAAGTTTTCGGTAGTCTGCGTTTCGTTACGGATAACCAGCAGGTTTACTACATAATCGAGTACTTCCGGTGTGATCTGCTGCGATGCATCGCTCCATGCACAATCCGGACAGGGATGCGACTCGATCATCAAACCGTCGAAGCTCAGGTCCATGGCCTGCTGCGATAACGGAGCGATCAGTTCGCGCTTACCACCGATATGGCTGGGATCGCAGAAGATCGGCAGGTTCGGCATGCGGCGGCGCAACTCGATAGGTATATGCCATAGCGGCAGATTGCGGTACATCTTTTTGTCGTATGAACTGAAACCGCGGTGGATGGCACCCAGTTTGCGGATTCCTGCACCATACAGGCGTTCGAAAGCTCCGATCCATAACTCCAGGTCAGGGTTTACCGGGTTCTTGATCAGAACGGGGATATCTACACCTTTCAAAGCATCGGCAATTTCCTGTACGGCGAACGGGTTAACGGTCGTGCGAGCTCCGATCCAGAGAATGTCGATTCCGGCTTTCAATGCTTCGAATACGTGATCTTTGGTTGCCACTTCGGTGGCCACATACATGCCTGTTTCTTTCTTAACTCGTTTTAACCATTGCAGTCCGACTGCTCCGATACCTTCGAATCCACCCGGTTTGGTGCGGGGTTTCCAGATTCCGGCGCGGAAGATTTTAACGCCTTTTGATGCGAGCTGGGTAGCTGCTTCCATTACCTGTTCTTCTGTTTCTGCGCTACAGGGGCCTGAGATGACGATCGGACGCTGAGGATCAACACCGGGCAATAAGATTGATTCTAATTCCATTTCCATGATTGTATGCTTTTATTTGTTTATTTCTAATTGTTTGATTCTGTTTAATGCTTCTTCTAATGCTTTGTTTTTGCAGCAGAGCGAGATACGGATATAACGTTCGCCGCAGCTTCCGAAAATAAATCCGGGGGTGATGAAGACGTTGGCTCCGTACAGTACTTTATTGGCTAGCGCTTCGCTGCCTTCGGCTTCTGTTGGGATCTTTCCCCAGAGGAACATACCGACCTGGTTTTCATCGTATTTGCATCCCAGGGCGTGCATGATTTGACCGGCAAGGTCGCGGCGGCTGCGGTACGTACGGTTCATTGTGTCGTACCATTCTTTCGGAGCTTTCAGTGCTTCGACGGCTGCGTATTGCATGGGCTTGAACTGGCCGGAGTCGATATTGCTCTTTACTTTCAGTATCCACTGGACGAACTGGGCGTTCGAGGCGAGCATGGCGATACGCCAACCCGGCATATTGTGCGCCTTACTCATGGAGTTCAGTTCGATGCAGATATCTTTGGCTCCGGGTACGCTCAGGATGCTCAGCGGATGCTCGTTGAGGATGAAGCTGTACGGATTGTCGTGGCAAATGATGATACCATGTTTCCGTCCGAAAGCAACCAGCTTCTCGAAAAGCTCCATCGTCGCATTAGCTCCGGTAGGCATGTTCGGATAATTGACCCACATCAGTTTTACGCCCGAAAGATCCGTCTTTTCCAGTTCCTCGAAATCCGGCTGCCAGCCCAGTTCCTCTTTCAGTTCGTATGAAATCAGGTTTGCCTGTACCAGCTTGCTTACCGAGCTGTAAGTCGGATAGCCGGGGTTGGGAACCAATACGCCGTCGCCGGGGTTGAGGAATGCCAGCGAGATATGAAGGATACCTTCTTTGGAACCGATCAGCGGCTGTATCTCTGTCTTCGCGTCGAGCTCCACTCCATACCAGGTCTTATACCATTCGGCGAAACCCTGACGCAATTCGGGAATACCGATGTAAGGCTGATAACCATGTTCGCCGGCATTATGTGCATGTTCGCACAACGTCTCGATTGTCTTCTCTGAAGGAGGCAGGTCGGGGCTACCCACGCCGAGGCTGATCACATTTTTGCCTGCGGCATTCATTTCGGCTACTTCTTTCAGTTTCTTCGAGAAGTAGTATTCCTGTACGCTGCCTACACGGTCAGCGGGTGTGATATTATACACTTTGTTTTCCTTCTGCATATTCGCCTAAAATTTTTAAGTCCTTTGTTAATGGAATAATGGCATCCAATGCCTGTTTGTATCTTGTATAATCCGTAAAAGTCAGGTCGATATAAAACATATATTCCCATTCGCGACCGATAATCGGCAACGATTGTATTTTAGAAAGATTCATGTCGTAAAAAGAAAGGACGGAGAGGACTTTGGAAAGGCTGCCTGAGGTGTGGGGAAGGGCGAATACCAGCGACGATTTGTTGATTTCCGTCTTTTCGAGCAGGTCTTCCGCCGTCCATCGGTCTGCCAGGGCAAGGAAGCGGGTGAAGTTTCGTTTGTTCGTCTCGATCCCTTCGGCAAGGATTTCCATGTTGTAGATCTGGGCAGCCAGCTTACCGCAGATGGCGGCATGTCCCTTCAGTTGGTTCTCGGCAATCCAGCGGGCGCTCATGGCGGTGTCTTCCTTTTCAACCATCTTCACGTTGGGCAGGGTATCGAGGAAATCGGTGCACTGCATTAACGCGATCGGGTGGGAGTTGACTTCCGTAATGTCGTGTATCGTCGTACCCGGCAGGGCTACCAGCGAGTGGGAGATACGCAATTTGTATTCACCGATCACCCGCAAGCCGCTTTCGCGTATCAGCTCATGGTTTTGCAGCAGGCTTCCTGCAATCGTATTCTCAATGGCCATCAACCCCAGTACGGCCGGGCCTTTCTTAATGGTCGTGATAACATCTCTGAATGTATTGCATCCAACGATCTCAATTTCTCCACCTTCATAGAAGCTACGGGCTGCGATGTCGTGATATGAACCGGCTATTCCCTGAATTGCTACTTTTTTTTTCATCTTTCTGTCTTAAAGTCATAAAAAAGTCCCACCGAAACCGGCAGGACTTTATATTATTTATTGATACATATTATCTATCATCAACGCTTTACATACAAACTCCTGCCTTCACTCTGCTAAAGTAAAAGTAATAAAAGAAGTAT
>JAJPZM010000229.1 GCA_021204335.1 Parabacteroides sp. | reverse complement strand
AAACATTCATATGATGTTCAATAAATCAACGGACATCATGCGGATAATCATTTATAAAAAAGAGGGTTTGTAATCTTAAATCGACATGTCTATGGTTAAGTTATATCATTCTTCTTTATTGGTATTACTGATGTTTTTGTTATCTGTTCCTTGGGAAGGAAAGGCGCAGGTCGCCCCTTTATTGGCAGATACATTAAAAACGCTTGCTCCCGATACCATAAAGATTGGAGACGAGATAGCGGTAGGTTATGCCGTTGGTAATTCGCGGACGATTTCCGGTTCGGTAGATAAAGTATCTGAAAGGCGTATGAACAAAGGCTTTGTGTCGAACTCGCTGAATGCTTTAAGCGGGCAGGCGGCCGGTGTCAGTATTACGCCGGGAGCGAACAGGGCGGCAGTACTCAATTCTGTCCGGGTAAGGGGAACAACTTCGCTGACCGGAGGTAACGATCCGCTGGTTATTATCGATGGCGTATCTGCCGACTTGAGTACGCTTAGTTCTATTTATCCGGCGGATATAGAGAGTTTTACTATTCTGAAAGATGCGTCGGAGACTGCCCAGTACGGTTCGCGTGGCGCTTCGGGAGTCATTGAAGTGGCGACGAAGAAGGGGAAGGGTGGCGCTTTCAGCATTAGCTACGATGGCAGCTTTGGTGTTGAGGCTGCCTATAAGAATATGGATATGCTTTCGGCGGATGATTTCCGTCGTGTAGCCCGCCAGCGGAATATCGATATACTCGATTTAGGTTATGACACGAATTTCCCGGACGAGATGACGCGCGTAGGACTTGTGCAAAATCATCATATCGCTCTGGGCGGTGGTTCGGAAAGCTCTTACTATCGTGCCTCGCTGGGCGTGATGGATCGTAACGGAGTAGTTAAAACAAACGACTTGCAGAACTTTACCGTTAAACTGGATATCACGCAACGGGCTTTCAGCGACCGGTTGAGGATCGATCTGGGTGTGTTCGGCTCCCTGCAAAAGAATGCTTATCTGACCGACATTCAAAAGACTTTTTATTCGGCGGCAACGTTTAATCCTACTTTCCCTGCCCACCGGAATGAACAGGGGGGGGGGATGGGATCAGATTACGAATGCCAGCCAGATCACCAATCCGCTTGCCTGGCTGGAAGTGCAGGACGATGAATCGAATGCCCACTTTAATACGCATCTGAAGTTTACGGTTAACCTGAGCAAATAGTTGAAGTTTTCCGCATTCGGTTCCTATACCTATAATGTAATAGACAATTCCCAATATCTACCTACCACCGTTTGGGGACATGGACAGGCTTATAAGGGAGAAAAGAAAATGGAAGATTTACTCGGTCACCTGATGCTGACTTATTCCAACGACTGGGGGCGACATCATCTGGATGCCCTGGGGCTGGCCGAAGCCCAGAAAAATATATTGACCGGGTTTTATACGACGGTTACTAATTTCTCGATAGACAAGTTCGGGTATAACAACTTACAGGCAGGTGCTGTCCGCCTTTGGGAGGGAACCGATTCGTATTATGAAGATCCCCGTTTGAGTTCTTTCCTGGGACGTGTCAATTATATTTATGCCGGGCGTTATGTTGCTACGGTCAATGCCCGTGCGGATGCTTCTTCCAAAGTCGGCAAGAATAATAAATGGGGATTTTTTCCTTCTTTCTCGGCCGCCTGGGTGGTGAGTGAAGAACCTTTTATGAAACAGTTCGACTTCCTGAATAATCTGAAGATACGCGCCGGCTACGGGTTGTCGGGAAACCAGGGGGCGATCGATTCTTATAATTCACTCCAGTTGGTTAAACCGAATGGCGTTGTATCCGTAGGGGGTACGCCGACGGTGACTATGGGCGTTATCCGGAATGCCAATCCAGATTTGAAATGGGAGGTGAAGCGGACGGTGAATGCCGGTGTCGATGTGGGTTTCTTCCGTAACCGGTTACTTTTTACCGCGGATTATTATAATTCGAAAACAAGCGATATGCTTTATCTGTATGATGTGAGCGTACCGCCTTTTGCTTATAATAAGTTGCTTGCCAACCTGGGATCCATGCGCAACAGCGGGGTGGAACTGGGCTTTGGCGTGACCCCGTTGCAGACAAAGGATATGGAACTGAGCGTAAATGTAAATGTTACATTCCAGCAGAATAAACTGCTCTCCCTGAGCGGCGTTTATAAAGGCCAACAGATGTCGGCTCCCGAATATACCGGCATCTCCGACCTGAACGGCGCCGGTTTTCATGGCGGCTATAACCACATTGTCTATCAGATAGTGGGACAGCCTTTAGGCGTTTTTTACCTGCCTCATTGTACCGGGCTTACACAGATGGAGAACGGCGGCTATAAATATGAGATTGCCGACCTCAATGGCGGAGGCGTGGATCTGGAAGATGGCGAGGATCGTTATATCGCCGGACAGGCTATTCCTAAAACGATGCTGGGTTCGAACATCAGTTTCCGCTATAAGCAGTTTGATGTCTCTTTGCAGGTCAACGGTGCGTTTGGCCATAAGATTTATAACGGAACTTCCCTTACTTATATGAATATGAACAGCTTCCCGGATTATAACGTGATGCAGGGCGCTCCCGGAAAGAATATCCAGGATCAGACGGCTACCGATTATTGGCTGGAGAAAGGCGATTATATCAATTTCGATTATCTGACAGTCGGTTGGAATGTGCCTCTGGGAAAATGGAGGGAATATATGCAAAACCTGCGCGTATCCTGTTCTGTCAATAACCTGGCAACCATTACGGGATATTCCGGTCTGACGCCGATGATCAACAGTTATATTGTGAATAATACCTTAGGGATAGACGATAAGCGGAATTATCCGGTGTATCGCTCTTATACGGTTGGGCTGAGTTTTCAATTTTAAAAGTTAGCAGTGATGAAGCAATTAGTATTACTATCTTATATTCTGTGTAGTCTCTCTTTTTTTCTCTTGCAGCAAATTCCTGGAAGAGAATCCTCGCGATCAGATATCGGAAGAGGAGGCATACGATAATGCTACGTCTGTTTACCTGAATACCGTTGCAACCTTATATAATTATGTAGGAGGTTTCAGCGACAGTCAGGGGGTGCAGGGTACTTACCGGGGCGTTTATGACCTGAACACTTTCACGACCGATGAGGCTATTTTGCCTACCCGCGGTGGCGACTGGTATGACGGTGGTTTCTGGCAAGGGCTTTTCCTGCATAAATGGGGGGGGGTAAACAGTGATGCGATTTAGGCAACCTGGGAGTATCTGTATAAGGTGATCGTATTGAGTAATAAATCGTTGGAACGTCTGGATGAGTTTTATAAACAGACGAATAACAAATATATGCCGGCTTATATGGCGGAAGTCAGGGCTTTCCGGGCGATGTATTATTATTATCTGGTGGATATGTTCGGACGTGTGCCTCTGGTTTTATCTTCTTCTACTCCGATAAATGATGTTCTGCAAAGTTCCCAGCAGGAAGTTTTCGAATTTGTTGTAAAGGAGTTGCAGGAGACTGCTCCGTTGTTGAGTACGGAAAGGAGCAATCGGTTAGGGGATTATTACGGACGCTTAACCCGTCCGGTTGCCTACTTCCTGCTGGCTAAACTGGCATTGAATGCGGAAGTCTATACAGCGAATAACTGGACTGTCGATGCCCGTCCGGATGGAAAGAATATCTTTTTCAATGTGGGTGGACAACGTTTGAATGCCTGGCAGACTGTGGTTGCCTATTGCGATTCGATAACGGCAATGGGGTATCAGCTTTCCCGGACTTATGAAGAAAATTTCTCCGTCTTCAATGAAACTTCCGTTGAAAATATCTTTACGATCCCGATGGATAAGAATTTTTATACCAACCAGATGCAATACCTGTTCCGTTCGCGCCATTACAATCATGCCAAGGCTTATGGGCTTTCCGGTGAGAATGGTTCTTCTGCCACTGTGGAGGTTCTTCGCACGTTCGGGTATGATACGGATTCGGTCGATGCCCGTTTCGATAAATGTTATTTCGCCGGTGTTGTTCTCGATCTGAACGGAGATACCATTCGGCTCGACAATGGGACAGTCCTGGAGTATCTGCCATGGGTGGTGGATGTGGATGTCTCCGGCAAGCCGTATGAGAAGGTGGCAGGTGCCCGTATGAAGAAATATGCGATAGATAAGACGGCGACCAAAGACGGTAAATTAATGGATAATGATATCGTATTGTTCCGATATGCCGATGTGCTGTTGATGAAAAGTGAAGCCAAAGTGAGAGATGGTGGGAATGGTGATGCCGAACTGAACCAGGTTCGTGCCCGCGTAGGGATGCCCGAACGGCAGGCGACATTGGAGAATATATTGGACGAATGTCAGATGGAACTGGCCTGGGAAGGGTGGAGGAGGCAGGATCTGGTGCGCTTCGGACTGTTCACTCGTACGTATAGCAGCCGTCCGCAATTGCCCGATGAAAGCAATGGATATACAACCGTTTTCCCTATCCCGGAAAATATACGGTCGTTGAATACCAACCTCACGCAGAATCCCGGTTACTGATATAACGAAAAAAGGATGCTTCCCGAAAGAGGCATCCTTTTTTCATCTTATAGTAGGATTGTCAATTAATACTGAATCCAGCGAACGTATGCGAAGTCCATACGGTGAGGCAATTCTTTGTTTACAGGGTAAACGCGGAAACCTAATTTATGGATACCTGCTTCACTAGGAGTCGTTGTCAGTTCAAAGAATAATTTGGAACCTTCTTCCTTCTTCAGTTCGAACGGTTTTGTGTACATCAACTCAAGGTTATGTGTTTCGGAATTTTCTTTGGTGACAACCAAGTCGATACCTAACATACCTTTCAGGTCTTTGCGATCGATCACAACATTGAATGAATAATCATTACCAACTACTGGACCGTCGATGGCCAAGTCTCTGCTGCAAGTGAAAGATTCAACCTGGAAGCTATCCCAATGTTCTGCCACTTCTTCTTTCCAAGCTGCGATGGCTTTTGCTTCTGCATAGTTGCCTTCGTGCAGATGAGCTGAGCGGGTAGCCAGTTTGTTATAGAATCGATCGATATAATCGTCCAGCATACGTTTCATTGTATAGTCGGGAGCGATCTGTGACATTGAGTTCTTAATATATTGTATCCATTCCGGAGAATATCCCTTACTGTTCTTTGCATAATAAGTCGGGATGATCTCTGTTTCCAGAATCTGATAGATTGTTGCAGCATCCAGTTGATCCTGATATTGCTGGTTTTTGTAAGTACGTTTATCAGTCAATGCCCAGCCTGCACCTTCTTTATAACCTTCATACCACCATCCGTCGAGTACGGAGAAGTTCAGTATGCCGTTCATTTCTGCTTTTTCGCCGGAAGTACCGGAAGCTTCCAAAGGACGTGTCGGAGTATTCAACCATACATCAACGCCGGCAATCAAGTGGCGTGCTAGACGCATGTCGTAATTTTCGAGGAAGATAATCTTACCCAGGAATTCAGGACGGCGGGAGATTTCAACGATATGTTTAATCAAACCCTGTCCGCCACCGTCAGCCGGGTGAGCTTTTCCTGTAAATACGAATTGGATCGGGTATTTCTCGTTATTAACGATCTTAGCTAAACGATCCAGATCGGTAAACAGCAAATGAGCACGTTTGTAAGTGGCAAAACGACGGCCGAAACCGATCAGCAGTGCGTTCGGATTGATCTTGCCGAGGACAGATACGATCTTTGATGGGTCTCCCTGGTTCTTTAGCCAGTTCTGTTTGTACTGAACCTTGATGTATTCGATCAGTTTTTTCTTTAATGTTTTGCGGATATCCCAGATATCTTCATCGTTGACATTCTGGATCGCTTCCCAGTATTTCTTGTTGGACTGGTCACTGAAGAACTTCTTGTCGAAACGTTCGTAGAAGAAACGTTTCCATTCGGTAGAAGCCCATGTCGGCATGTGTACACCGTTGGTTACCCAGCTAACATGAAGTTCGTCGGGGAAATATCCTTTCCATACCGGAGCAAACATCTTCTGTGATACTTTTCCGTGCAACCAGCTTACGCCGTTTGCTTCCTGGCAAGTATTCAGAGCGAATACGCTCATGGAGAATTTCTCGTTAGAACCCGGGTTTTCGCGTCCCATATCGATGAATTCTTGCCAGCTGATACCTAACTTGCCGGGGAATTCTCCCATATAGCGACCGAACAGGCCTTCGTCGAAATAGTCGTGTCCGGCAGGAACCGGAGTATGTACGGTATAGAGAGCAGAAGCACGAACAACTTCCAATGCCTGATTGAAAGTCAGTCCTTCCTTCTGAATATAATCAACTAAACGCTGGGCATTGATCAATGCGGCATGACCTTCATTGCAATGATAAATCTGTTTTTTGATACCTAATTTGTTCAACATCAGGATACCGCCGATACCTAACAGGTATTCCTGTTTCATACGGTTTTCCCAATCGCCGCCATACAGCTGGTGAGTGATCGAATGGTCCCATTCGCTGTTCTGAGGAATATCTGTATCCATCAGATATAAAGGTACACGGCCAACGCTTACTTTCCAGATATGAGCATATACAGTTCTGCCGGGGTAAGGTACTTCCAGTACCATCGGTTCGCCGTTAGACTGCATTACCTGAGTAAGAGGCAATGTGTTGAAATTTTGAGGTTCGTAGTTGGCAATCTGCTGTCCGTCCATTGACAGAGACTGGGTAAAATATCCGTAACGGTATAAGAAACCTACCGCTGTCAGATCGATATTGCTATCGCTGGCTTCTTTTAAATAGTCACCGGCAAGAACACCTAGACCACCGGAATAGATTTTTAATACATTGGTTAGTCCGTATTCCATGCTGAAATAAGCCACAGATGACTTAGTAGCATCCGGTTTTACATCGACATATTTTCTGAATTTGGCATAAACATCCTGGATTTCAGCCATCAGAACTTTGTCTGCCTGGATTTCTTCGATACGTTTAAAAGACAAGCTCTGGAGTAAAAGAACCGGATTTCCTTCCGTTGAAACCCAAAGGTCTTTATCTATTTTACCAAATAATTTGGCTCCTTCATGGTTCCATACCCACCATAAATTTGTTGCAATTTCATGCAAGGGTTGCAGTACCTCTGGAAGCATTGAACGTGAATAAATATCCTTCCAAATAGGACTATTTGCGTTATTCGCTTTGATTTTCATCATCGTGAAATTTAAAGTGTTTCAATTTAATATATGATATAAAAACGCTGCAAAGATAGGATTATCTTGCTAATTATGAGCTATGTTTAACTGTTTCTTTTAACAGCAGCCTTCAAAGCCTTGTCAAAAGCGATCTGGTAGTAAGCAATGAATTTACTCCATTCTGCTTTCTTTGCTAGATCAAAGCTGTGTTTGCGCATTTCTTCCACCTCTTTTTTATTCTTTCTGACAAGAGAAAGAATGGAAGATGTGATAGCGTCTGCTACTTCGAAATAGTTAAAATCTGTCCGTTCAATGACAGCGACGCCCTCATTGATGTTTTTTCCGGATACACTCTTTTCTGCCCATAGGCCGAATCCTGCCAGATTGGTCGTCACTGTCGGTATACCGAAAGCGATGCTCTCGAGCGGTGTGTATCCCCAAGGTTCGTAGTATGACGGATATACGGTTGCATCCATACCGATCAAAAGGTCATAGTATGGCATGTTGAATATTCCGTCGTGTCCATCCAGATAACAGGGTACGAATATAATTTTCAGTTTCTCCGATGCCTGGTTCGTAAATCCGGCATGCCAGATGTAATTTAATACTTTATCCTGGTCCATCAGGTTCATCCAATGGGTAATGAACGGCATTTGCATCGGCGAAGTAGTCTGGATGTTTTTCTCGATAACTTCCTTCAGGTCTGCGCGTGCGTCGCGTACCCATGCCGGTACCATAATGAAAGCAACGACTTCACGTTGCAGTTCACCGGAATTGCGTACGCGGTTCATTGCTTCAATGAACACGTCGATTCCTTTATTTCTGTATTCGTAACGACCACTGGTTGAAATTAGAAGCGCGTCCGGTGAAATAGGACAGCCCAGCAGTTTCTCGGCTACATTTATTAATGCTTTGCGGGCTTCGTTACGTTTTACAACATATTCTTCTTTTTCAAGAACGAAGTTCGGTTCGAACCCGTTCGGGGTAACGATGTCGGGGGCTTTGTCCAGCAATTGTTTACATTCGCGGGCGGTAATGTCGCTGACGGTTGTGAAACAGTCCACATGGTGGGCCGCCTGTTTTTCCACCGAGTGCTTGGCTTCCATGTTTAGTTCTTTAGCCATCTGGTCGCCGTTGTAGCCATCCATATAGGCGTACAGCGCCTTGTTGTTACCTGCAATAGACCGTCCGATGGATGTTGCATGTGTTGTGAACAGGGTAGCGATAGCCGGGATTTGCTTTTTAATGTAAAGCGCTCCCATTCCCAGCATCCATTCGTTGAAAAGGGCTGCTACTTTCTTGTCGGAAAGATTGTAGAAGTTGTAGAAACTTTCAATTACTTTTCCTACTGCGTATGCGAATATACAGGATTCATCGTAGTCGCCGTATGCTTTCATCGAATCGACCCGGAAGTTTTCCCACATAGCATAGAATAATGTATCCTTTTCACTAAAGAAAGGCTTGAAATCAACTAATACAACCGGCGGAGTTCCGGGCACGTTCCAGCGTCCGACTTTCATTTTAAGCTTATCAGCCGTTTTCGCATGTTGTATCCAGTCAGCGAACAGATTATCGTCTTTGATAAAGTCCGGAGCATTGGTGGGTCCCCACACATCAGGTCCGATAAAGATCACTTTATCGTTAAACATCTGTTGTAATGTATGTGCTTTCGTCGAAAGCACTGTGTAGATTCCTCCCACTTTGTTACAGACTTCCCAACTACTTTCAAAGAGATATTCTGGCGTTGTTGTCTTTGTATCCATAAACGATATTGTTTATAATCAGAGAATTTGAAGCTGCAAAGGTACATTTTTTTTATCTTTTTCCTCATGTGTATGAGTTATTTAATAAAGGATTTTGTAGATTTGTGGATATTTTAATGCAAATGTTATGGCTAAAAGAAGAATTTTAAAGAAAGAAATCAGCTATGTAGCGGGTGAATTGTTTTCCGAAGTATTGGTTTGTAAACTGTTTATTCCGGGAGTCGAGGAAGATAAAGCGGATGTGCTGATGATCAGAATACTGGATATGTAGGATGAGTTTATTCGTCGTGCCGGTACTCCGGATGCAAAAGACAATAAGACATTGGTAAAAGAGTATTACCGTAAACTTAGAGTCGATTTGCAGACAGAGGTTAACGCTATTGCTAACGAAATAGGAGCGCTAAGCAAAGAAAAATAAAAATGATTATCCGCATAATGTCCTATTATAAATTCTGGATTTGAAGTCGG
>JAJPZM010000479.1 GCA_021204335.1 Parabacteroides sp. | reverse complement strand
GTATTTGTTCATCTATATTAAGTAGACTGATATCTTGATGCTATTCATAGCGGGTACTGCATTTGTTTTATCTGAGTATATAGGTTAATTTCAGCAAAGTAAGTAGAAAATGTCTGCAAGACCCCCATCCAAGGCCTTTTGAGACCTGGGTCTTGACGATGCTAACATCCGGGTGTCGAGGGCGCCGAGACCCGGGTGTCGACGAGAGAAAGTCATTACTCCACTGAAAATAAGATATATAGAAAGCGAAAACAGTCTTATGGTTTACTACTTTTTTGTGATAGTGTGATAGTTGATTTTCCTACTATCACGCCTACTATCACTACGCTAAGCTATTAATAAACAAAGCGGTAAATCCGGTTTGTGATAGTGTGATAGTTGTTTTATAAATAGTCAAATTGAAATGACGAAGCAGGCTGTTACAATAAATCTTCCCACTCCCGATCGGTCAGCGACTTGAACGGATCATTCTCCAAGATGAAAGTATCTGCCAGTTCGCTCTTGGTTTCCTGCAAGTTACGTATCTTTTCCTCGATCGTATCGGCGGTGATGAAGCGGTAGGCGAATACCTGTTTCTCCTGTCCGATACGGTGGGCGCGGCTTTCTGCCTGCATCTCGGCTGCCGGATTCCACCAGGGGTCGATGATAAATACATAATCGGCATCCGTCAGGTTCAGACCGACACCGCCGGCTTTCAGAGAGATGAAGAAAGCAGAGACATCATTGCGGGTGGAAAAACGTGCAATCTCGGCTTCCCGGTCTGTCGTACTGCCGGTGAGCATGGCATATTGCCAACCATGCTCGATAAAAGCATCCGCCAACAGTTTCAGGTGGGTGACGAAAGAGGAGAAGATAAGTACTTTATGCCCTTCGCTTACCAACGTCTCGAAAGCATCGAGCACCTGCTCCAACTTACCCGAAGTGCCGGTATAATCCGGTAAGACCATCCGGGGATGGTTCGCCAACTGGCGCAAACGGGTGATGCCGTTCAGGGCGACAAACGCATTCTTATTTCTTTCCTCTAAGATCGTATTCCTCAAGGCATTCTTTTCTTTCAGATAGACCTCCTGCTGCTCCGGCGTCATCTCGCAATAAACGACTTCTTCGGTAAGCGCAGGAAGTTCGGGTGCCACCTGTTGCTTGGTGCGCCGGAGTAAGAATGGACGGATAATCTGCTGTAATCTTTTACGAGCGTTTTCATTTCCTTCTTTGGTTATCGGAAGGATAAAGTATTTCCGGAAACTGTCTGCCGACCCCAATAAACCGGGATTGATAAAGTTGAATTGCGCCCACAAGTCTTTCAGTGAATTTTCGATCGGCGTTCCTGTCAGTACCAACCGGTGATCGCTTTGCAGCCTTACTACCGAATGATAGGTCATGGATGCCGGATTCTTTATATTCTGGCTCTCATCCAATACTACACAGGTAAAGCGGTAATTCTCCAACAGCTCGATATCCCGGCGAAGTAGTCCGTAAGTAATCAATACGATATTATACCGGTCGAAACTTTTCCATGGCTCCTTTCTCTTATGATCGCCTGCATAGGTATAAACACTTAATGAACTGAACTTGCGAATTTCCCGCTTCCAGTTGGGAAGCAAAGAAGTGGGCACTACAACCAGTGAAGCGGGAATAGCCTTCTTTTCTTCCCGGCTGACTACTTCTTTATAGGGCTTCTCATCCGGTTGATCATCACCGAAAAACGAAAGCTGGCCGCTTTGGTCGACAGTAATATTCCCGGAAGAAGGCTGAGTCGAAGTAACTGTTTTCAATTCATCCGGATCATAGATATGCTGCAATAGCGTAATAGTCTGCAACGTCTTACCCAATCCCATATCATCCGCCAGACAGCCACCAAAACCATTTGCCGTCAGATGAACCAGCCATGAAAAGCCATCCTGCTGATAGGGACGCAAAGTTACCTTTATCTTCGGCGGAACCGGCACCGGTTCTTTCCGCACATACTCTTTCGGTTCAACCTCTTTTTGTTCCAAAGCGGAAACAAGGCCGAGATACATCTTACGTACCCGGATCTCTTCCGTCTTCCCGTCGCCAAAAGCAAACAGGTCGCTGTATTTCTCAAACCAGTCTTCAGGCAACAAAGCGACTTGTCCGTCCGGCAACACAAACTCGCGTTTCCCGTCCAGAATATGCTTTTTAAAACGGATAAAAGGGAACTGGTAGTCGCCCATCCGAACCGTAATGCGTATATCGAACCAGTCGGGGGAAGTTGCTATTTCCTGCGATAAAGAAATCTCTCCCAGATAGAACCGGAGCGAGGTATCCGTATTTACAAAGAGAAAGTAATCCTCCAACTCGCTCTTGTGTTGCTGCAACCAATCGATAAACGTATAACTGCCCGTTTCACTGCGCCTGACAAACTGCACGTCTGTTATTTGCTTAAAATTCCATTGTTCCAGCAGGCCGATATAGGTTTGCTCCAACCCGAGGTCACGCGTATAATAATAGATAACCGGTTTTCCTTCCTTCTTTTCCAAACGGGGATAAGCATATTGGGCTTTCTTCTCCGGAGCGAAATAGCAGTCGCCATAACGGAACCGGAGTTGCAATGCCGGCTCGTTATCGATAGACCGTTCGACAGACAGTTCCGGAACACAGGTCTGCGATTCATGGATTATATCGAAACCGGACGAAACAGCCGGATAATCGCTGATCAAAGGAAGCGCCACCATCTCCAGATACTTATCGGCATCAGCCAACGGAACTTCCACATATTTCCGGGTTAGGAAAGGAATAACTTTTGATGCCTCTATCCTCTTGAAAGCCAACAACCGGTCGTCAAGCAGAAAGATAGCCGGCTTCGACGAGAACAACAGAAACCGCCTCTTTTTAAGCAGAGAAACGTCCACCCCCTCTATGTTACAGAAGGCGGCATAGCGGAAAGAATGGTCTGTTATCTCAAAACGGAAGGAGATCTCCGCCTCGCTATTGGAAAGATGTACCCGGTCGTGCTCGTAAAGCAACTTCACTCCCGGGTCTTTGGTATATACCGCCAAATGATTGATGCGCACCAACCGAAGCATCTCCCTTATTTTCTTATCGATAAACGGACGCAGCAACTTTTTCAGCATCTCCGGCGTTACCGAATTCAGAAAGCCGGCAACAGTTTGCTGCTTGGAATAGACCTGCATCAGGCTCCTCTCCGAATAACTCTGCGCAACGGCGATTACCCGTTTCTCCATCTCCGACAACCCCACTTCGTTTCCGGCATGGGTAGCCTGTTCTTCCACACTGATCACGCCCGGCGACTCAGTCCTGGCAAAATAGGGAATAAACAAAGGTCCCAAAACGGGATGATTACTTAATGCAATAATCAATATATGGCTCTCGGGCATCAACGGTTCATTTTTATTGAAACGGCAAAGTTACAAGAAAACAAGCAACTACACAATCTTGCTCACCTCAAACTCTATCTCGCCAAACCCGATCATCGCATTAAACAGGCGGACCAGGGTGTAACGGGATAAGTCCTGCGGGCGGATAACGGCCGGAACGATCAACCCTTTACCCAATAAAGAGGCACGCATCGTACCTTCCAGCAACGACACTTCGGGGGTTTCCCATTGCTGGCCGTTCCAGAATGCGATATTGGCAATCGATGTGTCTGTCAGCAAGCCGTCGCGGATGATCAGGATATCGTCGGCTTCTCCCTTCTGCTTGAACAACTCATCCAGTTTCTGGCGGTTGCTGCTTTTATAGGTGTAATCCAGTCCGTCGGACGTCACCATCCGCAGGCTTTCCACCGGGCGAATCGTATAAGGCAGGTATTCTACCTTTTCGACCTCTTCCTGGTATTCGATACGGCATTTGATACGTTCCGTATAGGGTTCCGGCTGGATATAATCCGCTAGGTTTACGGGTAAGTTACATTCAAAAATATCTCTCCGCGTCCGGTTGAAGCGGTAATTATGGAAGCCCAGATTAAGCGGCTTCCCATTCTCGATACGGATTGTTTCAATAAATTGGCACATATACTTTTTGTTTCATTTCGTTGTATTCGCTCTGTAAGTTGCTTTTGGAAGTAATTCCGCCGCCACTTTAAAATAGAATTGTTCGCCTTGTTGCTCCAGGAAACGGATCATCACGGCGCTATCCAGCTTCCGGCCGTCAAAATAACCCATTACGCCGGTGTAGAAACCGCGTTCGTAGGTTTCGGCCTCTGCTATGACTTCCATTGTCTTTTTCTTAGGTGCACCGGTGATCGATCCGGCAGGCAACAGGCAGAAAAGAAGGGTTCCTAAAAAGGTAGTCCAGTCATCCGCCAGCTTTCCTCTGATCTCTGAACTAACCTGCAACAAATTTCCTTTGTTGGTTTGCAATTCATCGATATAGCGGAATCTCGTCACTACTACTTCCGACGCTACCCGGCTCAGGTCGTTACGGATCAGGTCGACTATCGTAGCATGCTCGGCTTCTTCCTTCTTATCGGCCAGAATACGTTCGCGGGCATCGGGCAAAGAGGCGTCGATCGTTCCTTTCATCGGATAAGAATAGATGAAACCATTATCGATACGCACGAATATCTCCGGGGAGAAGACCACAAAACGGTCTTTCATCCACAACCGGTAAGGTGCCCTGGAACGGTAAAAGACCTCTTTCAACGTCAGGTTCGTCTCCACCGGAGTGGCACAGGTCAGGTTTACCAGATAAGAGTTGCCGGCATGGATATGATCGGCTACTATTTGGAAAGATGCCGTATAGGAATCGAGGGAGACAGGCATTGCCTTCCACTCCACCGGCTTGTCCGAATCCGGGACACTACCCGGCACGACATTGGTAAAACCATTCAGGTCGTACAACAACTCGTCCGGATTAACGGTTTCTGGCTCGGCAACCCACACCGATTGTTGCTTATAATCGATCGCAAAGACAAAAGGCCGCCCGCATACTCCCAATTGATTGATATACCGGACGGCTTCTTCTTTCTTACAAAACCACATAGTTATAAAAGGAATCGCTCTGTCAACCCGCCGAACGCGTCGATACGGCGATCGCGGAAGAAAGGCCACCAGCGGCGAACATTCTCGCTACGGGTTTTATCAATCTCTACTACACGCACCTCTTCCCGGTCGTTGGGAAACTCGGCCAGTAATTCGCCTTGAGGGCCGGCCACGAAGCTGTTCCCCCAGAACTGGATACCATTCGTTTGACCGGAAGGATCGGTCTCATGCCCCGTCCGGTTCACCGTAATAACCGGCAGACCGTTGGCAACCGCATGCCCCCGTTGGATCGTTACCCAGGCACCCAGTTGGCGGGCTTTCTCCTCTTCCGTATCACTACTTTCCCAACCGATAGCGGTCGGATAAATAAGCATTTCGGCTCCTTTCATCGCCATTAGGCGGGCGGCTTCGGGATACCACTGATCCCAGCAAACCAATACGCCCAGCTTGCCGACAGAGGTTTCTATCGGTTCAAACCCCAGATCGCCCGGCGTAAAATAAAATTTCTCGTAATAAGCCGGATCATCCGGTATGTGCATCTTGCGATACTTGCCGGCAATCGTCCCGTCGCGTTCGATCACAACGGCCGTATTATGATACAAACCCGGTGCCCGTTTCTCAAAGAGCGAAAGCACCAGGACGACACCCAACTCTTTTGCCAGCGCGCCGAACTCGTCTGTCGAAGGCCCCGGGATGGTTTCTGCCTGGTCGAATAGTTGCGTATCTTCTGTCTGGCAGAAATAAAGTCCGTTGTGCAACTCCTGCAACACCACCAGTTCCACTCCTTCTTCCGCGCAACGGGTAATGCTGTTTTTCAGGCGTTTTATATTTTCTACCCGTTCACAGGTATTTGCTTGCTGAATCAATCCTACTTTCATACAATAAATTCTTTCGGATATTGCATCGTCACGCAATGCAATGAACCATGTTGTTTGATTAACGGTAAACAATTAATGCCGACGATTTCCCTGTCCGGAAAAGCGGCTTGCAAGGCGGCTTTCGCTATCTCGTCTTTCGGAGAGTTATAGAAAGGAAGCAATACGGCGCCATTTATTATCAGGAAATTGGCATACGTTGCCGGAAGCCGCTCTCCCTCCCATTCCACTTTATCCGCCATCGGCAAAGCGAGCAGTTTATAAGGTTCGCCGTTCGCTTGCGTAAATTCTTTCAGTTCCTCCTCCATCTCCTGAAGTTCGGCAAAATGTTCGTCTGCCTCATCGGTGCATTGCACGTAAGCGATCGTATCTTCACTACAGAAACGGGCCAGAGTATCGACATGGCTATCGGTATCATCCCCCGCCAAGTAACCGCTCTCCAACCAAAGGATCCGGTCTAGCCCGAACACTTGCTTGAGATACTGTTCCAGTTCTTCCTGTTGCAGGTATTCATTCCGGTTGACGGAAGAAAGACATTCGACGATAGTCAGCAACGTGCCTTTCCCATCTGACTCGATGCTTCCTCCTTCCAACACAAACGGTTGCATATTTACGGGGACGACTTCTTCGGCAAACGTCTTGCTATGAAACAATTTCCGGGTGATTAGGTTATCGTAACCAGCCGCAAACTTCATTCCCCAACCGTTGAACACAAAGTCGTAGACCACCGGTACCCCGCCATCAAACACCGAGATGCCGCCATGATCGCGTGCCCAGGTATCATTCGTCTCCATTTCCCGGAAAATGATCCGGCTATCATCCACCTCGCCCAGTTGAGAACGTACGGCCGACTCGTCCGGACAAACAATCAGTAACTTTTCCCGCTTAATCACCTCTTTGGCAATCGAAACAAAACAGGGAATTACTTCATCCAATATCGGAGCCCAGTCAGTCCCCTCATGTGGCCAGGTCAGTTGCACCGCACTTTGCGGATACCATTCTGCCGGCAATATCGTTTTCTCTTCCATGTATGCTTAGTTTATGTTTCAAGAAGCAAAGGTAAGCATTTATGCAGAGAGATAAAAAAAACCTCAAACATATTTGGAATATCCGGAAACCTCATTAACTTTGCAGCACAAAGTACTTTTCATTATAAGTATATGAATAAACAAATAGAAGACATAAAAGCGATACGCGAGATGATGGAAAGATCATCCAAGTTCCTTTCACTTAGCGGGTTGTCCGGTATCTCAGCCGGAATAATCGCGATCGCGGGTGCAGCATTCGTCTATTTCCATATTTTGCAGGAATCTTCGACAGCAAACTTCAATGCCACCCACGAAGCCATGTTCCGCGAAATAACGCTTCTTATAACAGACGCGGTAGCCGTCCTGCTGTTTTCTATTTGCTTCGGCATCTACTTTTCCTGGCGGAAATCGGTAAAAAAAAGAACTTGATGCCCTCCAAAAGCCTGATAAAAAGAACGCTCTATAACCTCGGTATCCCACTGGTTACCGGCGGTATCTTTGCCCTTATCTTCCTGTTACGCGGCGATATGGGGATGGCAATTGCCATGACACTCGTCTTCTACGGGCTTGCCTTGGTCAACGTCTCCAAATATACCCTCGACGAAGTCCATTACCTGGGGCTCACCGAAGTGATATTAGGCATAATAGCCGGTCTGTTTACAGAATGGAGCCTACTGATCTGGACGGCCGGATTCGGTGTATGCCACATAGTTTACGGTACAGCAATGTACCTCAAATATGATTTGAACAAGGAATGAAGAACATACTGTCCAATTAAATAAAGCCTTCGAAAGCCGGATACGGTTAGGTATCATGTCCATCCTTTCGGTAAACGAATCGGCCGACTTCAACACCATGAAGCAGCTGATGGAGTTGACCGACGGCAATCTGGCCAGCCACCTGAAAGCCCTGGAGACTATCGGATATATCCAATCCACCAAGCAATTCATCGGGCGGAAACCCAATACACAATATGCAATTACCGAAGAAGAACGGAAATGCTTCAGGGAACACCTCGATGCATTGGAAGAACTTATCAAATAATTTTTTTATCCATCTACTTTGAAACGCAAAGTACTTTTAAAACAACAATTAAACAGGTTAAACTTATGGAAACAACGATCAGAAAAGCAGGAAAAGCCGGCCAGTCCGTTACATTCAAAGCACTGGTTATCGGATTTTTAACTCTAATCCTACTGATACCGGGATTTATGATTCAGGATCTGATACAGGAAAGGCAAAACAGAAGTATCGAAACAATAGAAAAGATCAATGCCCAATGGAGCAACTCCCAAACAGTCTGTGGTCCGGTTCTCCCCATCCCCTACACCACGACTCATACAGGTTCAAACAATAAAACAATGCAACAGGAACACCTGCTGAACATCACTCCCGAGAATTTAAATATCAATACGCAATTATTCCCGGAAGAAAGACATTTCGGTATCTATAAAACTATTCTTTACAAGAGCGATATAGATATATCCGACAACTTCAACAAAATAAATTTACCCAAGCTGGAAAACAGTACTATTCATTGGGATCAGGCTTACCTGGCTATCGGCGTTTCCGACCTGAGAGGCATAACTCAAAACATTCATTTCACATTGGATAACAAGCAATACCCAGTGGAAGCCGCCGGCAATTATGACATGTCTATAGGAAATATACTGGCCATCCAACTAAATAACAGCGACTTACTGCAATCCGAACAACCGCTGACATTCAACTGTAAATTAAAATTAAACGGAAGTAGCCGGATGAATTTCATCCCTATGGGTAAAACCACCAAAGTACATATTGCAGGCGACTGGAAATCACCCGGCTTTGTCGGCAACTTCAGCCCCGATCACACCATTACGGAAAACGGATTCGATGCCGACTGGAGCATCCTGCATTTCAACCGCAGCATCCCCGAAATGTGGTCGGACGCCTCTATCAGATCATTCGAAGACACTTCGTTCGATGTAAACCTGGTCGACCCCGTAGACCACTACCAGCAAAATATGCGCTCGGCTAAATACGCGATCATGTTCATCGCACTGACCTTCGTCGTATTCTTCTTTGTCGAAGTTCTGACCAAAAAACAGATCCACCCGATCCAATATCTGTTAGTCGGCATCGCCCTAATCCTATTCTACAGCCTGCTATTATCAATCTCCGAACAGGTCAATTTCGGCATCGCCTACCTGATCGCCAGCACCGCAACCATCGGCCTGATCACAGCATACGCCCATAGTATCTTCAAAAACAAAATGCAAACAGGCGGACCAGCAGCTATGCTTTGCATGCTTTATATATTCCTTTACGTAGTGCTCCAGCTGGAAGATATCGCATTGCCGATAGGAAGCGTAGGTTTGTTTATTATCCTGGGGGTTATTATGTTTTTCTCGCGGAAAATCAATTGGTACAGGCAAGAAGAAGAAACACCTAATACTTAATCTAAAGTAAAAAACTTCAACTACATTATATCCCAACGGGGCTATTCCATATCTCTTTTAGATATTTTATCCTCGTTGGGAAAAATATAATT
>JAJPZM010000112.1 GCA_021204335.1 Parabacteroides sp. | reverse complement strand
CGGCTGCACAATCAGCCATATATCAATAAACGAAAAATGATATGGGTCGCGTTCGATCGTCAGATGGGAATGGCGGGGTTTATGGTTACCTTTCTCTGGATAATCGGGATTATCGTGTTTCAATATCAGGTTGGCCAGGCCGGATAAGAATTTCCGGTCTACCATTTCCCCGTCTTTCTCTCTCATCAATTCTGCTTTCAAATCCCGGTATAGGAACAGCATGTCGACGGTGGCACCTTTCGATGAGGCCTCCGTACTAAAAGAGAAATCGTCTAACTGCCCGCTCTCAACCTTGGCGGAAGCCAGCGGGTTGATCAGCTCGTTGAGGGCTGTCAGGTCGAAATCTTTCATGTGCGCCTTTAGCAGGAAACGGTCGTTCAGCGAATCTACCGGCAGCTGCCATGTGGCGGTAAAGTAACCTTTCCCCATCAGTTTGCCGTTTGCTTCAAGCCGGATAAACTGGTCGAGGGAAGTGACGATGTTGGTAAAGCCGGTAAACGTACCGTTCATCTCCGTCAGAAAGAGCTTTCCGGGCTTCGTCCCTTTCTTTGCCAGTTCCTCGTAAACAACGGAAAAGTTATTGACGTCGAGACGAGGAATATCGATCTTCACCGGCGCCTTTTGCAGCCCGGAATAGATCATCGGCACGATATGGCGTGGCACAGGGATCTGTTGGTTCTTGAAATTCTGTAGCCCCGCATCGTCTACCCTAACGTTTTGTATCCGGACGACATTCTCTGAGAAGTAAGCCGGCAAATCAATGCCCGACAGGTTCAGCCTGCCTGCCTTCACGTCAAACCAATCTTTATGCTTCGGCTGGAGGTAAGCAAATTCCATTTTCGGATAAGTGGAGACCAGATGAATATTTTCCAGATTCAGGTCGGTATTATCCAGGTCGACCTTTCCGATCTTCAAGGTATAAAATCCGTTATCCAGCGGGAAAGACAAATCCTTTGTATTGAACCGGATTGTTTTCAAGCCGAAGGTTCTCTTTGTTGTATTAATATGCAGACCTTCCAGATAAAGGCTTGCCGTATCACGATCCCATACGGCATCGGATATATTCAGTTTGCCCAACGACAGGTCAGGTGTAAAGCGGCTGACAGCAGCGTAGAAATCATGCGATGCAGCAGCCGGGGAGTGCTTCTTCACTTTTACTGTATCCCGATGATGCCCTGCCCGATAATTGAAAATCGGATCGGTCAGGTTGATGGCTCCGACCGAGAAATGAAGACTATCCCGGGATATATCCTCTATTCCCAAATCCTGGAGAGATAATTGCAAAACTGTTCCGTCCTTCTTTAGGAGTTCAAGATCCGGAGATTCGATATGCAGGGAAGAAGCATTCAACGGATCTGCCAGATTATCCGGCAAACGGTTCAAACCGGTAGCATAGATCAAAGGCGTTTCGAAACCGATATATGAATCGGCTCCCATTTTCCATAAAGAATCCCGCGGAAGAAGTTTTACATCCTGCAAACGCAACAAACCTTTTTTAGTGGAGAAATCGCCTTCCTGCACTGCCAGCCGGTAAGCTTTACCGGGCAGGTAATTATCGAAATCCTTGAAGCTGAAACCGAAGTGATCGTAATCGAAAAACAGGCCGGAACTGCGGTTCGTACTTTCATCGATCAGAAAACGGGTGGCATAGAAATTGAAATCGTTCAACTTGTAAACGACGGGATCGGGAACACTTTTATCATTCAGCGTAAGATATGCATGATTCAGATCGATTCGCTGAATAGACAGATACCGGAGGAGCGGATTCAGGATGCTTTCGATATCCGCCCGCGGGTCGGCAGGCGATTTCATCTCCTTGCTTTTTTTCGTATAGGAGGGCGATTTATAATAATAAACCTCCGGGCGGTCTATCTTGAACAGGTCGGCACTGATCCCTTTATCATAGAACAGCCCTTTTATCCCGACCGTATCGATTGTGCCGGACATATAATCCTTGCGCGACTTCACAGAGATAGGTTTCAGCCGTATCTTTTCTATACTGAAATCGCCCGACTCGGTATTCAACGCCATACGGTCGATGTCGAAACGATGGTTGCGCGCGGTCATCATCCCGCTGATCCCGGTCGCCTCGAAAGCGAAGTTGCGGGAATACCAAAGCCCATGTTTCTGCTCTGCCACGGAGTCGATCAGGAAATCGTTTGCCCGGAAATTGAAGTTATCGAGTTTATACACTTCGACCGAATCCTTTACCTTCTGCGAATAGGTAGCCCGGGCATCCTGAATGCCGATCGTTTGGATAGCGACCCGGTGTAGCACCGGAGAGATAATATCATATAAAGAAAGCGCCTGTACCAGGGAATCGGTATCGATCGTTGCCGCACTGCCGGCCGGGGCACTATCCGCCGGCTTGCTGTCTGCCTGGTTAAATACCCGGATATCCGAGGAAGATATTTCAAACGAGCGGGCTGTCAGATAGTTCAATGCGTCCTCGCGCTTAAACCGGATCCCGTTCATTTCCACCGTCTCGACCTGTGCACCGACGTAACTGTCAAGTTGGCGGTTCTGCGCTGTCCACAGGCTGTCCTGCGGGATCAGTTTGATCTTTTCTATATAAATGATCGAATCCTGTGTGCTGAGTTTTATACTGTCTGTCCGAAGCAGGAAGTCGTTGTTAGCCAGCAGGGTCTGCGGTTGGTTGGTGACAAACTCGAAGTTATCGCAATAAAGCAGCTTGCCGCTCTGCGACGAGTTTTTGTCGAGCTGGAAACCATAAGCACGAAAGCTGACATCATCGAGCCCGTAAACAATAGGCGTTGCCGGATTCTCGACGGAATAAGAGACACTGGCATTTGAGAGGTTCAGCGTCCGCACGCTTAATACATTGATATAAGGAGAGATCACTCCGTACAAAGTTTTGGTTTCGGCATGCCGGGGCTTCTTCTCCATCCGATCGGAATACCAGGAATCGAAGACCTCGATCTGCGGCTTCTTTATCTCGAACGAGTTAAAATGCAATTCCTTATAACTCCATCGCCAGACGAGGTTCACCCCTTTGAAGTCGATCACTCCGACCTCAGCTTTCACATACGTGCGGGGCAGACTGTCGATAGCTTTCCATTGCTGGAAAACGGCAGAGTCGGGCATCAGCCTGACGCCTTCCAGCTTCAACTCACCTTTCACGAAGCCGATCGAAAGGTCGTCGAACGAGAGGTTGTAAAACCCATCCGTCGTTTCCGCCGTCCGCTGGCTCAGTTCTTTCTTGAGGTATCTTTCCAGGCGGTTGCTCAGATACAGGTTTAACCCCGTAAGAATGACAGCCAGCAATCCGATTGCCGGGAGAATATATCTGACTATTTTCTTCTTTCGCCCCATATCTTATTCTAAATCTAATCCGACAAAGCAGATACTCTATAAATTAAAACAAGATTAAGGTTATTATGTTCTGAGATTCAAGAACCTCATTTGGCAGTAAACAAGATACCCATTCCTGTGCTTGACGGGAGGAATTTATCAAAATGACAAATTGTTATTGTTGCTCGTTGTGGCTGTGGTGTATAAAGAGTGATAAAGGGTAGGTTGTATATATCGCCCGGAGCAAAAGTTGAGGTTTGACATTTTGAAAGAAAAGGAAAGGATGAAGTTGCTTTGTGATTGCCTATTTTGAAAAGCTGGGCGGATGAAAAAAGGATTCAACGATTTAGTACTGTTTTTTGTGTGAAAGTGTCAGTCGGAAAAGTCAGCTTCCAATATCTCAAGCAGGAAGATAAATAGCTTCTTCTTTTGATCGCTTCCCACTTTGCGCTTCTAAAATACAGATTTTGTACCGGTTTATTCCAATACCCCGACAGTTAACATCAATTGTCTCGGACTTAATCTCAACCGTTAGGGCGCTGATTGAAATTATCGGGGACTTAATTGCCCATTACCCGGCAGGTAATTACAACTAGCTAGGACTTCATGGTAAAAGGCTTTCCGGAAATGGTGAGCTTAGGTGGGTATTAGAGCCAAATCCTAAAAGTAGCTGTTAGTAAATATCCTAAAAACCCGCCAAAATGTCAAGAGATATTGTATGAAAGCTATCATAGATGAAGGCTGGACATTGTAAGACAAGACGTTGTATATACGGAATATTAGGGGATGACACAAAGAATAACTGAGTTTTACTTGCTTATCTGACCCCTTATCTCTATTTTTGCCCTCGTACACCGGTATAGAGTTATCGGTAAGTACGTTTTATTGATTACGGAAGCGTTTAAAGATATTATCCTACAAATGAAATCTCGACAATTTCAAGTTAATCGGATAATAGGCAGCAAAACGCTCACGTACCTTTCCTTGTTATATCTGTTCATTGGCATTACTACATGTTTATGCCTGTATGGATATACAGATAAAAGGGCGTGAGTTGTTGTTTATATCGATTAACTGGGCAGTCGAGAGCCTCATTTGTAGATATATCAACAGTCCTCACGCCTCTTTTATTTTTATAACCATCCAACTCTGGGGATTGGTGGATATACAACATAGTATTAATATGGAAAGGGAAAATCTATTTTTAACTGACCAGTCATCGTTGGCAGTTAAAATGGCAACAACCAAGTTAACGAATCACACCGGTAGTAAACGAACCAAGGCAACTCCTCTAAAAAAGGCAAGAACATGAAACGAGCAAAAGAAACAAAGTTCAGACCTTTAATGGAAATCGAATGGTTACATATTGGGTTAGTTTTAGTATGGCTGGCTCTGAGCATTACGAGCTGTACACAAGCAGAAGTGGAAGAAAATGACATTCCCTTTCATGCCTTAAGGGACGTGGAAGCCGGTTTCAATCTGCATGTGCTGGACAGCCAGACAACGCGTAGTGCAACGGGTGACACCCTGCAAACACGTGCGGAAAAAGCCTTGGATGATTCCCGGGAAACAAAAATAGTCACCATCTGGATCGGACAATACGATGCCGCAACAGGTAGTCGCATGTTTAGCCAATATTTCGAATCGATGGATGATGGCAAAGTGGTGAATGTCAAGTTGAAGCAAAGCAACAACAGCAGTGCGAAAAGCCATGTCTGGTTTGTGGTGAACTCAGAAAACCCGGAAGCAGCAGGGGAGATTGCTAAAGAAGAAACATTGAAAGAACATGTTTTAACCTATTCTTCTACCGATGACGGTTTGCTGGAATCCCGTTTATGCGGTCGGAATGTGGGAGGGGATTGTGAAAGAAGGCGAAATGAAAAATCTTACCGTTGACCTGACCCGCCTGGTGGCAAAATAACATTTACCTATAAGATAAGCGAAAGCGATTTTGCGTTTACACCTTTTTCCGTTACTTTGAATTCTGTTCCGGACAGAGTACAGATTGCAGCTCCGGAAACGCAATTAACGAATATCGGGTACAGGACATACAGCGGAACAGCTAGTAAGAGTGATGCTGCTATGTGTTGGTATCTGCCTAAGAACATGGCAGGTACGGTAACCGGTGATGATGCTGTCGATTCGGAAAAGAAAAAGACCGGAAAAGGCATTTCAAATGCCACTTATATCGAATTGACCGGCGAGGCTGTACAAGGAGGTGTGACCTATAAGAATGTAACTTTCCGTTTTTACCCGGGAAGTGATCAAAACAACTACGATATAATACGCAATTCCCATTATACGGTAAATGTAACCCTGGTCGGGATCGATGTTTCCGACGAACGTATTACTGTGGGAGAGATCCCGCCTGTCGAATTTGATACGGAGAAGATGCCGGCAGAAAAAGGGGGAGAGAAAAAGGTCCAGATCACAGCCCGTCCGGGGCAGGAATGGAGCTTCGATATGCCGCAGTGGTTGTCGGCATTGATCGAAGGTAAAACGGTTTCGGGTGGTGCGACGGTTGCTTACCAGGGCCCGTACCAACTGACTTTCCAGGCAATGGAAGCTAACCCGAGAGCAGAAGACAGAAGTGTCGATTTTCCTGTCCATATCAATGGGGAAGATCAGAAAGTAACGATTACTCAAAGTGCTTCAAGTTTGAGTACTACGGATGCTATTTCTTTGGCTGCAACGGCAGATGCGACAAGCAGTTCTTCGTTTACTGCTACAAAAGGGTTATTATGGGATGCCACGTTGAGCGAAAGCTGGTTAAGCTGGGCGGCTGATAATCTGTCAACTTCGGGAAATGCAGAAGGTAGTTCTCAAATCCTGAAGGTTCGATCGAACTCTCCGAACCCGTTGGCAACAGGGCGTAGCGGGAAGATAACGGTTAAAGCCGGTGCCTCGATTATTGAAGCGGATTACGACGGATTAAGAAAAGAAATAAATGTAACCCAAGCCGCTTCCACAGTAATCGGCTCCACCAAAGAAGTCTCTGCCGAAACACACAAAGACCTGAAATCTTCTTTTACTGCTACCCTCGGCTTAAACTGGACGGCCAGCGTAACGGACGGCAGTTGGATCAACTTATCCACACCTTCCGGCGGTCCAACCACCGATTCTGCCGAAAGTCTTACATATAATGTCGCAATCAACCCGAATGCTGATTCCCGTACCGGGTATATAACAGTCCGTGCAGGAGATAAAACCTTCGGTCCGACAGGGGAGATAACCGTCACTCAAAAGGGGTCTTTATTCAGTGCTACCGGTCCGATAGAAATGATCGATACAATTGCAGGAAGCCAAGCTTACGGTTCGGTAACAGCTACTGAGGGTTTACCCTGGACAATATATCCAACAACCGATAATGACATAACAGTCTCTCCCGATAAGGGGAGCGGTAATGCTGATTTAACGTTTACGGCTACCACCGCTAATACCGGGGCAGAACGTACGGGTACATTTATCGTATCGGTAATAGGGACAAGTTCTGATCGTTCTACTGAGATTAAAGCGACCCAGGCGGCAGGTATAAATAATATAGTTACAATAAATGACACAATAGTTTAAAATTATAAGGCAGCGATAACTAGCAGCTATAAAGTTTATCCACCTTTTAATTATGCAAATGGTACTGGTTACGGTTCTGATAGAAATGGTGTTTCGTCATCATGTACTTTATCTAAGGTGTATTCTATAGAGGTCGAAAAAACAGAGAAAGGGGAAATTTCCGATTATTCTACTGCTGTAAGTTATTGTAGTGACAAAGGTCCTGATTGGCGTATTCCAACTATGATAGAGTTGAAAGCAATGTTTGACAATCAAGATATGTTACAGAAAAGCGGCTGCGCTGAGTTTATTAGCGGTGGCTACTGGAGCAGTTCTGTCTCTAATGGCTACCCAACATGGTATTGTCTACCGGACCTCACCAATGGTAATTTCGGTAACGACTCCATAAATCGATACCACTATGTTCGTTGTGTCCGGGATGTTAATAATTAAAGATTTTAATAATTATAGCACGATAATACAAAGATCCGGACGGATATAGTTTCGATTCGGATAAATGAAAGAAAGAAAGGTTTTAATGAATAAAGAATAGAGTCATATTGTAGCAATGTGTGTCCGGTAGGGACGAAACATCTTTCGCCCCTACCTGTCGCAATAAACAATAGGATCAAATCTGAAAAATAGTAAATCATTAATTATTGTATGGTTGTAGATAACATTAACTTAAAAAGATTATGGATGTGCACGAACATTATTAACTTTAATCAGGATATGCTGTAAACCAGTATAAAGTCAGGATGTACTTCATAGTTCAAGGTATAAAAACCTGCTGCGCCGGAACGGGTTTCAGTAGCGCTAATTTGTCCGGAAGCAGCATAAGCGAAAGGGACGATATGCAAATGATCGATAAAGTCGACGTCTTGCTGACGGATCATCTTGAACAGGGCTTCTTTGGCACACCAATAGATGAGCAGATGTTCGGCTTCATGATCGGCATCAACCGAGGCATCCTCTTGGGCAGACATAAAGCGGCTGCGTATCTTCACGACGCGGTTGGAACGGTATTCTATATCTATTCCGGCAGCAGGCTGCTCCTGCAACAGCACAGCGGCATAGCCATCGGTATGCGAAATACTTAGCGAAAGAGGAGAATCGGGCAAATAAGGCGCACCGTCGTCGTGGTAGGCAATCAGCAACTCCTGCCCCATCAGCTCTTTCAGCAGCACCCGCGTAGCCAACCATTCCCGGCGGCGTTTCTCCGTCTTTATTTTTTGCAGGAAAGGAAGGTAATCAGACGTCAGGCACAGCATCGACAGCAATTCGTCCGAACTTTCCTCTATCTTCCAGACACCCAGATGCGGTTTCGTATATGTAAACAGGAGAGGCATTACTTTTTCCAGCTAAAGGATTGGATCAGTTCGATAATGTCCTGCCGCAGATAATCGGTGAGCGGTGCCAACGAATCGGCATTCAGCTGGCAATCGTAATATAACGCACCGCGGAAGAAGTTGGAAACGCTGTCGGTCAGCATAAACTGGACGGGGGAAACAGACCCGCCGTCCAACAGGAACAGAGAACCATAAACCTGTTCTTCCGGATTGCTATACACCTGTTCCTTCACGGTATTCACCTGTTTGGTCTGACGGGAGACCAGCAGACGCGATTCATCTTCCGCCGTTTT
This sequence comes from Parabacteroides sp., assembly GCA_021204335.1. Lineage (GTDB taxonomy): Bacteria > Bacteroidota > Bacteroidia > Bacteroidales > Tannerellaceae > Parabacteroides. Next base: position 946 of record JAJPZM010000112.1, on the reverse strand, counting down.
CAATGAAACAGGCGTCACAGGCAAATAACTGCAATAGATTTTTACGCCCAACGAAGGATAGGATAAGTTGATCCAGCCTTCCGGACTGTCGATTTCCGGAAGTTCGACGGTGACCAGTTGGGAGACGTCGAAGGTATAAGGCAAACTATCCAACGGCAATGCCTGATAGCTGGCACGGGGCGGTTCAATACGGAAATATCCGCGCGGTTTCGGCGTATATTCCACGCAGGAAATACACAGGAAAAGAAACAGCAACAACCCACCCGGCACAACGTATTTCATCACTCCTCCCCTTTCTTTCCCTGTTCCCCTTCGGGGATGCAGTTGAATTTGACTTTCAGGATCCGGCGGTTATCCATCTCCAGGATCTGGAAACGGTATTTATTGTAATCGATAATCTCGCGGCGGCGTGGGAAATCGCCTTTGATTTCGAGCAGGAGACCGGCAAGGGTCTCGACATCTTCCGTCAGTTTTCCAAATTCCGACGGGTCGGCATTGATGACCCGGAAGAAGTCGGTCAACAGAATCTTCGCTTCGAAGATCAGGCTGCCGTCTGCCAGACGGATAAACTGTTTCTCATCTTCATCGTACTCGTCGGATATTTCCCCGACAATCTCTTCCAGGATATCTTCCATCGTCACAATACCGGAGGTGCCCCCAAACTCGTCGACCACGATCGCCATGTGTATTTTATTCGTACGGAATTCTTCCAGCAGATCGTCGATCTTTTTCGTTTCCGGCACGAAATAAGCCGGACGGATCAGGCTTTGCCAACGGAACGTATCAGGTTTTTCGATATAAGGCAGCAAATCCTTTATATAAAGGATCCCTTTAATATTATCTTCCGAATCGGCATACACCGGAATACGGGAATAGCCGGACTGGATGATGAAGCCGATTACGGCGCGAAAACTGGTCTTCATGTCGATGTCTTTCATATCCAGAC